>NZ_CP132360.1:692613-992613 GCF_030758955.1 Agrococcus beijingensis | reverse complement strand
GCCAAGTTCACCTACGAGGAGCGCGTGCCCGAGGGTCCCGCCTACATGCGCTGGTTCGGCGAGCACGGCTTCGAGGTGCACGAGCCCGAGCACGTCAACGAGGGCGAGGGCGACTTCCTGCTCTCGAACGGCGCGATCCTGGCGGGCCACGGGTTCCGCACGAGTCTCGAGTCGCACGACGAGCTGCGCCGCATCTTCGACCGCGAGGTCGTCAGCCTGCGGCTCGTCGACCCGTCGTTCTACCACCTCGACACGGCGATCGCGATCCTCGACGACGCCAACATCGCCTACCTGCCGGGGGCGTTCGACGACGCCAGCCGTGCGGAGCTCGAGCGCCGCTACCCCGACGCCGTCATCGTCGACGACCAGGACGCATCCGTCTTGGGCCTCAACTCGTTCGGCGACGGCGCCACCATGCTGATCGCGCAGCGCGCGGCGGGCTTCGAGCGCTCGCTCGCCGAGCGCGGCTACGCGACGGTCGGCCTCGACCTGAGCGAGCTGCTGCGCGGCGGCGGCGGCATCAAGTGCTGCACGCTGGAGCTGCGGCGATGAACGGGTCGGCGATGCACGAGACGGCGATGCACGAGACGGCGATGCACGAGACGGCGCACAGCACGACCATGGAGGCCGAGATGACCCAGACGACGACGGATGCGCTCAGCCCGGCCACGCAGGCCGCCATCGGTCAGGTCGAGGCGCACGCCGCCCACAACTACCACCCGCTTCCCGTGGTGGTCGAGACCGCGGAGGGCGCGTGGGTGACCGACGTCGACGGCCGGCGCTACCTCGACTGCCTCGCCGCCTACTCGGCTGTGAACTTCGGGCACGGCAACCCGCGGCTGCTCGCGGCCGCGCACGCGCAGCTCGACCGGGTGACGCTCACGAGCCGCGCCTTCCACTCCGCGGCCCTCGGCCCGTTCGTCGAGGCGCTCGCGAAGCTCGCCGGCAAGGACATGGTGCTGCCGATGAACACTGGCGCGGAGGCCGTGGAGTCGGGCATCAAGGTCGCCCGCCGATGGGCCTACGAGGTGAAGGGCGTGCCGGCCGGGCAGGCCGAGATCATCGTCATGGAGGGCAACTTCCACGGCCGCACGACCACGATCGTGTCGTTCTCGGACGACCCGGATGCCACCAGCGGCTACGCGCCGTTCACGCCCGGCTTCGTGCGGGTGCCCTTCGGCGACGCCGAGGCGCTCGAGGCGGCGATCACGCCCAACACAGCCGCCGTGCTGCTCGAGCCCATCCAGGGCGAGGCGGGCATCAAGGTGCCGCCGGCCGGCTACCTGCAGCGGGTGCGCGAGATCACCTCGCGCGAGCGGGTGCTCTTCATCGCCGACGAGATCCAGTCGGGACTCGGCCGCACCGGCGCGACCTTCCAGTGCGACAACGAGGGCGTCGTGCCCGACGTCTACCTGCTGGGCAAGGCGCTCGGGGGCGGCGTCGTGCCGGTGTCGGCGGTGGTCGCGAACAGCGACGTGCTGGGCGTGCTGACGCCCGGCTCGCACGGCTCCACGTTCGGCGGCAACCCGCTGGCGGCGGCCGTGGGCCTCGAGGTGGTGCGGATGCTCTCCGAGGGTGCGATGCAGGCTCGCGCCCGCGATCTGGGCGAGCGCCTGCAGGCGGGCCTCGGCGAGCTGATCGGTCACGGGGTCACCGCGGTGCGCGGGGCGGGGCTGTGGGCCGGCATCGACATCGATCCGGCCGTCGGCAGCGCGCGCGACGTGTGCCTGCGGCTGCTCGAGCGCGGGATCCTGGCGAAGGACACGCACGGCCAGACCGTGCGGCTGGCGCCGCCGATCGTGATCGACGAGGCCGACCTCGAGATGCTCATCCGCGAGTTCCGCGCGGCTGTCGGCGCGTAGCGCGGGCCGCTGGGCCGCGGCTGCGGCTCTGGCTTCGGCCGCGGCTGCGGCTACGGCTCCGGCGTGATCGTCATCGCGTCGAGCGCCGTCGTCTCGCCGTGCATCGGCGCCTCCAGGTCGTCCTCCGCCATGGTGAGCACCGAGGTGCCGTCCGAGAGCCGCTCCGAGATGATGCCGAAGACGTTGCCGTCGGGGTCGCGCAGGTAGCCGACCCGGCCGATGCCCGCCATGTCCTCCGGCTCGACCGCCGCAGCGCCGCCGAGCTCGAGCGCCTTGGCGAAGCAGTCGTCGGCGTCGGCCACGCCGACGACGACGTTGGCGCCGCTGATCGGCGCGCCCTCCGCGGGCGCCGGCCCCTCGCGCTGCGCCAGCCCGCCGTTGATGCCCATGCCGGCGCTCTGCATGCCGATCGAGCCGTGCCCGGTGTCGATGGTCCAGTAGGGCGTGTCGCCGTACTGCGCGAACCGCCAGCCGAGCAGCGCGCCGTAGAAGTCGATCAGCCGCTGCGGCTCGCTGCCGTGGATCTCGAAGTGCACCACCAGATTGCTCACGACGACTCCCTCGCTCGTGGTCCTGGCGCGAACCTACGCCCGCCGACGCGCTGGCGCCAGGGCTCGCCCGCGCCGGCCCGGCACAGCGCCGCGGCATGATGGCTGCATGCGCACCCGCTTCCGCTTCGACCACTCGTGGGTCGTCGATGCGGGGGCGGATGCGGTGCTCGCGCTCCTCGAGGACGTGCCCGGCTACGGGGCGTGGTGGCCGAGCGTCCGCGTGATCGGCGGGCGGGCGGTGCCCGGCGATCGCGAGGCGCGGATGGTGGTGCGCGCTCCGCTCGGGTACCGCATCCGCATCACGATCGCAGAGGCGTCGCGCGGGCCGGGCGAGCTGCGGGCCGCGATCGCGGGCGACCTGGAGGGGTGGTGCGCGTGGCGCGTGCGCCCCGCCGGAGACGGCACCCGGGTCGACTTCACGCAGGAGGTCGACGTGCGCGCACCGCTGCTGCGCGCCGCGAGCGCCCTGCTGCACGCGCCGCTCGCGCGGCAGCACGCGGCCGTCATGCGCGAGGCGGCGACGGGCATGCAGCGGCGCTGCGAACGGCGCTGACGAGCGCCGCACAGCGCTGCCGACAGGGGTCGCGCCGGCGATCCAGCGCCGATCCGAGCGCTCCGCGCGAGGCCCTGTGAGCGGGCAGCGCAGAACGGGAGTATGGTCGCGGGGTGGCTGAAAGCATCCTCCTCGGGCACGCCCCCAGGCCGACCGACGGCACCCAGCTCGCGAAGCGCATCCGCACCGTGGTGATCGCCGCTGAGCCCGCCGGCATCGCGTGCACCTCTCGCATCGACGCAGAGCTCGACGGCGCCGACATCTCGCGGCTCCACCTCGACCTCACCGACTTCATGCTCGCGGGCGAGCACGACCGCGATCGCGCGCGGCTCGAGCCGCAGGGCGCGTCGGTGACGTGGGAGGACGCCGAGCTGCGCGACCTGCGCGTGCAGGCGAACCCCATGCACATCTCCGGCGCCGAGGTCACCCTCGACGCGACGCTCACCGACGTGCCGTTCACCTGGATCGAGACCGACCACGGCGAGCTGGCGGTCGAGCTGGCGCGCCCCAGCGCCGAGCACCCGCTGCACGGCCACGCGACCGTGTCGGTGCCGAAGGAGCAGCTCGGCAAGGCGGTGCTGGGCCTGGCCGAGTCGGCGCTGCTCGACCACGGCATCACCGTGTCGAAGCTCGTGCTCGACGTGCAGGCGATCGGCTCGCACGAGCTGACGGTCACGGTCGACGCGAAGCTGCGCAAGGGGCTGCTGGGCGCGAGCGTGCACGGGTCGGCCAACGCCGCCATCGACGAGCTGATGGGCGTGACGCTCTCGAACATCCAGCTCGACAGCGGCAACCCGCTGGTCGCGGCGATGCTCGGCGCGGTGCGCGGCAGGATCACGAAGTACGAGGGCCGCCGCATCGACCTCGCGTCCGAGCTGCCCGAGGGCATCAGCGTCGCCGACGTGCAGGTGCACGTCACCGACGACGTGACGATCGAGGCGCGGCTGGTCTAGGAGCGGGCGCCCTCGCGGCCGCGCGGGCCGCCGCGCTGGCCGCCGCCCTGGCCGCCGCTCAGGCGATGACGAGGGGCGAGCGCGGCGCGAGCCGCAGGCCCGCCAGCTCGAGCCGGCGCGCCGACTCGTCGGCGTCGATCCAGTCGAGGTGCGGGAACGCGCCCAGCGGCACCACCGAGTGCAGCACGGTCGACGGGTAGACGTGCACCAGGTTGAAGGCGCGGGCGCCGTCGCGGCCGCGCGTGCCGCCGACCGGCACGTTGAGATCCTGCGTGTAGCAGGTGGCCGACGCGACCGACACGGGGATGCCCGCGAACGTGGCGGACGACGAGTAGTGCAGGTGGCCGGCCAGGATCGAGCGCACATCGGTGCCCACGAGGGCCTCGGCGAGGTGCACCTGGTCGCGCAGCTCGACGCTGACGGCCAGGTCGAGCACGCTCGGCACGGGCGGGTGGTGCATCGCGAGGATCGTGCCGTGCGGCGCGGGCTCGGCGAGCACGTCGCGCAGCCACGCGAGCTGCGCGCGCGACACCTCCCCGTGGTGCAGGCCGGGCACGGTGGAGTCGAGCGTCACGATGCGCAGGCCGCCGACCCAGGTGACCGCGTCGATCGGCGCGTCGGAGGCCGGCTGGTCGAGCAGCTCGGTGCGGAACGCGCGGCGCTCGTCGTGGTTGCCCATCACCCACACGAGCTCGGCGCCCAGGTCGAGCGCGATCGGCTCGACGATCGCGCGGAGGCGACGGTACGCATCCGCCTCACCGAGATCGGCGAGGTCGCCGGTGAAGACGATCGCGTCGGGACGGGCGCCCGATGCCTCGAACTCGTCGAAGAGCCGGCGCAGGTGCTCCTCGCTGGCGACGCGGTCGTACAGGCGGCCGCCGCCGGCGAGCAGGTGGGTGTCGGAGATGTGGAGCAGGAAGTGGTCGGGCCGAGGATGTTCTGGCGTGCGGCTGGTCACGGATCTTCCAATCCCAGGGGTCGGGTCGGGCGCAGCGTCGAGCTCTGCTCGGAGGCTAGTCCAGCGAATGCAGGCGAACGGCGCGTGAACTCGGCGTGTACGGAACGCGAAGCCCGGATTCGGCGAACGGCGTTCCGGTCGTACCATGGGACGTACCCCGAGGCAGGAGCGGCCCACGAAGTGACGGAAGACCAGCAGCGGAACGTCGACCACCACGACAGCGCCTTCGCGCCCGCGCGGCCGGTCTCCCGCATCCGCGTCTCGGATGCGCCGGAGCCGGTGCTCATGCAGTCCGGCGGACGCTTCGATCGCTTCGAGCGCGACGACATCGTCATGCAGAAGGGCCGCTACGCGCTGCTCAGCGGCCACATGACGCCGCGCGAGTCGATGATCGAGGACCTGCTGGCGCTGCGCGACGCGCTCGACGCCGCCGAGATCCCGTGCCTGCTGGTGCGCGACGACGACGGGCGGCCGATCGTCGTGGTCGACAGCGCCCGCCGCAAGCAGCTCGCGGCGGCGCTCGCGACGGCCTTCGCCGACGAGCCGTTCTACGCCGAGGCGATCGCGCCCGAGAAGGCGGCACGCCGCGAGGCGCTGCTCGCCGACGGGAAGCTCGCGGGCCACCGCAAGGCGACTGCGATGCGCATCTACCGGCCGCGCGTCGAGCCGGCCGGCCGGCTGCGGTACGGACGGCAGACCGCCGTGCAGCTCGAGCTGTGGCGCTTCGGCGAGCAGACGATCACGGCGCCGCTGCCGAACGCGCTGATGCGCACGACGATGCCGCGGCACGAGGCGATCGACGACAGCGTGCACCGCTTCGGGCGCGAGTGGCCGACGATCCTCGACATGTGGGCGCCGCTGGCGAGCGACATCTCGTTCGACATCGACATGGTGTTCTCGTGGGTCGACGGCTCGAGCGACGACTTCCAGCGCGAGCGCGCCAAGCGCATGCAGGCCTACGTGGTCGGCGAGGGCGACGACTCCGAGGCGCGGTACCGGCAGATCGACGAACTGAAGTACGCGCTGCGCTCGGTGCACATGCATGCGCCCTGGGTGCGCCGCATCTTCATCGCCACCGATTCGCCCGCGCCGGAGTGGCTCGCCGACCATCCGCAGGTGACGATCGTGCCGGCGGAGGCGATGTTCGCCGACCCGTCGGTGCTGCCGACCCACAACTCGCACGCGGTCGAGGCGCAGCTGCACCACATCGAGGGGCTGAGCGAGCACTTCCTCTACTCGAACGACGACATGTTCTTCGGCAGGCCGCTGAAGCCGGATGTGTTCTTCTCACCGGGCGGGATCACCAAGTTCGTCGAGGCCACGACGCGCATCGGCCTGGGCGAGACGCACGAGAAGCGCTCGGGCCACGACAACGCGGCGCGCACCAACCGGCGGCTGCTGCGGGAGCGCTTCGGCGCGATCACGACGCGGCACCTCGAGCACTGCGCGGCGCCGATGCGGCGCAGCGTGATGGCCGAGCTCGAGGCGGAGTTCCCCGAGGACTTCCGGCGCACGGCGGCCAGCCGGTTCCGCTCGGCGACCGACATCTCGGTGACGAACTCGCTGTACCACTACTACGCGTTGATGACGGGCCGGGCGGTGCGGCAGCGCATGGCGAAGGTGCAGTACATCGAGACGACGCTGCGGAAGGCGCTGCCGGCGATGGATCGGCTGCTGCGCAAGCGCAACCAGGACATGTTCTGCCTCAACGACGGCTCGCACCCCGAGATCTCGACCGAGGAGCGCACGCGCGCGGTGCGGGAGTTCCTGGAGGCGTACTTCCCGATCCCGGCGCCGTGGGAGCGGCAGGCGGCGGTGCGCGCCGAGAGCCGCGGACTGGGCGAAGGCCCCGAGGCGCAGGCGCTGTTGCGCTGAGGTCGCTCAGCCGAGCAGCGCGTCGACCGCTGCGGCGGTCGGGATGCTCTCGGAGCTGCCGCGCCTCGTGACGGCGATGGCGCCCGCCGCCGCGGCTCGCCGGATCGCCTGCTCGAGCGGGAGATCTGCGGCGAGGGCTGCGGCGAGGTGGCCGGCGAAGGCGTCGCCCGCGGCGGTCGTGTCGACCACCTCGACGCGCATCGCCTCGTGGTCGGTGACCGACTGCGACGTGACGAGCACGCTGCCGGCGCCGCCCATGGTGATGAGCGCGGCGCGCGCTCCCTTGGCGAGGAACCAGCGGCCCGCCTCGATCGCGCGCTCGCGGGAGTCGACGGCGATGCCGGTGAGCAGGCTGGCCTCGGTCTCGTTGGGCTTGACGATGTCGACGAAGGGCCAGATCGCGTCGTCGAGCGGCACCGCCGGTGCCGGGTCGAGGATCACGGTGATGCCCGCGTCGTGGGCGAGGCGGGCGGCGGCGAGCGTGATCGCGAAGGGCGTCTCGAGCTGGGTGAGCATCACCCGTGCGGTGCCGGCGAGCGCGGCGAAGGCCTGCTCGAGCTGCTCGGTGGTGAGGGCTGCGTTGGCGTGCGGCACGACGACGATGTCGTTGTCGCCGTGCTCGTAGACGCGGATGTGGGCGATGCCCGTGTGGCCGGGCACGGTGCGCACGTGCTGGAGCCGCACGCCTGCGGCCTCGAGCGACGAGGTCGCGAGGTCGGCGAACGCGTCGTCTCCGACGCATCCGACCATGTGGGTCACGGCGCCCGCCCTGCCCGCGGCGACGGCCTGGTTGGCGCCCTTGCCGCCCAGCTGCACGGCGAACGCGTCGCCAGAGATGGTCTCGCCGGGCTGCGGCGGGCGGCCGGCGAAGGCGGTGACGTCGACGTTGATCGAGCCGACGATGAGCACGTCGGTGCGGGGCTCTGGCATGGGTCGAGGCTAGCCGTCAGGCGGTGAAGACCGCGTGGGTCGACGGCACGATGCCTCGACCGCCGAGCGCGGCCAGCTCGAGCACGACGGCGACGCCGGTCACGGTGCCGCCCAACTGCTCGATCAGCTCGGCCGCGGCACGCAGCGTGCCGCCGGTGGCGAGCACGTCGTCGACGAGCAGCACGCGACGGCCGGTCAGGTCGCCGGAGGCCTCGATGGTGGCGGTGCCGTACTCGAGGGCGTAGTCGACGGATGCGGTGGGTCGCGGTGTCTTGCCCGCCTTGCGGATGGGCAGGAGTCCGGTGCCGCACGTCGCCGCGACGGTGCCGGCGAGCAGGAACCCGCGCGCCTCGACGCCCGCGACGAGGTCGAAGGCGCCCGCGAACGGGGCGGCCAGCGCCTCGGTGACGACCCGCAGCGCATCCGCGTCGGTGAGCAGCGGCGCGATGTCGCGGAAGAGGATGCCGGGCTGCGGGAAGTCGGGGGTGAGCGCGATGCGCGCCTCGGCGCGCGCGAGCTCGGCGGGGCTGGGCGTCGGCATCCGACCAGCCTACCGAGGGGCCGCCGATGCGCCCCGGGTCTGCGGGGCAGGACCGCGGCGGCCGGCTTCACGACACCGACACGTGCATCAGCCGGCCGTGATCTACCCGAAACGACCGGCCACTAGGCTCGCCCCCATGGGCGATCTCTTCGACGACTACGACAAGCCCTTCGCGAACCCCCGTCGGCGTGAAGGCACGCCCTGGGACGAGATGTTCGAGCAGCGGGGCGAGGCGCGCGGCCCGTACAAGCCGCTGTACGACGCCCTCACCGAGCTGTCGAAGGACGACCTGCGGGCTCGCGCCGACGCGCTCGCCACCTCGTACCTCGCGCAGGGCGTCACGTTCGACTTCGCGGGGGAGGAGCGGCCGTTCCCGCTCGATGCGATCCCGCGCATCATCACCGCGGCCGATTGGCGGCACGTCGAGTCGGGCGTCCAGCAGCGGGTGCGCGCCCTCGAGGCGTTCCTGGCCGACATGTACGGCCCGCAGCGCGCCGTCGAGGACGGGATCATCCCCGCGAAGCTGATCAGCACATCCACCCACTTCCACCGCCAGGCGGCCGGCATCACCGGCGCGAACGGGGTGCGCATCCACGTGTCGGGCATCGACCTGATCCGCGATCAGGAGGGCGAGTGGCGCGTGCTCGAGGACAACGTGCGGGTGCCCTCGGGCGTCAGCTACGTGATCTCGAACCGTCGCGTCATCGCGCAGACGCTGCCGGAGATGTTCTCGACCATGCGGGTGCGCCCCGTCGGCGACTACTGCGACAAGCTGCTGCACGCGCTGCGCGCTGCCGCCCCCGCCGGCGTCGACGACCCGCGCGTGGTGGTGCTGACGCCCGGCGTCTACAACTCCGCCTACTTCGAGCACACGCTGCTCGCGCGGCTCATGGGCGTCGAGCTCGTCGAGGGGCGCGACCTGTTCACGAGCGGCGGCCGCGTCTACATGCGCACAACCGAGGGCCCCGCGCGCGTCGATGTGATCTACCGCCGCGTCGACGACGACTACCTCGACCCGCTGCAGTTCCGTGCCGACTCGATGCTCGGCAGCCCGGGCCTGATGCTCGCGGCGCGCCTCGGCAACGTGACGATCGCGAACGCGGTCGGCAACGGCATCGCCGACGACAAGCTCGTCTACACGTATGTGCCCGAGCTGATCCGCTACTACCTGTCGGAGGAGCCGATCCTCAAGAACGTCGACACCTGGCGGCTCGAGGAGCCCGGTGTGCTCGACGACGTCATCGACCGGCTGCACGAGCTGGTCGTGAAGCCCGTCGACGGCTCGGGCGGCAAGGGCCTCGTAGTCGGCCCCGACGCGACGCCCGAGGAGCTCGAGGCGCTCAAGCAGCGGCTGCTCGACGACCCGCGGGGCTGGATCGCGCAGCCGGTGGTGCAGCTGTCGACCATCCCGACGCTCGTCGAGGACGGCATGCGCCCGCGCCACGTCGACCTGCGGCCCTTCGCCGTGAACGACGGCAAGGACGTCTGGGTGCTGCCGGGCGGCCTCACCCGCGTCGCGCTGCCCGAGGGCCAGCTGGTCGTCAACTCGTCGCAGGGCGGCGGCTCGAAGGACACCTGGGTGCTGGCCGGCGCCCGTGACCCGCTGCCGCAGATCGACCACGACGCCGAGTTCGGCGCCTCGGGGGAGCCGCTCACGAGACCCATCGCGGTCGTCAACGGCCACGAGCATCCTCAGGATCAGTCGCCGCAGGATTCGCCGCGCAGCTCGAAGTCGCGCCAGGAGGAGCAGCAGCAGCAGGCTGCCGCAGCACCACCGGCCGGTCGACCGGTCGCCGAAGGCGGCGTCTCGAGACCGCGCCGCAGCGACGAGATGGGAAGTGACCCCCGATGATGCTCAGCCGCATCGCCGAGAGCCTGTTCTGGATCGGCCGCTACATCGAGCGGGCCGACGGCACCGCTCGCATCCTCGACGTCTACCTGCAGTTGCTGCTCGAGGACGTCGCGGTCGACGAGGACACCGCCTGCCGCGCCCTGCTGGGCGTCATGGGCAACGACGCCCCGCCGGAGCGCAAGCTCACGCGCGTCGACGTCGTCAACACGCTCGCGACCGACCGCACGCAGCCGGCGTCGATCGCCTACTCGGTGAACGCGGCTCGCGAGAACGCCCGCCGTGCGCGCGAGATCATCTCGACCGAGCTGTGGGAGGTGCTGAACGCCACCTACGCCAACATGCCGCGGCGCGTGAACACCGAGCAGGTGCACGCGATGTTCGGCTGGGTGCGTGAGCGCGCGGCGCTCGCGGGCGGCATGGCAGACACCACGTCGAGCCGTGACGACGCCTGGAGCTTCCTGAACCTGGGTCGCAACATCGAGCGCGCCGACATGGTCGCGCGCCTGCTCGCGACTCGGGCGCTCACCGAGGCGAGCGGCCCGTCGTGGACGACGATCCTCCGCTCGGTCGGCGCCTACGAGGCCTACCTCCGCACCTACCGCGGCGTGCCGTCGAGCACCAATGCGGCGGAGTTCCTGCTGCTCGACCGGCTCTTCCCGCGGTCCGTGCTCTTCTCGATCCGTGGCGCCGAGGACTGCCTGCACGACATCGAGCCGCGCCACGATCGAGTCGGCTACATCGACCCGGCACAGCGGATGCTGGGGCAGATCCGCGCGGAGCTCGAGTTCACGCCCATCCAGGAGATCATCGAGAACCTGCCGACCGTCATGGACAAGGTGCAGACGACCACGACGGCGGTGTCGAACGCCGTGCGGGAGCGCTACTTCCCGACCCACAACATGCCCGCTTGGACGAGGGAGGCATCGTGAGCCGCATCCGCATCCGCCACACGACCGGCTACCGCTACGAGCAGCCGGCCGTCGCCTCGTACAACGAGTCGCGCATGCTGCCGTCGACGAGCGACGGCCAGTTCGTCATCTACTCCAACCTCGACATCCGCCCCAACACCTCGATCAACACCTACGAGGACTACTGGGGTACCAAGGTCGTCTCGTTCGACGTGCTCGCGCCGCACACCGAGCTGCAGTTGACGGCGACGAGCCTCGTCGAGGTGCGGCCGCGGCTGACGGGTGGCCATGACCTCGGCTGGGAGCAGCTCGAGAAGGTCTCGGCGCGGGCGACGCAGTACGTCGAGCAGCTGGGCCAGACGCTGCGCACCCGGCCCACGGACGACCTCATCGCGGCGTCGCGCGAGATCGCGGATGCGTCGGAGACGCCGGGCACCGCCGCGGCCGCCATCGCCCGCATGGTGGGCGAGCAGATGGAGTACATGTCGGGCGTCACGCACGTCCACACCCTCGCTTCGGAGGCGTGGCAGAACCGCAAGGGCGTGTGCCAGGACATCGCGCACATCACGATCGGTGCGCTGCGGTCGGTCGGCATCCCCGCTCGCTACGTGTCGGGATATCTGCACCCGCGTCCGAACCCGGCGATCGGCGAGACGATCCGCGGTGAGTCGCACGCGTGGGTCGAGTGGTTCACCGGGGAGTGGAACGCGTGGGATCCCACCAACCTCATCGACATCGGTGAGCGGCACGTGAAGGTGGGCCTCGGCCGCGACTACAACGACGTGCCCCCGCTGCGCGGTGTGTATGCGGGTGCGGGCAAGAGCCAGCTGTTCGTGAGCGTGGAGATCACGAAGGAGAGCTGACGCGCGTCGGTCGCGCGGGTTCGGGTGCGCGGCGGCCGAGCGGGTTCGGGCGTGGGCGGCCGAGCGGGTTCGGGTGCGCGGCGGCCGAGCGGGTTCGGGTATGCGGCCGCCGAACTGGTACTTCTGCGCGGCCGCCGGACTGGTACAGGTGCGCGTCGGTCTGGCCGAATCGAAACGGTCCGGCGCGGCGGCATGCCGAGCTCGAGTGCGGCCCGGGCACTGGGTTCGGGCACTGGCTCGTCAGGTGCGCATCACGATGTGGGCCGGTCGACCGAGGTCGAGCGCGGCGATCGGCAGCGCGGGCGCTCGCCTGCGCGAACGAAGCCGGTGCCTGAGGCGCGCTTCGACCGTTCTGGCGCCGCGCCGAGGCGGCCGAGTCGCAGGCGCCGCGGGCGTCGCCGATGCGGGCCTTGGGTGCGCTTGGCTGGATGCTCCGGTGCTCGTCGAGGGCGGATCAGGCAGCAGCACGGCCAGCGCCGGCCCCGCGTCGGCGGCACGGACGTGAGCGCCGCGGCTGTCGACCAGCGCATCACCGCCCGGGAGCGCCGTGGCGAGCCGGCGGTTGCGTCCGAATCGGTCTGCAGGGCGCAACGCGGGCACGACCCGCCAGCGGCCCACCTCGGGCCCGGCTCGCTCGATCGTGAGCCGACCGGCGTGCACCTCGTGGTGGTGGTAGTTGCAGAGCAGGATGCCGTTGTCGACGTCGGTGGGGCCACCGAGCTGCCAGGGCACGACGTGGTGGGCTTCGCACCAGGCGACGGGCATGCCGCAGCCCGGCACCCGGCAGCCCTTGTCGCGAGCCGCGAGCGCTCGTCGCTGCGCGCGGTTGAACAGGCGCTCGGCGCTGCCGAGCGAGAGCACGTGCCCGGCGCCGTTGACGATCGCGTGGTGGATGCTCGCATCGCACGCGAGCCTGTCGACCGTCTCGATGGGCACGATGTTGCCGGTGTGCTCGATGGTCAGGGCGCGATCGGGCGAGTCGATGCCGCGGCGGTATGCGTCGTACGCCTCGATGGTGCCGGTGAACACGAGCACCGGCGGCTCGCCTCCGGCGACCGGCGCATCGCCGGAGGCGGCGTGCGCCCGCACCAGTGCGACCAGCACGTCGTGCCGCTTCTGCTCGGGCGTGCGGTCGTCGACGATGCCGATGCCGTCTGCGCTGGGCATGCCATCGGGGTCGACCTGGCGACCCGCGTCGCCGTCGAGGCCAGCGTCGCCGGCGCCAGCGGCATCGGCATCGGCATCGGCATCGCGGAACGCCACCTTCACCCGCGGGCTCGTGTAGGAGTCGAGGAGCGCCTTGAGGGCAGAGCCGTCTTCGGGCGGGCTCAGCATCGTCATGCACCAGACCCCGTCAGGTCGCTGCGACAAGCGCAGGCTTCGCATGGCGCGCTGCCGCTCGGCGTTGGGCAGCACCCCGTCGGGGTCGAGGACGGCGACGTAGACGCGCGCCTGGGTGACCAGCAGCTCGGGCACCAGCGGTGCCTCCGGGTCGGTGGCGGCGGCGACCAGCTGCGTCTCGGCCCACGCGAGCTGCTCGACCTCGGCGCGCGGAGCGGCCGGCTCCAGCTGCTCGACGATCGCCTGCGCCTGCGCGAATGAGATGTCGCCCGCGTCGAGCGCCGCCGCGACCTGCGGGTACCTGATCGGGATGTCGGCGCCGGTGATGCCCATCGCCGGCCGCGTGGCAGCAGCGAGCGTGAGCAGGCTCGAAGCCTCGCGCGCCCGGATGCCGAACGCCGACGCCACCGCTTCCTTCGGGCTGCGATGCCCGAGCCGACGGCAGATCGAGGTGTCGTCGGGCACGCGGGACCGTTCGGCGATCTCTCCCGCGAGCCGCACCTGCTGGGCTTCGACGATGCGTGCGAGCGCAGCCGTCTGCGAGAGCAGGTCGACCACCTCGTCGAGCGGTGCACGCGAGAGCGAATCGAGATCGGCGAGCACGGCGCGCGCGGCTTCGACCGCTGTCGCTGCCTGCTGCACCATCGTCATCGTCGACTCCTTCACGTTGCGACCAACCTAGGTGGGGCCACCCACATGGTCTGTCGCTGTTGCGACCAACCTAGGTGGGGCCACCCACGTTGATACTGGTAACGCTCGTCGGCCGTGTGGCCGCGTGCGGCGCGTCGCCGGCCGCGGCGGGCGCTGAGCCCGCCCAGGCCCGGTCGCGCCGCTCGGCGAGCGCCGCGTCGAGCTGCGGCGCGATGAGCTGCGCCCACATGGCGTAGCCCGCGGCAGAGGGGTGGAAGCCGTCGGATGCGTGCCACGCGGGCTCGAGGATCGCCGGCGTGGGCAGGTGGATCACACGCGGGTCGGCGGCGGCGATGCGCTGCAGCGCGTCGTCGAGGCTGCGGGCGTGGCCGCCCAGCAGCGATCGCATCGGCTGCGGCAGCCAGGCGAAGGTGTCGATCTGCGGAGCGCCGGCGACCGCGATCACGCCGCCCGGCGCGAGGTGCTCGGCGAGGCCGTCGACCAGCAGTCCGACCGAGCGTGCGAACGCGCGCCGCGACACCAGCTGCATCGCGTCGTTCGCGCCCACGAGGAGCACGATCGCATCGCGGTCGGGGCCGTCGACCTGCGGCAGGTCGCGGCGCAGCACGTCGGCCGCGTTGGAGCCCTCCTGACCGATGATGCGCCAGGCGACCGGCCGCTGGCGCCGCCCGGCCAGCAGCAGCGCCGTCTGCACGGCCAGGGCCTCCTCGAGCCGCTCGGCGCCGACGCCCGTCGCGGTCGAGTCGCCCACGAGCAGCAGCCGCAGCGGCTCGCCGTCGTGCTGCTCGCCGACCTGACCGTGCCGCTCGTCGCGCGGCTCCGGCAGCCCGATCAGCGACTCCTGGGCGCGGCGCGCCTGGCGCAGCAGCACCGGCGCGAGCGCGTAGGCGGTGGGCCTCGCGAGCCGGTGGATGGCGCGCTCCGTGCGGCGGCCGACATCAGCAGCGGCGGCACCGAATCCGGCACCGAGTCGTGCGGCGAGCTCCATGGCGGCCCCCTTCGCGTTCGCGTGGGCCCCGATGCTACCCGGAGCCGCTGACTCGCGAACCCGGGCCCGCCCGCCTACCGGCCCAGCCGCATCCGCACCTCGACCGCGTCGCCGATGCCCACGCCCTCGGCGCGCTGCACCGCCACCTTGACGGGCAGCAGGTAGCCGCCGTCGCGGGGGAACAGGGAGGTGGTGAAGTCGGTGCCCCCGATGGTGGCAGTCACGGGGATGACGCCCCAGCCGTAGGTCAGCTCGCGCGCGCAGTCGCGGATGATCTCGGCCTCGTCGGGCGGCACGGGCGCGAAGACGTAGGGCGCCGGGCCGCGCCACTCGACGGTGACGGCCGTGAACGCGAGCTCCATGGTCGAGACGCTACTCCCGCGCCCGCGCACGCTCACGGGAGGGGTAATGGGCGTCATGGCGGTAACCTGGAGGCGTGAACCGAAGCGCTGCAGTCTCCATCGCGACCGTCGTCGGCGCCCTCGTCCTGATCGTCGCGGTGGCGCTGCTCGTCGTGCGTCCGTGGGAGTCGGCGCCCGCCGCTCAGGCCCCCGCGGCCAGCGGTGCTGCCGCCCCCGAGCTAGTCGACGAGACGACGCACCTGCTCACCGACGCGGGGCCCGACGCCCCGGTCGTCGTCGAGTTCTTCGACTACGAGTGCCCGGGCTGCGGCTCGTTCCAGCCGGTCGTCGAGGACCTCGTCGACCGCTACGGGGCACAGGTCACCTTCGCGGTGCGCTACTTCCCGCTCCCCAGCCACTCGAACGCCCTGCCTGCCGCCGTCGCAGCCGAGGCCGCGGCCCAGCAGGACGCGTTCGCCGAGATGCACACGATGCTCTTCGACCGCCAGCAGGAGTGGAGGGGCAGCGACGCCACCGCGACGTTCCGCGGCTACGCCGAGGAGCTCGGGCTCGACATGGCCGCGTTCGACGCCGCCGTCGCCGACCCCGACACGCTCGACCGGGTCGCGTTCGACGCGAACGCCGGCATCGCGCTCGGCGTGCAGTCGACGCCCACGTTCTACGTCGACGGCGAGCAGGTCGATCTCGAGGACTTCGACGACGTCGAGACGGCGATCCAGGCGGCGCTGGGGGAGTAGCCCGCGCTTCGCCGGTGCCGGGCAGCGGCGTCGCCGGCGGGCGAGCAGCGGCTTCGCCGGCGGGCGGGCACCGCGTGGCAGGATGACGCCGTGCGGTGGCGACGAGGCGGCGGCAGGGCGGCGATCGCGGCGTGCGCGATCGGGCTGCTGAGCGGCTGCGCGGGGTCGGAGCCTGGCGCTGACACGACCTCGGCGACGCCCACGCCTGCGACGGCCACGACCGCCGCCGACGCCGGCGTGCTGCTCGAGCTCGTGCAGCTGCGCGGCGACGTCGCCGGCGCCATGGTCGAGCTGCGCGTCACCAACGAGGGCGACGACGAGCTGGTCATCGAGCGCGCGGCCTACGCGTCGAGCCGCTGGAGCGCGCCGATGGAGCGCGTCGACGAGGCCCGCATCCCGCCCGGCGCCCGGCGCAACCTGCAGCTGCAGCTGCCCGAGCCCACCTGCGACGCCGCGCCGCTCGAGCACCTCGCGACGCTCGAGCTCGCCGACGGCACGCGGGTCGAGGGCGTGCCCGCCGACCCGTTCGGCCAGCTCGACGCGCTCGACGACGCGGTGTGCGACCTGCGCGCCTTCGCGAGCGAGGTGGCGGCGGTCGAGTGGCTCGATCCCGAGATCCCGGCGGATGGGTCGGGTCCGGCGATCCTGCGCCTGCGGGTGTCGCCGGTGGCCGGCGGCGGCGCGGCGGTGGGCACGATCGACGAGGTCGCGGCGACCGTCCTGCTCGCGCCGCTGGACGCATCCGCCGCCCGCATCGAGGCCCTGCCGGTCGGCCTCGCGATCGCGACCGGAACGCCCGCGACCGTGGTCGACGTGCCGCTCACCCCCGGGCGCTGCGACCTGCACGCGGTCGCGGAGGACAAGCAGGGCACCATCTTCCGCGTGCGCGCCACGCAGGGCGGCGAGCGCGTCGACCTGCTGCTGCCGAGCCCCGAGGCGCAGCGGAAGGCGCTGCTCGACTGGGCGGTGGCGCGCTGCGCTGCGCTGCCGTAGCGGCGCTGCGCAGAAGAACAACTAGCTGCGCGACGCCTCGTCGGCCACGGCCGGGTCGCGCCGCTGCTGCACCGCCGTCAGGTCGATGCGCGAGGTGCCGATCTCGTCGCCGGCCTTCCAGTCGGCCCAGCCGGGTTGGTCGGCCATGAACGCCTCGACCTCGTCGCGGGTCGCCTCGAGCTTCGGGTCGTGCTTGAGGTAGTGCCGCGTCTCGCGCGCCACCAGCCCCGACAGCAGCAGGAGGCCGATGAGGTTGGGCAGCGCCATCAGGCCGTTCGCGATGTCGGAGAACTTCCACACCGTGTCGAGCGAGATGGTGCAGCCGACGTAGACGACGAGCGCGAACAGCACCCGGAACGGCATCACCAGGCGCCGGCCGAACAGGCGCTCGACGTTGCGCTCGCCGTAGTACGACCAGCCGAGGATCGTCGAGAAGGCGAACATCAGCAGCCCGAGGGTGACGACCCAGTGGCCCCACTCGCCGGGGAGGCCGTTGGAGAAGGCCTCGCCGGTCATCAGCGCCGGGCTGATCTGCTCGCCGGTCTCGGCGTCGACGTCGTCCCAGACGCCGGTGACCACGATCGTGAGCCCGGTGATGCTGACGACGATGAGCGTGTCGATGAACGTCTGCGTCATCGACACGAGGCCCTGGCGCACGGGGTGCGTCGTCTTGGCGGCGGCGGCCGCGATCGCCGCGGAGCCGAGCCCGGACTCGTTCGAGAACAGGCCGCGGGCGACGCCCATCTGCACTGCGATGATGAGCACCGAGCCGGCGAAGCCGCCGACCGCGGCGGTGCCGGTGAACGCCTGGGTGAAGATCTGCGCGAGCGCGGCCGGCAGCTCGCCGACGTTCGCGCCCAGGATGAAGAGCCCTGCCAGCACGTAGAAGACGATCATGATCGGCACGAAGCCGGCCGTGACCTTGCCGATCGACTTGATGCCGCCGACCAGCACGACGAGCGTGAGGACGGTGAGGATGATGCCGGTCACCCAGGTGGGCACACCCCAGCTGTGCTCGACGTTCGAGGCGATCGAGTTGCCCTGCGTCATGTTGCCGATGCCGAAGCACGCGATCACGGTGAAGACCGCGAAGGCGAGCGCGAGGCCCTTGCCGAGCGGACCCTTGATGCCGCGCTGCAGGTAGATCTGCGGGCCGCCCGACTTCTCGCCGGCCTCGTCGGTGGTGCGGAAGCGCACGGCCAGGAACGCCTCGGAGTACTTCGAGGCCATGCCCACGAGGCCCGTCACCCACATCCAGAACAGCGCGCCGGGCCCGCCGATGCCGATGGCGGTCGCGACGCCGACGATGTTGCCGGTGCCGACGGTCGCGGCGAGCGCGGTGGTGAGCGCCTGGAACTGCGAGATGTCGCCCTCGGCGCCCTGGTCGCGATCCTTGCCGAGCCCGAGGCGCAGGCCGGCGCCGAGCTTCAGGAACTGCAGCCCGCCGAGCCGGATCGTGAGATACAGGCCGGTGCCGACCAGCAGCGGGATCAGCAGCCACGGCCCCCAGATCACGCCGCTGATGGCATCGAGCACGTCGTTCAGGGGCGTCAGGTCCAAGGTCTCTCCGGTTGCGCGTCGGGGTCGTCGTCGATCGGTCCTCGTCCGCCGCGGACGCGCCCCCATGGAGGGGACGGCGCGCGGCAGGGTGTCAGATTACCTGCTCGCGCGCATGGCACGATCGTCGGCGTGATGGATCGCGCTCAGCGCGTCGGGCTCGGCCGCACCGTGAGGGTCTGCGCCGCCTCGCCGACATGGCCCTGCACGTCGTGCAGCCGCGTGCTCGTGATGCCCTGCCCGGACGGCCCGAACGAGACGGTGGTGTCGTAGCCGACCCATTCGCCGACCGGCTGCCGGTGCAGGTGGATCGTGAGGTCGAGGTTCGGGAACATCCACTCGTCGGGCCGCTCGCGCACGGCGATGCCGTTGGCGCCGTCGATGAGCCCGATCCAGCGCGCGAGCGCGCCCGCGGGCTCGCCCTCGACGAGCGCGTGCGTCGTGCGCTGCCAGACGCGGTTGCGGCCCGGCTCGCTCGGCCCGGCCGCGCGCATCTCGACCGACTGCACGTAGCCGCCGCTCCAGCCGAGCCCGAACTCGGCGGCCGGCAGCGTCTCGGGGTGGGGCAGCGCCGCATCGGCGCCGCCGGCGACCGCCGCCGTGTCGACCGCGACGCTGTGCCACGCGCGGGCGACCGCGACGTCGCGACCGGCGATGGATGCGGTGGCCTCGGTGAGCTCGATGGTGCGGCCCGGGCGGCGGGTCTCGACCCGCACCGCGATCTCGGCGAGCGCCAGGAAGCCGAGGATGTCGAACGACTGCCGGCTGAGCAGCAGCGGCGCGCCGCCTGCGGCCTCGCGGTGCGCCTCGATCGCGTGCGTCAGCAGTCCGCCGAGCGGCGCGAAGTGCAGCTCGCCCGGCTGCCAGGCGCCGCTGGCGAGCTCGGTCGGTCGATAGCGGCCGTCGCCGAGCGCGACGAAGTAGGCGGTGGGGTCGGAGGCACGCATGCGTCGACCGTAGTGCCGCAGACGGCGCTCGGGCGCCCTCGACGCGCGAGGTCGCGCGGTGGCGCCGGCTGGGCGCTACGCGCCCTGCGGCGGATGCAGCAGCAGGTCGGCGAGGTCGTCGAGGTAGCGCTCGAGCGGCACCGGCGCGTCGGAGCCCCAGCGCACCCAGGCCGCGCCGTCGCGCACGAAGAGCGGGCCGGGCCCGCCCACGAGCGCCTCGTCGATCGCGATCGGCACGATGGCGTGGTTGACGGTCTCGCCCATCGGGAAGCCGCCCTGGATGGCGGCCGCGCGATATGCACGACGCTCCTCGACTGATGCGGTGTGGTGCTGCGGGCGGCCGGGCTCGGTGACGCGGGTCGACACTCCCGTCTGCCAGACCGAGCCGTCGCGCGCCAGCAGCAGGGCGCCCATCCGCCATGCACGCCCCAGCGCGCGCATCGTCGGCCGTCGCGGCACGACTCCGAGCAGCGCCTTCGGCTCCTCGTACCGGGCGAGCGCCTCGTCGCGCGCGCCTGCGGCGGCGAGGCGCTCGGCGGTCGCCGCCAGCAGCGCACGGGCGTGCTCGACGGCCGCGGCGTCTGCGGCGCCGTCAGCCATCGCCGCCAACCAGCGCGCCGCCCACCAGCTCGGCGCGCGGCGCGCCGGGCGCGTTCCAGCGGAACAGGGTCAGGTGCCAGAGCCCCGGGCGCTTGCGCGAGGGATCGATCAGCCCGTGCGCGCCGAGTGCGACGAGCCGGTCGCGCACCCGCCACGAGGGCGGCTCGGCGCCCGCCGCGACCGCCTCCTGCCAGGGCGCTGCCGCGTCATCCGCATCGATGCCGACGGCCTCGAGCGCCGCGCGATCCCGGAGGTCGACGATGCCGTGCGCATCCACGTCGACCTCGACGACGTCGAGCGCGGCCCTGCGCGCATCGGTGTGGGCGATCATGGCCGCGGCGACGCCCTCGGGCGACGAGCTGAGGTAGAGCGTCGGCGCGCCCGCGCGAGAGTAGCGGCCGGCCGTGCGCGAGCCCTCGAGCGCCGTCGCCCGGTGCGCGGGGTCGACCGCTCGGAAGCAGCGGCCGACCACCCGCGACGTCAGTCGGTCGAGCTTCATGACCTGCGGCTCGCCCGCCATGTGGGGGATCAGAGCGCCACGACGCCGCTGTCGCCGAGGTCGGTCTCCTCGTCGCTCACCAGCCCCTTGACGAACTGCACCGCCATCGCGACCTTGCCGGGGGAGTCCCAGTACTCGGCGGAGGTCGCGGTCACCTCGATGAGGCCCGTGCCCGGGTCGTCGACGCCGCCCTCCATGAAGGCGTCGGCCGAGGCATCCCACAGCTCGCGCAGCTTCGCCCGGTCGTCGCTGAAGCGCGCGGTGCCGGCGAGCGACACCCACCCCTCCTTGCCGGCGTAGTGCACGTTGACGCGCGCGTCGCGCTCGAGCGCGATCGCCTTGTCGGTGCCGCGCTGGGAGATGAACCAGACGGTGCCCGGCTCGGTGAAGTCCTGCGTGCCCATCGGGGTCGAGACGAGATCGCCCTCGACCGAGATGTAGGCGAGCGATGCGATCGAAGTCGAGCGCATGATGTCGGTGACGGTCTGCAGCTGCTGGTCGTAGGTCATGCCCGAGACGGTGCCAGCGCGGCCTGTGCGCATCCTGGGCGAGGTGAGGCGCGTGCCGCTCGCCGGCGTCCCAGCGGCCGGTCGTTAGAGTCTGCGCATGCTGACCTTCGAGGAGCGCGTGCCCACCCGTGACGAGCAGCGCGCCGTGGCGGCGTCGGTGGGATGGGGCGACCACTTCGACTGGGACACCATCGCCGCCTCGCTCGTGCGCTCGCTGCACGGCGTGGTCGCCCTCGACGACGGTCGTGCCGTGGGCGTGGGGAGGCTCGTCGGCGACGGCGTGCGCTACTTCTACGTGCAGGACGTGATGGTGCGTCCCGAGGCGAGCGAGCAGGGCATCGCCTCGCAGATCGTCGAACGGCTGCTCGCCTGGGTGCGCGCGCAGGCGCCGGCCGAGGCCGTCGTGGGCCTCTTCGCGAGCCCCGAGGCGGTGGGCGTGTACGAGCAGCTCGGCTTCGCGGCCGCCGATGGCGACCCGCTCGGGATGACGCTCGACCTCGAGGCCGGGCGCCAGTGACGCGGCACCCGTGAGTCACCGCCCGAGCGGTCGCGTCGTCGCGGTCGGCGACCTCGCCTTCCGCGTGCTGACGGATGCCTCGGGTCGCGACCGAGGGCATCCGACCGTCGTGCTCGTGCACGGCATCGGCGTCTCGCACCGCTACTTCCTGCCGCTGCACCGGGCGCTGGCCGAGCGCACCCGGGTCGTGTCGCTCGACCTGCCCGGGTTCGGCGGCGTGCCGAAGCCCGGCCGCGACCTCGACGTCGCCGCCATGGCCGGCGCGATCGGCGAGCTGCTGACGGCGCTCCGGCTCGGCCCGGTCGTGCTCGTCGGCCATTCGATGGGCGCGCAGTGGTCGGTCGAGCTCGCGATCCAGCGGCCCGAGCTCGTCGAGCGCGTCGTCGCGATCGGGCCGGTCGCCGACCGCCGCCACCGCTCGATGCTCGCGCAGGCCCGCGCGCTCGCCGTCGACTCGCTCGGCGAGGCGCCGTGGATCAACCAGATCGTCTTCACCGACTACGCGCGCTGCGGCATCCCGTGGTACCTCGCGCAGCTGCGGCACATGCTCGCCCACCCGCTCGAGGAGCGGGTCGCGGCGCTGCCGGTGCCGCTGCTGGTGGTGCGCGGCGACCGCGACCCGATCGCGGGCGTGCGCTGGAGCCGCGAGCTGCGCGACCGCGCACCCGTCGGGGCGCTCGTGCACATCCCGCACAGCCATCACGTCGCGCAGCACGCGGCGCCCCGCGCGGTCGCCGACGCGATCCTCGCGCACGCGACCGGGCGGGCCTCAGCGCACGAAGGCTGAGAGCGCTGCGAGCAGCCGGTCGACGTCGGCGTCGTCGCTGTACGGCGCGAGGCCGACGCGCAGGCCGTGCTCGACGTCGAGCCCGAGCGCCTGGAACGGCTCGTGGGCGTAGAACGTGCCCGCCGGCGCATGGATGCCCTCCGACGCGAACGACCGCGACGCATCCGCCGCATCGCGGCCCGCGAAGGTGAGGAACAGCGTCGGCGTGCGGTCGGCGGCGACCGAGTGCAGCGCGATGCCGTCGAGCGCGCGGATGCCCTCCTCGAGGCGGGTTCGGAGCCGCAGCTCGTGCTGCTCGATCGCGTGGTGCGCGGCGAGCAGCCGCTCGCGCCGCGTGCCGTCGACGGGGGCGAGGCTCGCGATCACGTCGACGGCGGCGGTCGCGCCGGCCATCAGCTCGTACGGCAGCGTGCCGAGCTCGAACCGCTCGGGCACGGCGTTCGTCGAGGGCAGCAGCTTGTCGGGCTCGATCGTCTCGAGCAGCGCCGGATCGGCCGCGAGCACGCCGCAGTGGGGGCCGAAGAACTTGTAGGGCGAGCAGACGAAGAGGTCGGCGCCGAGCGCCCGCACGTCGACCGCCGCGTGGGCGGCGTAGTGCACGCCGTCGACGAAGACCAGTGCCCCGACCTCGTGCGCGCGCGCCGCGATGCGCGCGAGGTCAGGCTTCGTGCCTAGGAGGTTGGATGCGGCCGTGACGGCGACGAGGCGGGTGCGGTCGGTGATCACCGCGTCGAGCGCGTCGAGGTCGAGGTCGGCGGTCGTGGGGTCGAGCTCGAGCCAGCGCACGGTCGCGCCGGCGCGGGCCGCCGCCTGCAGCCAGGGGCGCACGTTCGCGTCGTGGTCGAGCCGCGAGACGACCACCTCGTCGCCCGCGCCCCAGCGCTTGGCGAGGTGGCGCGAGAAGTCGTAGACGAGCTGCGTGGCGCTGCGGCCGTAGACGATGCCGCGCGGGTCGGCGCCGAGCAGATCGGCCATGGCGCTGCGGAACGCGACGACCGCCGCGTCGGCGTTCCGCTCGCTCACGACCAGGCTGCCGCGGTTCGAGAGCGGCTGCGTGAGCGTCGCGGCGATCGCCTCGCCCACCGCCCGCGGCGTCTGCGTGCCGCCCGGCCCGTCGAAGTGGGCGATGCCGGAGGCGAGCGAGGGGAACTGCGCGCGGAGCGCGGGCACGTCGATGGTCATGGGGCTCCTGAGTCAGCGATCGGTGGCTGACCTCATCCTGCACCGACGGCCGCACCGCCGGAGGATGCGCGCCGACGCGGATGCGCTCCGCGGTGGTGGCGGCGTGAACCGGCGCTCAGCGCAGCCAGGGGGCGACGAGCGCCTCGCTGCGCTCCCACAGCAGGTCGACGAAGAGGTCGGCGTGCACCAGCGGACTGGTCTCTGCCGCCGACGCGGGCCGCTGCTGGGTGTGGAAGACGCCCGGCTGCCAGGTCTCGCCCGGTGTGCCGTCGACGAAGAAGACCAGGTTCTCGCCGCCCCGCTCGGCGCTGATCAGCAGCAGCCGCGACAGCGGCGTGCGGTAGACCAGCCGCAGGAAGCTGCCGGAGCCGGCGGCGAAGCTCGTGCGCACGTTGCCGGGATCGAAGGCGACCGCCCGGATGCCCCGGTCGCCGTAGCGGGCCAGCAGCCCGCGAGCGTGCAGGATGTTGGCGAGCTTGGCGTTGCCGTAGGCGTGCTCGGGCGAGTGGCCGCGCTCGGCGTTCAGGTCGTCGATGTCGAACCTCGCCAGCCGCCGCGCGGCGGAGCTGGCCGTGTTCACCACCATCCCGTCGCCCGCTTCCAGCAGCGGCAGCAGCAGCTGCGTCAGCAGGAACGGCGCGAGGTGGTTCACCTGGAAGGTCTGCTCGTTGCCGTCGACGGTGACCCTGCGCGCGCCGAGGATGCCGCCGGCGTTGTTCGCGAGCACGTCGAGGCGGTCGGTGGATGCGTGCACCTCGTCGGCGAGACGGCGCACGTCGTCGAGACGGGAGAAGTCGGCCACGAAGTGCGCAGCGCCGGTCTCACGGGCCACCGCCGCCGTCCGCTCAGGGGAGCGGCCGACGAGCAGCAGCCGATGCCCGCGGGCGGCGAGCTGCCGCGCGGCAGCGGCGCCGATGCCGTCGGAGGCGCCGGTCAGCAGCGTGGTGTGAGTCAGCTGGTGACCTCGATCGACCCGCGCATGTTGGCGACGTGCGGGTCGCAGACGTACTCGTAGGTGCCGGGGACGAGGGTGATCTCGAACTCGATCTCCTCGACTGCCGCGACCTCGCTCGCGACGTCGACGCCCTCGCCCATGAGGTGGAAGTTGTGCATGACCGCGGGGTCCATGATCGTGATCGTGTAATCGCCCGCGGGCAGCGTGGTGACCGGCGCGCCGGTCTCATCGGTCAGCGCGATCACGAACGCCTCCGGGTCGGCGTCGGTGCCGACGGTGCCGATGAGCGTCGTCGAGCCTGCCGCGGCCGACTCGTCGGGGGCCGCGCTCGTGGGCGCGGCCGTCGCCGACTCGCTCTCGACCGCAGGCTCGCTCTCGACGGCGGGCCCGCTGCTGGCCGGTTCTGGACTCGTGCTGGCGCATCCCGCGAGTGCGAGGGCTGCTGCGGCGAGCACGGCGAACATGGTGGAGCTGCTTCGTGTCATGACGACCTCCTGAGGATGGTCGAGTGTAGAACGCCCTGCAGCGATCTGACCATGCCCCAAGATCAGGGGCCGTTGCCGTTGCCGTTGCCGCCGTTGCCGTTGCCGCTGCCGCCGTTGCCGCTGCCGCCGTTGCCGTTGCCGTTGTCGTTGCCATTGCCGCTGTTGGCGTCGCTGCCGCTGCCGCTGCCGCTGTTGCTGCCGCTCCCGTTCCCGTTGCCGTTGCCGTTGCCGTTGCCGTCAGCCGTTTCGGTGGCCGGGACGACCGCAGGCACGGGCGCGGGCGCCGGTGCGGGAGCCGCCGGCTCCACCGAGGTGGGCGCGGGAGCCTCGGCGATGGGTGCGGTGGGCGCCTTCGGCATGGTCTCGGCGACCGCGGGATCGGCCGTGGGTGTCGGTGCCGACCATTGGAGGGTGGCGAGCGGCGCGGCGACGACGAGTGCGGCGACCGCGGCGACGAGGGTCGCGACGGCGGGCCACCTCCGACGCCTCGAGCCGCGCGCGGGCGCGGGCTGCTCGACGGTGTCCTGTTCGGACGTGCTCGGAGCGGCGGTGACGGGCGCGGTCGCGATCGGTGCGGCAGCGGTCGGGTCGGGCTGCGCGGCGAGCAGTGCGGTGCCGGCGAGCGCGATCATCGCGCCGGTCGGCTCGGCGCCGGTCGGCTCGGCGCCGCCCGGCGCTGCCGCTGCCGACCACGCCGTCACGCGCTCGAGCACGGCCGTCGCGGCGGGCCGCGCCTCGGGGTCTCGAGCAGTCATCGCCGAGAGCAGCGACTTCCACTCGTAGCCCAGCTCGCCCGGCACGACCGGATCGCGCGCCAGCCGGGCGCTCACCGACTCGAGCATCGTGCCGGGGAACTCGCGGCGGCCGGTGAGCGCCTCGAGCAGCACGAGCCCGAGCGAGTAGATGTCCGACGATGCCGCGACGCGGCTGCCGGTCGCCTGCTCGGGGCTCAGGTAGCCGGCGGTGCCGAGCACGGTGCCCGTCGCGGTGAGACGGGCGCCGTCGACCAGGGAGGCGATGCCGAAGTCGGCGAGCTTCGCGTCGAACTCCCGGCCGGGCACCAGCGCCGGTGCGAGCAGGATGTTCGCAGGCTTGATGTCGCGATGCACCACGCCCCGCGCGTGCACGACGACCAATGCCTCCGCGAGATCCTGCGCCATGCGCGTGACCTCCTCGACCGGGATGGGCGCAGCTGCAGCGCGCTGGCCCAGCGTCGGCCCCTCGACGAGCTCCATCGCGAGGTAGGTGACGGGGCGGCCGTCGACCACGGCGGTGCCCGCGTCGAACAGCGTCACCAGTGCGCGGTGCTGGAGCGATGCGAGCAGGTCGATCTCGGCGCGGATCCGCTCGCTCTCGGCGGCGTCCGGGGCGCCTCGAGCCACGATCTTCATGGCGACCTGGCGCCCGAGCACCTCGTCGTCGGCGCGGTGCACGGAGGACATGCCGCCCGTGCCCAGCAGGGCGCCGAGGCGGTACCTGCCGGCGACCACGCTGCCCGTGGGGAGCGGATCTGCTTGCTGCATGGCGTCCTCCGACTTGTCCCCCAAAGGGTACCGGCGTCAGCGGGGAGTCGGCTCCAAAGTCACCTGGCGCAGCGCCCCGGCGTCGGCGAGGGCCGTCATCACGGTGCCGACCGGCTGGCGTCGCCGGTCGGTGGGGGAGCCGGGGTTCAGCAGCCGCAGACCGCCCGGTGTGACCGAGTCCCAGGGGATGTGGGAGTGGCCGAAGACCAGCACGTCGCGGGGCGCGCTCGAGGCGGCGCCGAACCGCTCGTCGACGCGTCGCTCGCGGCCGGCGGCGGCGCCCGTCTCGTGGACGACCGCGATCCGCACGCCCTCGACCTCGACGTGCGCGACCTCGCCGAGCCGCCGGTGCAGCTCGGGCCCGTCGTTGTTGCCCGCGACGCCCACGACGCGCGCGGCTCGCGCCTCGAGCTCGTCGAGCAGCGCGACCTCCACCCAGTCGCCGGCATGGATCACCACGTCGGCCTCCTCGACGAGCCGCCACACCTGCGGCTGCAGCGCCTTCGCGCGCACGGGCAGGTGGGTGTCGCTCAGCAGCAGCAGTGTCGTGGCCACCCCACCAGTATCGGTCCGGTCGCGCCGCGTCCGGCGGGCGGCTCGCACGTCAGCCGACGAGTCCACCCCACACCGCGCGGGCACCGGAGTCGCCCGCCAGAGCGACGATCACGACGCTGCCGGCGGCCGTCGCGACGGCCAGCACGGCCAGCACGATCGTGATGATGCGCGCCCTCGGCGGGCGAGTCTCCGTCCTCGCCGGCATGCCCCAGCGGAACCACGCCCACTGCGCCGCGGCGACGACGAACATCCCGATCACCCACGGCAGCAGCATCCGCCCGTAGCCCTCATGGGTCTCGACGGCCGGGATCGCGCCGACGAGCTCCTTCAGCGCGAGCCCGGCGGCGACCGTCAGCGGCACGAGCGCCACCATCAGCAGCGCCGCGAGCGGCGTGACGATGCCGAGCCGGCGTCGTGCGGCGGGCCAGACGCTGCCGAGCACCAGCGCGAGCGCGGTGAGCGGCACCAGGATGACCACGGCATGGACGAGGAGCGGATGCATCGGGAGGCCGGTGATCTCGAAGGCGCCGACGGCGCGAAGCGGGTCCATACTCGAGACACGAGATGCGGCGGTCGCTGGTTCAACGGTGAACTTCCGGGCGCTTGCTCTCGTGTCATCCATGAGGGGGTGGATGCGGTGCCACCGGACGACGAGCGGCTGCTGGGGGAGCTGTATGACGCGCACGCGGCGCCCGTGTGGCGCTACGTGGTCCACCTCACCGGTGATCGCGCCGGCGCCGACGACGTCGTGCAGGAGACGCTGCTGCGCGCCTGGCGCAACCCCAGGATCCTGGAGGATCCCGCGACGGCCAGGGCATGGCTCATGACCGTCGCACGCCACCTCGTCATCGACGAGTCGCGCAGCGCCCGGCGGCGGCACGAGGTGCTGCTGCCCGATGCGCCCGAGGGCGAGGCGCCCGACGCCACCGAGGCGCTGTTCGAGGCGATGCTCATCGAGGCGGCCCTGGCCCAATTGAGCATCGAGCATCGCGCGGTGATCATCCGCGCCTACTACCGCGGTCTGTCGTGCGCCGTGATCGCCGCGGATCTCGGCATCCCGGAGGGCACCGTGAAGTCACGCCTCCACTACGGGCTGCGGGCGATGCGGCTCGCGCTCCAGGAGCAGGGGGTGACACGGTGAACCACGATCACGCGCACTTCGCGGAGTGGGATGCGGCCTACCTGCTCGGCGCCCTCAGCACCGCCGATCGGCGGGCGTACGAGGCGCACCTCGACTCGTGCGCGCGGTGTGCACGCGCCCTGGCCGAGATCGCACCGACGATGGGCCTGCTGGCCCGGGTCGACCCGGTGCGGGCGCGCTCGCTGCAGACGGCGACGGCCGTCGATGACAGCCCGCTGGTCGACGACGGCGCGAGGGCGCAGCTGCTTGCGCGCGCCGCCCGGGAGGCACGTCGTCGACGGTCGTGGTGGATCGGCGGGCTGGCGGCGGCAGCCGCGCTGGTCGTGGCGCTCGTGGTCGCGATCGGGGGCGTGATCGCGTCGCTGCCGACCGCCGACCGCGCGTTCGCGCTGGCGGCGGTCGAAGATGCGCCCCTGACGGCGTCCGCCGAGCTCGACGCGGTGCGCTGGGGCACCCGCATCCAGGTCGAGTGCCGCTACGACGGCGACGGGGGAGCGGATGCCGCTGAGGGCGTGCCGTACACGCTGGTCGTCCTCGACCACGACGGCAATGCGAGCGAGGTCTCGAGCTGGCGCGCCCTGCCTGGAGCGACGGCGCGCCTGAGCGCCGGGACGTCGCTCGACGTCGACGACATCGCCGCCATCGAGATCCGGCTGCAGGAGGACGACAGCGTGCTGATGCGCGCCGACCTCGACGCCGAGTGAACCCTGGGCGCGTCGACATCGTGTACCCAGTGACCGCATCCGCGGCCTTTCACGAAGGGACGCTCTGATGACTTCGAGGATCACCTCGGCGGCACTGGCCGCCGGACTGCTCGTCGTCGCGCTCGCCGGCTGTGCGAGCACGACTCCTGAATCCACCTCTCCGCCAGCCACGACCTCCTCCGAGGCTGCGGAGCCGTCGGCCTCGGCCGAGCCCTCGGGCTCGGCTGAGCCGTCGGGCTCGGCCGAGGCCGGCTCGGAGGATCTCAGCCTGATGGTCGCCGAATCGTCGCTCGGCGAGATCGTGGTCGACGGCGAGGGCATGACCGTCTACATGTTCGACAACGACACCCAGGGCGCCGGTGCCAGCACCTGCGAGGGACAGTGCGCCACCAACTGGCCGGCGGTGACCGTCGAGGGCGACGACGCCCCGGAGGTCGAAGGGGTCACCGGTGAGGTGGCCACGATCACCGGCGTCGACGGCGCCACGCAGGTGACGCTGAACGGCTGGCCGCTCTACTACTTCATCGGCGATGAGGCTGCGGGCGACGTGAACGGTCAGGCCGTGAACGAGGTCTGGTGGGTGCTCTCGCCGGCAGGCGAGCGGATGGCCGACTGAGGCGCATCGTCGACCCGGCGCCCTGCGGGGCGCCGGCGGGCGGTCTCGATCGCGAGCAGCAGCAGTGCGCACGCGATCGGACCGTAGACGAGCGCGTCGGCAAGGCCGAGCTGCTCGTCGAGCAGCAGCGCTGAAACGGCGACGAGCAGCACCGGCTCGAGGTAGCTGAGCAGGCCGAAGAGGCCGAGCGGCAGCACCCTGCTCGCCGAGAGGTAGAGCCACAGGGCGAGGCCGCTGACCGCGCCGAGCAGCATGATCACGGGCGCGTGGCTCCACGTGGCCGCGATGGTGCCCTCCGCGCCGCGGACGGCGAGCAGGGCGATGGCGGCCGGCAGCAGCACCGCTTGCTCGAGCACGGTGGCACCGGGGGAGTCGAGTCGGAAGCGGCGCCGCAGGTCGAAGTAGACGGGGTAGCCGAGCGCGACGATGAGCGTCGCGATGCCCACGGCGCCGCCGAGCAGCAGCGCGGCGAGCACGCCCACTGCGGCAGCGACGACCGCCGCGCTGCGGATGCGCGAGAGCCGCTCGCCGTGCAGCACGGTGCCGACCACCACCAGCGCGAGGGGGAGCAGCAGGTACCCCGTCGCCGTGTCGAGGCCGTGGCCGCTGATCGGCGCCCAGCCGAAGAGCCACAGCTGCACGCCGAGCAGCGCCGCGTCGACGACGAGCACGATCGCGAGCGCCGGCCTGCGGCGGATGCGCGCCAGCACGGCACCGACATCGCGGAGCCCTCCGGTGAGCCCGACGAGCAGCACGAGCACGGGCACGGTGGCGAGGATGCGCCACGCCACGATCTCGAGGCCGTCGAGCGGCTGCAGCATCGGCGGGATGAGGAAGAGCGCGCCGAAGAGCACCGAGGCGCCGAGCGATGCGGCGACGCCGAGGGAGAAGGCGTTCGGCCGAGCGTCCGCAGGGCGCTCGGGGGTGCGTGCAGCGATCACGGATCTCCGCGGTAGGGGTGAGGGAGAGGAGAGGAGACGCGCGCGGTGGCCGTCAAGATGTCTGACATCAGCCTATGGGCCACGCTCACCGCTCATCGAGGCCGGGCGGATGCTCCTCCTCACGGTCCGTCCGGCCGCCTTCGGCGCGGTTCCTCTCCCTGCCCCCTCCGATGCTGGAACGGTCGAGCTGCGGTCACACGTGGGCGAGCGCTCGCTCGCTCGTTGCGGGTGCAGGCAGTGCGCGCGGTCGCCGAGCGGCGCGAACGCCGTTCAGGATGACGATGACCTCGGCGACCTCGTGCACGAGGACCACTCCCGCGAGCCCGAGCACGCCGAAGAGTGCCAGAGGGAACAGCACGACGATGATGAGCAGGGCGAGCACGATGTTGGCGAGCATGATGCGTCGGCCTCGCCGGGCATGGCGCAGCGCGACCGGGATGAGCCGAAGGTCGTGGCCGGTGAAGGCGACGTCTGCGGACTCGATCGCTGCAGCCGAGCCGGTAGCACCCATCGCGATGCCGACCGTCGCCGCGGCCAGCGCGGGAGCATCGTTGATGCCGTCGCCGATCATCGCCGTGGGTCGCCTCTCCGCCGACGTGGCGATGAAGTCGGCCTTGTCGCGTGGCAGCTGCTGCGCGTGCACGGTGCCGATGCCGACCTCGGCCGCCAGGGCGGCTGCGGTGCGCCGATCGTCGCCCGTGAGCATCACGACGTCGATGCCGTCGTCCTGCAGCATGCGCACTGCCTCGGAAGCGCTGTCGCGCAGCTCGTCGCGCACGCCGATCACGCCCTGGATTGCCCCGGCGATCTCGACGACGACGACCGTCATGCCGGCGGCCGCCATCCGATCGGCGGAGGCGGTCAGGACGCCGGGGTCGAGCCACCGGGTGCTGCCGATGCGGGCGGGCGCGCCACCGACGGTTCCGGAGATGCCGGCGCCGGGCTGCTCGTCCACATCGACCGCGTTCGGCGCGTCGCTGGCTGCGGCGACGATCGCCGTGGCCAGGGGGTGCGAGCTCGTGGCCTCGAGAGCGGCCGCCACGTCGAGCACGGAGCCTTCGTCGACGCCGTCGATCGTGGCGACCTCCACGACCTGCGGCGCGTTGCGCGTCAGCGTGCCGGTCTTGTCGACAGCGACGGCGCGAATCGTGCCCAGCTGCTCGAATGCCTCGCCCGACTTGATGACCACGCCGAAGCGGGACGCGGAGCCGATCGCGCTGATCACCGTGACGGGCACGGCGATCGCCAGTGCGCACGGGGATGCCGCGACGAGCACGACGAGCGCCCGCTCGATCCAGGTCATGGGATCGCCGACGACGAACCCGAACGCGGCCACGAGGGCGGCGACCACGAGCACCGTGGGCACCAGCGGCTTCGCGATCCGATCGGCCAGCCTGGCTCGCTCGCCCTTGCGGGCGTGCGCCTGCTCGACGAGCGCCACGATCTGCGTGAGGGAGTTGTCGTGGCCGTCGGCGGTTGCGCGAACGCGGAGCGTGCCGGACCCGTTCATGGATCCGGCCGGAACGATGTCGCCGACGGCGACCTCGACGGGGATCGACTCACCGGTCACGGCGGCCGTGTCGATGCTGGATCGCCCGGCGATCACGACGCCGTCGGTCGACACCAGCTCGCCCGCGCCGACGAGGAGGACGTCGCCGATGACCAGGTCGCGTGCGGGAACGTCTCGGGCGACGCCGCCGGTCTCCACTCGCGCGGTCCGGGGGATGAGGTCCAGCAGTGCCCGCAGGCCGTCCTTGGCCTTGTCCATGGCTCGGTCCTCGAGCGCCTCGGCGAGCGAGAAGAGGAATGCGAGCGCTGCGGCCTCGCCGACGTGTCCGAGTGCGACGGCGCCGGCGGCGGCGATCGTCATCAGGAGGCCGACGCCGAGGCGCCCGCGCAGCAGGCGCTTGATCGCCCCGGGGACGAACGTCCATGCGCCGAGGATGAGTCCGAGGACGTTGGCGACCGTCGCGGCCACCTCGAGTCCGGACCAGCCGAGGACGAGCCCCGCCGCGACGAGCACGCCGGCGCCGATCGATGGCAGCAGGGCACGGTCCTGCCACCACCGGTCAGCGCGCTGCTCCTCGTCGCCGTCACTGCTCGCGCGAGGCTTCGGATCGCAGCATGCGTCGCCGTCGGCGACCATCAGGCTGGCCGGCGTCGCGGACTCCGGGGCGGCGGTGCGCTCGACGTTCGGGATCGCCTCGGCCGCGGCACGCTTCGGAGCTGCCGGCCGAACGTCGTCGCCGCAGCACTCGGCGCTCATGCCTGCACCAACTGGGCGCGACCTGCGCAGCAGCCGAGGGTGCAGCCCTCGTCCTGGCACTGCGCGTCGTCGTCCACCGTCACGACCGCGTCCAAGAGCAGCTGGATGGCCTTCGCGACGTGCGGATCGGCGATCTCGTAGCGGGTACGGCGCCCTTCGTGCGTCGTCGCGACGATGCCGCAACCACGCAGGCACGCGAGATGGTTGGACACGTTCGAGCGGGTGAGGTCGAGCTCCTCGGCGAGCTCGGCCGGATAGCCCGGGGCGTCGAGGAGCGACAGGAGTATGCGGGTGCGCGCCTCATCGGCCATGGCGCGCCCCAGGCGCTGCATGACGTCGACGCGAGTGGCGATCGTGATCATGCCCCGATCATACAGTCGTTGCTGAACAGATGCCAGCCGGGCCGCGGCGCTGGGGCCGGGCTCGACGCCCCGGTCGGCGCTCGACGACATGACGCACATCTCGGACCGTGGGAGAGGCGATGCAACAGAAGGCGCGATGCTGGCCATTACCTGAGTGGCGGAGAAGGTGTCTTCGCCAGAGAGCAGGGGAGAGGGCGATGGCTCAACCGAACATGGGCGACTTCATTCGTCGGGTCGACGCCCGAGAAGATGCTGCCGACTTGGTCAGCGAGACGTTCCTGGCAGTCAGCTGCCCGCGCTCGACCAGGAAATGATGACCGTCGTGTACTGGGAAGGGTTCTCGCAGCAGGAGGTGGCGGCCATCGTGGGCAGACCGGCCGCGACCGTCCGCAGTCGACTGGCGCGAGCCCGAACGGCTCTCCGGGTGCAGCTCGACGAAGCGGGGTCGCGCTGACGCCGATGCCGCAGCGGGCGAGCGGAGCGACAAGACATCGACGCTACCCGACATAATGTGCATTATCGGCGGTAGATGCGAGTCTGGAAAGCGGCCCGTGGCCTCACGATCCGCGCGGGTCTAGCCTCACCGTACGTGCGCACATCCGCGACGCCTCAGGGCTCGCGGGCGCGAGGACGGAGCATCCGATGCATCAGGCTCATGACGACATCCGGGCGTTCATCGACGCGCACGACGACGCCATTGCCGACGAGCTCGCCGCATGGGTGCGCATCCCGTCGATCGCCGGCATGCCGGAGCATGTGCAGCACCTGCGGCACTCGGCGTCGTGGCTCGCCGGCACTCTGCGGGACATCGGCTTCCCGAGCACCGAGATCTGGAGCGGCGACACCGGGCCGGCCGTGTTCGCCGAGTGGTGCGAAGCGCCGGGCGCGCCGACGGTGCTGGTGTACAGCCATCACGACGTGCGCGCCGTCAAGGCGGACAACTGGGACGAGACGTCGCCGTTCGACCCGGTGCAGCGCGACGGGCGCCTCTACGGCAGAGGGAGCTCGGACGCCAAGGGCCAGGTGGTCGCCCACCTCTGGGCGATCCGGGCGCACCTCCGGGCGACGGGGCGCCGGGCCCCGGCCGTCAACCTCAAGCTGCTCGTGGAGGGCGAGGAGGAGGCCGGCTCCCCCAGCCTCGCGGCGATGCTCGACGAGCATCGCGACCGCCTCGACGCCGACGCGGTGCTCTTCTCCGACACGCTGCTCTGGCACGCCCGCCATCCGGCGCTGTGCACCAGCATCCGTGGCACGCTCACGGCTCGAGTGGAGGTCTACGGCCCGCGCACCGACATCCACAGCGGGGCGGTCTCCGGCCCTGCCCCCAACCCGGCGATCGAGCTGGGTCGGCTGCTCGGCGGCCTGTACGACACGGACGGCCGCATCGCGTTCCCTGGCTTCTACGACGACGTGCGGCCGATCACCGACGCGCGCCGCGCCGAGCTCGCCGCGCTGCCGTTCGACGCGGGCGACTGGCTCGCGCGCTCGCACACGCGCAGCATCACGGGCGAGGCCGGCTTCACCGTGCTCGAGCGGCTCTGGGAGCGACCGTCGCTCGAGGTGATCGGCCTGGCGGCGGGCGACGTCGAGGACGTGAAGCGATCGGCCGTGCCGTCGATGGCGGCGGCAGACCTCAGCATCCGCACCGTGGCGGGGCAGCGCATCGCCACAGTGGCCGATCAGATGCGGCAGTGGTTCGACGAGCAGGTCGCCGCAGGCTACGACCATCTGCTGAGGATCGACGAGTCGATCGCGCAGGAGAGCTATCGCACGCCCGCGACGCCGCTCGTCGATGCGCTCGACCGCGCCATGGCGCGCGGCTTCGGGGTGCGCGACGTCGGCCGGATGGGCAACGCCGGCGGCGGCCCGGCCGACCTGCTCGCGACGCGGCTCGACGCGCCGGTGGTCTTCTTCGGCACCGGGCTCGTGGAGGACAACTGGCACGACAGCGACGAGAGCGCCTCGCTCGCGATGCTCCGAGCCGGGGCTGCGACGCTCGCCCATCTGTGGAGCGAGCTCGGCGAGGGGCCGCTCAGCCGGCGATGACGCGTGTCGCCTGCGGCTCGGCGTGCTCGTCGACCTGGTCGATGGCCAGCGCCATGCGCGCGAGGAACCGGGCCACTGCGCTGCGCTCGCCGTCGTCCATCGTGTCGACGACGTCGATCATGCGCCGATGCATCGCGCCGAGCGTCGCGCGCACCTCGTCGTCGGTGTCGGTCGTCGGGACGACGATCGTCGCCCGCCGATCCTCGGGGTGCGGCTCGCGCTGCACATGGCCGCTCTTGACCAGCCGATCGACGAGCGCAGTCACCGATGCGGCGGCGAGCCCCAGCTCGGCGCCGAGGTCGCGCTGCCGCACGAGCACACCGCGCCGTTCCGCCTGCAGCAGCAGCCGCAGCGCCAGCAGATCGGTCTCGCCCATGCCCATCGACGAGCGTGTGCGGGCACGCATCGCGCCCTCTGCGGCCCGGTAGCGCCGCAGCAGGTTCAGCACGTCGACGCCCGAGGCCTGACCATCCTCGGCGTACCAGTAACCGGACGAGGCGACGTCGCCCGAACCGTTCTCGCTGCGCATGTGCACCCCTCTTCTGCGCTTCGTCGCCACCCTACCGTTCCAAGGTGGTACATTTCGATCACCGAACTAACGACCGGAGGAGCGCGACATGTCGATGACCCTGGTGCCGGGCACCGCATCCGCCTTCGATCGCTTGCACGCCGCCAGGACGACCTGGGCGTCACCGGGCGCCGACCTCTGGGTGGCTTCGCGAGCGTGCAGCTCCTCGGCTTCGTCGAGCGCAGCCTCGACGACTACATCGCCGTCGACGGCGGTGGCGCCTCCATGGGCAGGCACGCAGACCTCGCCTCCGCGCAGCGCGCGGTGGTGAGCGCGCACACCCCGTCAGGCACGTCGGCCCGGCGCTGGAGCGACACCGACGCACCGGTGCTGACGGTCAGGGCGCTGCGCACTCGCTGACCGCATCCTCACTCCTCGGCACCACTCCCCCCGCCCCACTTCCCCGGACGCGACCGCGGCAACCGCCCGCGCGCGCCGCACGGCAGCTCAGGCTCGCGCGAGCTGCTCGAGGCGATCACCCGTGAGCCGCTGGGTCGTCCACTCCGACAGCGGCTCCGCGCCGATCGCGCGGTAGAACCCGATCGACGGCTCGTTCCAGTCGAGCACGGTCCACTCGAAGCGGCGGTAGCCGCGTGCGACGCACTCCGCCGCCAGCGCGGCCATCAGCGCACGGCCATAGCCCCGCCCGCGCTGGGCCTCGTCGACGTAGAGATCCTCGAGCCAGATGCCGTGCGTGCCCGTCCAGGTCGAGTACGTGAGGAACCACAGCGCGATCCCGACGATCGCGCCGTCGCGCTCGACGACGTGCGCGAACGCCCGCGGCTCGTCGCCGAACAGCGTGGCGGTGAGCATCGCCTCGGTGTTCTCCACCGCGTCGGGCTCGCGCTCGTAGACGGCGAGCGCGTGGATCAGGGCGAGGATGCCCGGCTCATCGCCGGTGCGGGCCGCGCGCAGCAGCGCGCCATCGGAGAGGGTTCGGTCGGTCACCGTGCGAGCCTACGGGCGCGGAGCGCCGCTCGCCGGCGCCGCCGAACCTGCACCGCTACTCCCCCAGCGCCCGCAGCAGGTCGTCGGCGAGGTCATCGATGTGCTCGATGCCGACCGAGAGGCGGATGAGGCCCTCGGGGATCGTCGGCGCCTCGGTCGCCCAGCGGCGCCGCCGCTCGAGCGTCGACTCCACGCCGCCGAGGCTCGTCGCCGGGATCCAGAGCCCCACGCGCTCCACCACGCGGTCGGCGGCCGCCGCGTCGGCGAGCACCACTGCCAGGATCGTGCCGAAGCCGGGGTCGCGCACCTCGAGCACGCCCGCGGCCCCTGCGAGCCGCCGGGTGAGCTCGCGCGCGTTGCGCTCGGCCCGCTCGAGCCGCACCGAGAGCGTGCGCAGCCCGCGCAGCGCCAGGAACGCCTCCATCGGGCCCGGGATCGCGCCGTGCAGGCCGCGGTGGAACCGGATGCGCTCCGCCAGCTCGGGCGCGCCCGTCACGACCGCTCCCAGCACGACGTCGCTGTGGCCGGCGATCAGCTTGGTCGCCGAGTGCACGACGATGTCGGCGCCCAGCTCGAGGGGCCGCTGCAGCAGCGGGGACGCGAACGTGTTGTCGACCACGCTCAGCACGCCGGCCGCCCGGGCGGCGCGCGCGAGCCGCTCGATGTCGACCAGCTCCAGCGCGGGATTCGTGGGCGACTCGAGCCACACCATCGCGGCGCCGGGCAGCGCGGCCTCGACCGCGTCGGGATCGGCGACGTCGACGCGCCGCACCTCGTAGCGGGCGCTCGCCGCGCCGTCGTCGAGCAGCGCGAGCGTGTGCTGGTAGGAGTGGCGGGCGACCACGACCGCGCCGCCGGCGGGCACCAGGTTGATGACGGCGGAGACGGCGGCCATGCCGCTCGCGAACGAGATGCAGTCGCCGCCCTCGAGCGCGCCGAGCGCCTCCTCGAGCGCCGTCCAGCTCGGGTTGCCGTAGCGGGCGTACTCGAGCTCGCCGCCGGCGACGAACGAGCTGGCGAAGGTCACCGGCTCGTTCATGGGCGCGCCCGGCAGGTGCGGCGGACGGCCGGCGCTCACGGTGACGGTCTCGAGACGGCGGGGCGTGTCAGACATGCACTCATCCTGGCACCGCGACGATACCCGTGTCGCCGCCTGCCCGTAGCATCGCGGCATGCCGACCAGCGAGGCCCGCACGATCTCCGTCGAGGAGGCCCGCCGCATCGCGGTGCGCGCGCAGCTGCTCGACGAGCCGTCGACGGCTCGCGATGCCGGCGACCTGCCCGAGGTGGTCGCGCAGCTGACGCTGCTGCCGCTGAATCCCACCGACATCGTCTGCCCCTCGGCCGAGCAGATCGCGCACTCGCGCATCCCCGGGCTCGCCTACGACGACGTGCGCCGCGCCGCCGAGGTCGAGCTCAGCCTCGTCGACCACCTCGGGCCGCACCGGCACCCGATGGAGGCATGGGCGATCGCGCTGCGCGCCACGGGCGACCTGCCGTGGCTGACCGCGATCGGCCGCGCCCCCGACGCGCTGCACGCGTCGTCGCGGCGCTGGCTCGACGCCAACGCGGGCTTCCGGGAGCGCGTGGTGCAGCAGCTGCGCGAGGACGGCCCGCTCCCCCGGGCCGAGATCGACGACGCCGCCGACGTGCCCTACGTGTCGAGCGGCTGGAACACCGACCGCAACGTGGCGATGATGCTCGAGCTGCTGCAGATCCGCGGGGAGGTCGTGGTCGCCGAGCGGCACGGCGCCGCCCGCGTCTGGGATCTCGCGGAGCGCGTGCTCCCGCCCGTCGAGCCGCTGGCGGTCGAGCAGGCGGAGCGCACCTGGCGGCGCCGCTGGCTGCGCGCCTGCGGCATCGCCCGCGCGACGCACCTGGGCGACGAGGGCGAGCCGGTGCGCATCCGGGGCGTGAGCGGCACGTGGCGCCTCGACCCCGGGGCGAGCGCAGAGGGCTTCGCTGAGCGCGTGGTGCTGCTCTCGCCGCTCGACCGGCTGATCGCCGACCGGCGCCGCATGGCGCAGCTGTGGGGCTTCGAGTACGCGCTCGAGCAGTACACGCCGGCCGCGAAGCGTCGCTGGGGCGCGTTCGCCCTGCCGATCCTCGACGGCGACCGGCTGGTCGGCAAGGTCGATGCCAAGGCAGACCGCGACGCGGGCGCCCTGCTGGTGCACCGCATCCACTGGGACGACGAGCCGAGCGCGAGGCTGCGCGACGCCGTGCACGACGAGATCGCCCGGCTCGCGGGCTTCCTGCGGCTGCGCCCGTCGATGCCCTGACCCGCGCCCGCCCTGCCCCGCGGCTGACCCGCGTCTGCCCCGACCCGCGGCTACGCTGACCGCGTGCCCTCGATCGCCGTCATCGGCAACCCCACCGCGCGGGGCTTCGGCGCGAGCGTCGACGCGGTGCTGCGCGAGGCGGCCCAGCGGGGCTCCGACGCGCGGGTGCTGCCGACCACGCCGGCGGCCACGGGCGCCCCGCAGGCTCGCGAAGCGCTGCAGACGGGGGCGGATGCGGTGGTCGCGGTGGGCGGCGACGGCACGGTCCGCGAGATCGCGGCCGCGCTGGCGCACACGGGCATGCCGCTCGGCATCATGCCCGCGGGCACCGCCAACCTGTTCGCCCGCAACCTCGAGCTGCCGCTGCGCGATGCCGGTGCGGCCGCCCGCACCGCGGTGGCCGGAGTCGCTCGGCCGATCGACCTGGGCATGGTGGTGCTCACGCGCGACCACGGCGACCATGAGCCGGAGGTGCCGTTCCTGGTGGTCGTCGGCGTCGGCAACGACGCCCTTGCCGTCGAGGCCGCTTCGCTGCGCGCCAAGCGGCGCCTCGGCTGGGCCTCCTACGTCGACGCCGGGCTGCGCAGGCTCGGCCATCCCAGCTTCGCCGTGCGGGGCCGCTTCGACGGCGGCGCGATCGAGTCGGCGCGGGCGTGGAGCGTGCTCGTGCACAACGCCGCCCGCATCCCCGCAGGCCTGCAGGTGCTGCCCGGCACGCGCCTCGACGACGGCCTGCTGCACGTCGCCACCGTGAGCCCCCGCCACCTCGCCCACTGGGGCCGCATCGCGGCAGCGGGCGCCGGCATCGCCCGCGCCGAGGGCGTGCTGCGTCATCGCACCGCGCTGCGGATCACGCTCGGCGCCGTCGACGGGCCGCTGCCCGCGCAGATCGACGGCGACGCGGTCGGCCGGGTCGGTCGGCTCGACGCGCGGATCGACAGAGGCGCGCTCAGCGTGCGAGTGCGAGGATCAGACCTGTGAACCCTGCTGAAGCCCTTGCCCGCCTGCGAGCGACCCCGGAGGGCTCGCTCGATGCGGTCCTGCAGCAGATCGACCTCGAGCGCACCGTGAAGGCGATCGCCGGCAACGCGCTCACCGGCCTGTTCCGCGACGACGAGCGTCGCGAGCTCGTCACGCTGCTGTGCATCGATCGCGCCGATGAGCTCTCCCCGAGGACGCGCGCCGACGTCGTGCACGCGCTCCGGCGGCTGCCGCCGAACCCGGTGCTCTCCGAGGGCATCCGCTCGCTGCTCGTGTCGCTCACCGGCGAGCCGTTCCGCGACATGAAGTACCTGCTGAACGCCTCCGGCGACCGGCACGACCTCGAGCACGTCGTCTACGAGCGGCTCACCGACGACGACCGCGAGGTCGTGCTCGCGCACATCGCCGCCGAGGCGGAGCAGACGCCGCAGCACGACCTGCGGATCCTCTGCGACATCGACGACACCGTGCGGGCGATGCTGCACGAGACGCGGTTCCCGCGCGGCTCGATCTACCCGGGCGTCGTCGAGCTGCTCGTCGAGCTCGACCAGGGGCACGCGGCGCAGCCCTCGCGCCCCGGCGACCTCACCTTCGTCACCGCGCGACCCGAGGGGCCGCGAGGGCTCATCGAGCAGTACACCCGCGACGGGCTCGCCGACCTCGGCCTGCCGCCGCACTCGGTGCTCGGCGGGTCGTTCCTGAACCTGTTCACGAAGCGGTCGATCAAGGAGCGCAAGCTGCAGAACTTCGTGCGCGAGCGCGCGCTGTTCCCCGAGTGCCGCTTCATCTTCATCGGCGACAGCGGCCAGGCCGACCCGCAGGTGGGCGCCGAGATGCTGCGCATCGGCGGCGCGCATGGCGTCGCCGTGCTCATCCACGAGGTGGTCGCCGTCACCGGCGAGGTCCGGGCGGCGCTCGAGGCCGACGGCATCCGCTTCTTCGAGGGCTACGACGAGGCCGCCCGCATCGCGCACCGCCTCGAGCTGATCGACGCCGCCGCGCGCGATCGCGTGCTGATGGCCGTCAACGACGCGAGCGCCTGGATGACCTGAGCCGGCTCAGCCGCGCCGCTCGTCGAGCGTCACGTGCTCGACGAGCGCCACCGTGTTGCCCTCGCTGTCGCGCAGGAAGGCCATCCGCTCTGCGGTGCGGCCAGGACCGAGCGAGTCGTCGTCGTGCTCGAAGATCGTGCGCGGCTCGGCGATGATCTCCACACCGGATGCGCGCAGCGCCTCCACCCGCGCGTCCAGTCCGTCGACGGCGAAGTAGAGCAGCGCCGACGGAGCGCCCCGGTCGAGCAGCAGCCGCGTGTCGCCCAGCACCAGGAACGCCAGCCCGGGCGGATCGAAGGTCGCGGCGACCGGGATGTCGAGGAGGTCGCGGTAGAAGGCGGCGGCCCGCTCGAGGTCGACCGCGCGCTGCGCGACCTGCACGAGCGGGCTGCCGCCGATCACGGCCAGCGCCCGTGGTTCTGCGCGGTCGGCAGGTGCTTCGCCCACCAGCGCAGGATGTGCTCGAACCGCTCCACGCGGTGGCGGGGCTGGCCCGAGCGCGTCAGCTCGTGGTTCTCGCCGGGGAACAGCAGCAGCGCCGTCTCGACGCCCTGCCGCTTGAGCGCGGCGAAGTAGCGCTGCGCCTGCTCGGGCGGGCACCGCCAGTCCTCCTCGGAGTGCACCACGAGCGTCGGGGTCGTGACCTGCCCGACGACCGCCATCGGGCTCTGGCGACGCACCGCATCCGGGTCGGTGCCCGTGTAGCCGTCGGTGAAGAACCAGCCGATGTCGCTGGTGCCGACGAACGAGACCGGGTCGAGGAAGCCGCGCTCGACGACCGCCGCGGCGAAGCGATGCTCGTGGGCGATCGTCCACGCCGTGAGGTAGCCGCCGTAGGAGCCGCCCATGATGCCCAGCCGCTCGCGATCGAGCTCGTCGTGCGCGTCGAGGGATGCGTCGAGGAAGTCGAGCACGTCGTGCATGTCGACCGTGCCCATCGCCTCCTTGATGGCGACGCCGTGCTCGCGGCCGTAGCCCGCCGAGCCGCGCGGGTTGCACTGCACGACGGCGTAGCCGGCGTCGACGGCGACCTGCGCCTCGTCGAACACGCCCACGCCGTACTGCGCGAACGGGCCGCCGTGGATGTTGAGGAGCACGGGGTGCGGGCCGGGGCCCTCCGGCAGCCAGACCCAGCCGTGCACCTTCGCGCCGTCGCGCACGCTGAACTCGTGCTCGGTCGGGGCGACGACGCCCGCCTCGGCGAGCGCCGAGCCGAAGTCGGTCAGCACGGTGACGCCGCGGTCGTCGAGCACCGCGACCTCGCCCGCCGACGTGGGCGTCGAGACGGTCGCGACGGTGACGCCGGCGCCGACCCCGTGGCCGAGCACCTCGAGGTCGCCGCCGATGAGCTCGCGGGAGCCGCCGCCGGTGAGGTGCACGAGGCGGTTGCGACCCCGCAGGCGCTCCTGCACGAGCACCCCGTCGTCGACGACGGTGGTGTGGCTGGTGGGCTCGCCGAGGTCGACCGAGCCGCCGTCGGTCACCTCCTCGGGGTGCGCGCCGGGCTGCTCGAGCACGAACAGCTGCACGCTGCGGCCGACGAAGTCGCGCCCCGTCTCCCCCATCTGCTGGGCGAGCAGCACGAAGCCGCCGTCGGGCGTGGGCTGCACCTCGCCGACCGACAGGCCGGCGCGCGAGGAGAGGATCGTGTGCGGCTCGCCCTCGGCGACCGCCGCGTCGAACTCGACCACCGCGTTCAGCAGGTCGTCGTCGCGGGTGTCGTGGCGCGCGGTGATGCAGAGCACGCGCTCGCCGTCGACCGAGAACACGGGCGAGCCGTGGTCGAACTCGCCGTGGCTCAGCTTGATCGCCTCCGGCGCGTGGAGGGCGTCGTCGACGGTGCTCTTGCCGTCGTGCGGGTGGGCGGCGCGGTCGTAGCGGGGCTCGTCGTCGAGGCCCGGCAGGTCGGCGACGAAGAGGTGGCTGCGGCGGCCGACCAGGCTGCCGACGCCGTTGGCGAGGCTGCGGTTGCGCGTGATCAGCCTGGCCGGCTCCTGCGCGGCGCTGACGCCCTCGACGCTGCCGTAGCGGCCGGGCTCGACGACCGGAGCCGTGAAGGCGATGCGGTCGCCCTGCGGGGAGACCGCGAACTCGAGCACGCCGCCGGGCTGCGCGGTGGCCTGCACCGGCTCGCCCCCGTCGACGCGCATCGCCCAGACCTGTGCCTTGTCGGATTCGTCGGCACGCAGGAACAGCACCGTCTGGCCGTCGGGCGTGAGCCTGGGGCTGCGGTCGGCGACGCCACCGGTGAGGCGGCGGCGCGAGCCGTCGCTGAGCGACACGCGCCAGAGCTGGCCGACGTTGCGGTTCGCGCGCAGGCTCGGGCGGCTGGTGGCGACGATCGCGAACTCGCCGCTCGGGTGCACCGCGGGGCGGGAGAGCGCGACGAGGTGCTCGATGTCCTCGGCGCGCATCAGGCGTCGGCCCCGGCGGCGGTGCCTGCGACGAAGCCCGAGACGTCGCCCACCAGCCGCGTGCTGTCGGCGGGCACCGGCTCCACAGCGGCCAGCGCGACCTCGAGGGCGAACTCCTCGACGTTGTAGAGGCGGCCGGCCGACTCGCGGCGGCTCGAGAGGGCGCCCGGGCTCGCGCGCTCGAGCAGCGTGGCGGTGATGGTGCCCTCGATCATGTCGCCCGAGACGACGACGAGCTCGACGCCCCGCTCGGCGAGCTGCGGGATGCGCTCGCGCAGGGCGTCCTCGCCGGCGCGCTTCGACAGCGCGACGGCCTCGTACTCGGGCAGCGTCGGCGTCGTGCGGATGAAGTGGGCCTGGTGGCTGGTGACGAACACCACGCGGGCACCGGGGTTGAGCGCTGGCACGGCGGCATCGAGCAGCGCCACCTGCGCGTCGCGGTTGAGGCGCATCGCGTAGTCCTCGCCCATGCCGCTCTCCATGCCGCCGGAGGCGTTCATCACCAGGATGTCGACGCCGCCGAAGCGCTCCTGCGCGCTCGCGAACAGTGCCGCGACGCTGTCGGGGTCGGTGAGGTCGGCCTGCACGGCGATGGCCTCGACGCCCTGCGCCTCGGCTGCGGCGACGACCTTCTCGGCGCGCGGCGCCTTCGCCCGGTAGTTGACGACCACGTCGGCCCCGGCGCGCGCCAGCAGGTCGACGGTCGCGGCGCCGATGCCACGGCTCGAGCCGGTGACGAGGGCGGTCCGGCCCGTCAGCGAGCCCGGCGCCAGGGGGTCATGGGAGGTATCCGACACGATTGCTCCTTCGTTCGTCACGACACTACTGCGCGCTGGGTGCCCCCGATCGCTGCGGCGCGCGGCGCCCGGGAGCGGCCGTCGGCGCGACGGAGTGCGCGCGCCTGGCCCGCCGACAGCATCCGCTCAATATGCTGGCGGCGTGGACCTCCTCCAGTACGCGTGGATCGTGTGGCTCGTCATCGCGCTCATCTGCTTCATCATCGAGATGGTGACGCTCGAGTTCACGTTCCTCATGATCGGCCTCGCGTCGGTCGGCGGCCTGGTGTCGAGCATCACCGGCCTGCCCTGGTGGGCGCAGGTGCTGATCGCGGCCGGCGTCGCGCTGCTGCTGCTGTTCCTCGTGCGGCCCAGGCTGCTGCAGCGGCTGCACGAGTCCGGAGACGTCAACCTGCAGGGCGTCGACGCCCTGATCGGCATGGCCGGCGAGGTGACCCGCTCGTTCGAGCGCGGCGCAGGCGAGGTCACCCTCGCCAACGGCGACATCTGGACGTCGCGCCTCTCGCCCGCCGTGCAGCCCAGAGACCCCGATGTCGGCGAGCGCATCGTCGTCACCGCCATCCAGGGGGCGACGGCCATCGTCGTCCCCGCGCAGCGCTGAACCCAAGGAGCGTCCCATGCCCTTCGACGGAAACTTCATCCTCGGAGCATTCCTGCTGATCGTCATCGCCCTGGTCGTCCTGTTCGTGCTCGTCACGCTCTTCCGGTCGATCAGGATCATCAAGCAGGGCTTCACCGGGGTGGTCGAGCGGCTCGGCCGCTTCCACAAGGTGCTGCAGCCGGGCCTCAACTTCCTCGTGCCGTTCATCGACCGGGTCTCGTACCACGTCGACATGCGCGAGCAGGTGCGGTCGTTCCCGCCGCAGCCGGTGATCACCGAGGACAACCTGGTGGTCTCGATCGACACGGTCGTCTACTTCCAGGTCACCGACCCGCGTGCGGCCACCTACGAGATCGCCGACTACCTCTCGGCCGTCGAGCAGCTCACGACCACGACGCTGCGCAACGTGGTCGGCGGCATGAACCTCGAGGAGGCGCTGACCAGCCGCGACACGATCAACGGCCAGCTGCGCGTCGTGCTCGACCAGGCGACCGGCAAGTGGGGCCTGCGCGTCGGCCGCGTCGAGCTCAAGGCGATCGACCCGCCCCACTCCATCCAGGACTCGATGGAGAAGCAGATGCGCGCCGAGCGCGACCGCCGCGCCGCGATCCTGACTGCCGAGGGCTCGAAGCAGTCGCAGATCCTCGAGGCCGAGGGTCTGCGCCAGTCCGAGATCCTGCGCGCCGAGGGCCAGGCCAAGGGCCAGGTGCTCCGCGCCAAGGGTGACGCCGAGGCGCAGGTGCTGCTCGCCAAGGGCGAGTCGGAGGCAATCGAGCGCGTGTTCGCGGCCATCCACGCCGGCGACGCCGACGACAAGCTGCTGGCCTACCAGTACCTGCAGACGCTGCCGAAGCTCGCCGAGGGCGACGCCAACAAGCTCTGGATCATCCCGTCGGAGCTCACCGAGGCGCTGCAGAGCGTCGGGCGCGGCTTCCTCGAGGGCAAGGCCCAGGTGCCCTTCGAGCGTCCCAAGGGCAAGCACCGCGACGCGCCGGAGCCGTCGATCCTCGACGAGACCTTCCAGGCCGACTCGGTCTCCGACGTCGACGTGCCGTCGATCGCCGAGACGCTGCAGGCGAGCGGCATCGACCCGAAGGACGCCGGCCGCACCGACACCATCTCGTCGACGACCTCGCTCACCGACGAGACGCCGAGCGCCGACTACAGCGAGGCCGTCGAGGCCGCGCGCGAGGCTGCCGCCGACCTCCCCGGCGCCGATGCGCCCGGCGCCCATGCGCCCGACGCGGGCGACGCATCCGACGGGATCGACCCGCAGCAGCGGTGACGGGCTACCTCACGCCGGCACCGCCCCGCGTGCTCGCGCATCGCGGGCTGGCGATCGACCTGCCGGAGAACACCATGCTGGCGTTCATCGCGGCCGTCGACGCCGGCGCGCGGTTCCTCGAGACCGACGTGCACGCGAGCGCCGACGGCGTCGCGGTCATCGCGCACGACTCGAGCCTCGACCGTGTCGCCGGCCGTGACGTGGCTGTCGAGCGCACGCTCTGGAAGGACCTGCAGGAGATCGACCTCGGCATGGGCGCCCGTGTGCCGGGCCTGCGGGAGGCGCTGCTCGCGCTGCCCGACGCGCGCTGGAACATCGACCTGAAGTCGGATGCGTCGGTCATCCCCGCGGTGCGCGCGGTCGTCGAGGCCAAGGCCGTCGACCGCGTGCTGCTCACCTCGTTCTCGGAGCGGCGCCGCAGGCAGGCGCTCGCGCTGCTGCCCGAGGTCGCGACGAGCCCCGCCCGGGCGGTGGTCGTGCGCGCGATCGCGGCGCAGCGGCTCGGGCTGCAGCGGCAGCTCGCGCGCCTGCTCGAGCCGTTCGCCGCGCTGCAGGTGCCCCGCCGGCACCGCGGCGTCGAGATCGTCACGGAGCGCAGCGTGGCGGCGTTCCAGCGCGCTGGCGTCGAGGTGCACGTGTGGACGGTCAACGACGAGGCCGAGATGCGCGAGCTGCTCGCCATGGGCGTCGACGGCATCGTCACCGACCGCTGCGACCTCGCGCTGCCGCTCGTCGGCGGCTGAGGCGCTCTGCGGCGGAGGCGCTCTGCGGCGGAGGCGCCCTCGGCGGAGGCGCCCTCGGCTGAGGCGCGCCGCGGGCGCCGACGCGGTCAGCGCGGCGGCTTGGGCAGGGCGCGCACGCCCGACAGCGCCCACTTCGTGACCGCGCCGAGCGTGCCGAGGTCTTCCGACAGGTGCATCTTCGAGCTGCCCACGGCCCGCTCGATGAAGCGGATCGGCACCTCGGCGATCGTGCCGCCCGCCTGCGCGACGCGCACGGCCATGGCGATGTGGAAGGCGTAGGCGTCGACCTGGATCGCGTCGAGGTCGATCTGCTCCAGCACCCGCGTGCGGTAGACGCGCAGGCTGCTCGTCAGGTCGCGCACACCCGTCTGCAGCATGCCGCGCGCGTACGCGTTGCCGAGCCGCGACGACAGTCGGCGGCGCAGGCCCATGTTGCGCACGTCGCTGCCCTCGACGAAGCGCGAGCCGATCACCAGGTCGACGCCGTCGGCCGAGACGGCGAGCAGCTCGGGCAGGTCGTCGGCGTCGTAGGAGCCGTCGGCGTCGGTGATGACGACCCGGGTCGCGCCGCGCGAGATGGCGAACCGCATGCCCTCGATCACGGCCGACCGGTAGCCGCGCTCGGTGCGGTGGACGACGAGCGTGCCGGCGTCGCGCTTGGCGAGCCGATCGGCGAGGTCGCCGGTGCCGTCGGGGCTGCCGTCGTCGACGATCACCAGCTCGGCGTGGGGCACCGACTGGCGCAGCCTGCCGACCGTGCGCTCGAGCACCTCGACCTCGTTGTAGGTCGGCAAGACGATCATCACGTCAGGCATCCGCCCTCCTCTGCTCCGCGAACCGTGCGACACCGAGCCCCGCGAGTGCCAGGGCGGCGCCGATGCAGAGCGCCAGGTCGATCCATGCTCCCAGACGGATGCCCGGGGTCACGGTCGTCGACAGCGGCAGCTGCTCGAGCATGGTGCCCGGCTCGTACTGCGGCAGTCGGTCGATGACGGTGCCGTCGGGGCCGATCATGGCGCTCGTGCCGACGGTCGAGACGTTGACGACGGCGCGACCGGCCTCGGCGGCGCGCAGCTGTGCGATCGCGAGCTGCTGCACGTTCTCGGCCGAGCCGCGACCGAAGTCGGCGTTGTTCGTGGGAGCGAGGATGATCTCGGCGCCGTGGTCGAGCACCATCTCGCGGGCCAGCCGGTCGTCGATGATGTCGAAGCAGATCGCGACGCCCGCCGAGACCCCGGCGACGTCGAACGCGTTGGCGCTCGTCGGGTCGATGGAGAAGTCGCGCGGGATGTACTGGAGCAGCCCGAGCGCCTCGAGGATCGGCCCGAAGAACTCGCGCTCGGGCAGGTACTCGGCGAAGGGCACCGGGTGGCGCTTGCGGTACTCGGCCACGGCACCCTCGCCCGGCTCGACCTGCAGCAGCGCGTTGTAGGTGTCGTCGCCGTCGCGGGTCACGGTGCCGACGACGAGCGGCGCATCGAGGCCGGTCGTCACCCGGTCGAGCTCGGCGAGGGTCGCGGGCGTCTCGTCGGCGTAGAACTCGGCCGCGTTCTCGGGCCAGACGAGCAGGTCGAGCTCCTCCCCCGCGAGCTCGCGGGTCGCGTCGACGTGCTGATCGATGATCTGCCCGGGCACGCGCGGCGCCAGCAGGCCGGCCTCGCTGTCGCCCTGCACGGCACCCACGCGCAGCTGGCCGGTGGTCTCGACCGGGAAGGCGGGGATGGCGGCGAGCACGATGAGCGCGGCGGCGCCGATCGTGAGCCTGCGGCGCAGCAGCGTGCGGTGATGCAGCACGAGCTGCGTCACCAGGGCCGACACCGCGGCGAGCAGGAAGGTGAGGCCGGCGAAGCCCACCCAGCTGGTGGTGTCGGCGAGCGGGCTCGACGCCTGCGAGTGCGCGAGCCGGCCCCAGGCGAAGCCGCCCCACGGCACGCTCGACGAGAGCGACTCGCGCAGCGTCCAGAGGCCGCCCAGCAGCAGCGGCATGAGGATGAACGCGCCCAGCGGGCCCTGCATGCGGGGCTCGCCCCAGCGCCACGCGAGCGCGATCGCCATGCCGCCGAGCCCCCACCAGACCGCCATCCAGGCGGTCAGGGCGACGAGCGGCACGGCGCCGAGATAGACGGTGATCCACTGGATGTGCAGCAGGAAGAAGATCGCGCCCGTGAGGAACCCGATGCCGAACGCCGCACCGAGCGTGCGGCCGCGCAGCGCCGCGAACGACAGCGCGACCGCGGGCACGATGAGGGGCCAGAGGTCGAAGGGCTGGAAGGCGAAAGGCATGATCGCGCCGCCGAGGATCGCAGCGGCGAGCGCGTAGGCGGTCGGCAGCGGCTGGCGCGCGCGGGTGCGCAGCCGAGCGGGCGCCGACTTGGGCGCTCGGGCGGTCGCCGTCACAGTGCCGACCCCGAGGCCTCCACGACACCGCGGCGGATGCGCTCGACCGCGTCGTCGGCGATGCGGCGCAGGCGCTTCGGCGCGACCTGCGACAGCTGCTCGAGCACGTCGATCGTCTGCTTCGTCCAGCGCACGAAGTCGCCCGCCGCCAGATCGGTGTCCTGCAGCACGCCCTCGAGCGGGTAGCCGCGAGCCCAGCGGTGCATCGCGAGCGTCAGACCCGTCTGCAGCGGGATGGTGCCGGGCAGGCGGTGCGACTGCTCGAGGTCGTCGAGGCGCGCCCAGAGGGTCTGGGTCGCGTCGAGCGCGTCGAGGAACGGACCCTTGGGCAGCATCCGCTCGGGCAGCATGCCGTCGTCGCGGCGGCCCTCGTACACCAGGGCGCAGGCCATCGCGGCGAGCCCGGGCGCGTCGAGCGAGTCCCACAGGCCCAGCCGCAGGCTCTCGGCGGTGAGCAGGTCGCGCTCGCCGTAGATGCGCCGCAGCACGTCGCCCGCCGCGGTGACGCGCTCGCCGTCGTCGTGGTGCTCGAGGTAGCCGAGCTCGCGCAGGATCTCGGTGATGCGGTCGAACTGCTCGGCGATCTGGCCCGTGCGGCGGTCGATCTGGCGCTCGGCCTTCTCGATGTCGCGACGCAGGCGCCAGTAGCGCTCGCCCCAGCGCGCGTGCGACTCGCGCTCCGGGCAGGCGTGGCAGGGGTGCGCCTTCATGCGCGTGCGCACGCCCTTGAGCTGCCGCTGCAGCCGCTCGTGGTCGCCGTGGCTGATGCCCTGCCGCTGGTCGTCGCGCTCGAGCTCGGTGAGCTCGCGGCGCAGCGCCGCGTACTCGCTGAAGTCGCCGAGGTGGCAGCGCATCGACTCCTCGTAGCCGGCGAGGCTGGCGCGCTGGTCGACGACGCGACGCGCCAGCTGCACCACCGAGCGGTCGGCCTGGAACTGCGCGAAGGAGGTCTCGAGCACCTCGCGGGTGCCGACGACGCCGAGCCGGTCGACCAGGTTGACCGCCATGTTGTAGGTCGGCTTGAAGCTGGAGTGCAGCGGGTAGGTGCGGCGCGAGGCGAGCGAGGCGACCTCGACCGGCTGCAGCTTGCCGTTCCAGATGACCACCGCGTGGCCCTCGGTGTCGATGCCGCGGCGACCGGCGCGGCCGGTGAGCTGCGTGTACTCCCCCGGCGTGATGCGCACCCGCGCCTCGCCGTTGAACTTCTCGAGCTGCTCGAGCACGACCGTGCGCGCAGGCATGTTGATGCCGAGCGCGAGCGTCTCGGTGGCGAAGACCACCTTGAGCAGGCGGGCGCGGAACAGCTCCTCCACGACCTCCTTGAACACCGGCAGGAGCCCCGCGTGGTGCGCGGCGACGCCGCGCTCGAGCCCGTCGATCCACTCGAAGTAGCCGAGCACGCCCAGATCGGCGTCGTCGAGCAGGCGGGTGCGCTCGTCGACGATCGCGCGGATCTCCGCGCGGTCCTCCGGGGTGGTGAGGCGCAGCCCGCCGGAGACGACCTGCCGCACGGCCGCGTCGCATCCGGCCCTCGAGAAGATGAAGTCGATGGCCGGCAGCATCTCGTGCTGGTCGAGCAGCTCGATCAGCGCGATGCGGTCGACGCGCTCGCCGAACCCACCGCGTCGCGGGCCGTCGTCGCGCCGCCCGCCCTTCTGCGGCCTGCGCGACCGGTAGCGGCTGTGCCCGCCGCGGTCGCGGTGGCCGTGCGTGGCGGAGTCGGCGAGGTCGGTGCCGCGAGCCAGGTCGACGAGCTCGCGCCCCGGGCGGTGCGACTCCTCCCCCGCCTTCGAGTCGAACAGCTCGACCAACCGGCCGCGGATGTGCACGTGCGCGTCGAGCGGCACGGGCCGGATCTCGCTGACGATCACGCGGGTGTCGCCGCGCACCGCGTCGAGCCAGGCGCCGAACTCCTCGGCGTTCGAGACGGTGGCCGACAGCGAGACCAGCCGCACGTGGCGTGGGAGGTGGATGATGACCTCCTCCCAGACCGGTCCGCGGAAGCGGTCGGCGAGGTAGTGCACCTCGTCCATCACCACGTACTCGAGCTCGCGCAGGTCGCGGCCCTCGTAGAGCATGTTGCGCAGCACCTCGGTGGTCATCACCACGATGCGGGCATCGCCGTTGATGCTGGTGTCGCCCGTGAGGAGGCCCACGGATGCGGCGCCGTAGACCTCCGTGAGCTCGCGGTGCTTCTGGTTCGACAGCGCCTTCATCGGCGTCGTGTAGAAGACGCGGCCGGTGGGCGCCTCCATCGTCAGGTGGATGGCGAACTCGGCGACCACGGTCTTGCCGGCGCCGGTGGGCGCTGCGACGAGCACGCTCGAGCCCTCCTCGATCGCCTCGCACGCCTCGCGCTGGAACGGGTCGAGGCCGAAGGGCATGGCGCGGGCGAAGGCCTCGGTGGCGATGCTCATGCGGCGACCCCGTCGCCGAGCGCGTCCTCGGTCCTGGCGCGCTTCGCGCGGCGCCGGTCGACGAGCAGCGCGATGCCGGCTGCGGCGAAGTAGAGGACGACCATCGGCACGGCGATGATGAACATGCTCAGCACCTCGCCGGCGGGCGTGACGAAGGCGCCGAACAGCGTCGCGGCGAGCACCGCCCAGCGCCAGCCCTTCAGGATGTCCTTGCCCGTGAGCACGCCGGCGAGGTTCAGGAAGACCACGATCACCGGCAGCACGTAGGCGACGCCGACCGCGAAGACGAGCTTGAGCGAGAAGTCCCAGTAGTCGGAGGCGCCGAGGAACGCCGTGAACCCGCTGGGGGTGAAGCTGACGAAGAGCCGGATGATGCGGGGCAGGATGAACCAGCCGGTGGCGCAGCCGCCGACGAACAGCGGCACCGCCGAGGCGATGAAGCCGAGGACGTAGCGCCGCTCGATGGTGCGCAGCGCCGGCACGACGAAGGCGAGCAGCTGCCAGATCCAGATGGGGCTCGAGATGATGATGCCGAGCAGGAACGCGATGCGCATCTGCACGTCGAGGGCCTGCGTGACGTTGGTGATGTTGAGCTCGACGGCGAGCCCGGTCGCCTGCAGCTGCTCGAGCGGCGCGCTCAGCAGCGTCAGCAGCGGCGCGGCAAGGAAGAAGCCGCCGATCGCGGCGGCGACGAAGGCGAGGCCCGAGATCAGGAACCGGCGCTTGAACTCGCGCAGGTGCTCGGCCAGCCTCATGCGGGCCTGCGGATTCGCCGGCGGCCCGGAGCGGGCCATCGGCTACTTCCGGTCGGTGGTGGAGGTCGTGTCGCCGGTCTCAGAGGTCGCGGCGTCGTCGTCGGTGCTGTCGCGCTTGACCTCCTTCTTCAGGATGTTGACCGACTGGCCGATGCTGCGGGCCAGCGCGGGCAGCTTCGTCGCGCCGAAGATGAGCACGACGATGATGAGGATGATCCACCAATGCGAGGCGGCATTGTTGAGAAAACCGGGCATGATCGTCCTCCGCTGAAGTGAGTGCCTGACCATCCTACCGCGCCCGTGCGGGTGGCGCTCAGGCGGGAACGTCTCCGGACCGGGGCTCGCCCAGCGCCTCCGAGGCGAAGCGGTGCATGGCCCGGCGCAGGCTCGCCGGTGCGACGATCTCGGCGTCGCCGCCGCAGGAGGCGACGGCGCGCAGCACGCTCGCCTCGCTCCAGAGCTCGATGTCGAGCCGCACCCGCTCGCCGTCGACCGACACCGGCTCGCTGGTCGCGTAGTCGCTCAGCAGCGCTGCGGCCGCGCGGGTCGCGACGACCTGGGCGACGCCCGAGACGGGGCGCTCCTGCGCGGGCGTCGCGTCGGGCCAGGCATCGTCGGTGGGCTCGACGGCCTCGATCCGGTCGAGTCGGAAGGTGCGGCCGTCGCGCTTGTCGAGGTCGAAGCCCAGCACGAACACGGCGGCCTCGGTCACCCGCAGGCCGGTCGGTGCGACGCGCCGGAGCGCGGTGCCCGAGCCGGGCTTGCGGTACGCGATCGACAGCACGCGGTGCTCTCGGATCGCATCGCGCACGAGCTGCGCGGTCTGCGGCACCTCGAGCTGGTCGACGGCGACGGTGTCGGCGCCTCGCGAGGCCGCGCGGCGCAGCTTCTCGCGCAGCGCATCGACCCGCTCCGGCGCCGCGTCGGTGTAGCCGGCGACGAGCGTGAGGCCGGCGATCAGCGCGCTCGCCTCGCGGGGCGAGAGTCGCACCGTCTCGTCGTCGAAGGCGGGACGCATGGTCACCGAGATCTGGTCGCTCTGCTCGAACGCGTCGAAGTCGATGTCGAAGCGGATGAAGTCGCCGGCGCCGTCCGGCACCCCGGCCATGAACAGCCGCTGCACCGCTTCGCGGATGCGCTGCTCGTCGACGCCGAAGTGCTCGGCGGCGTCCTGCACGCTCACGGAGCCGGAGGCGGTGACGTACTGGATGAGCGAGAGCAGCAGGCCGATGCCGCGCTCGACGCGGCTGGCGGTCATGCGGCGCTCCCATCGGTGGAGGCGGCGGCGGCGCCGACGGCGGAGGTCTCTGCGTCGGATGCGAGCGGGGCGGATGCGTCGGCGTGCGCATCGCGGATGCGCTCGAGCCGGGCGCGCACCAGGGCGCGCTGCTCGTCGGGCCACACCACGGCGACGTCGGCGCCGAAACCGGCGAGCTCGTCGGCCATCAGGTGACGGTCGGCGTGGTGGATGACGAGCAGGCCGTCCTCCTCGGAGGTGCCGGGGCGGTGGCGAAGGCGCACCTCCGCGTCGCTGCCGGGCACCGCGAGCACGCCGACGGTCGCGGTGCGCCAGATCTCCTCGAGCTTGGCGAGCGCGTCGGTGGCGGCGTGCTCGGGCACCTCGAACGGGTGCTTCGCGGCACGGTCGCGCACCGGCGAGACGATGCGCTGCATGAGGAAGGTGCGGGTGTCCTCTGCACCGAGGTCGTGGCCCACGAGCAGCCAGCGCCCGCGGAACAGCACCGTCGCCCACGGCTGCACCGTGCGGGCGCGGGGCGTGCGCTCGCCCGGCTTCAGGTACTCGAAGACGACCTCGCGCCGCTTGTCGGCCGCGCGCTTCAGCGCCTGGAAGGCGCGCTCGCGCGGTCGCTGGCGCGGCTGCAGCACCGTGGCCGTGGCGGGGGCCCGGTCGGGCTCCGCGGTGCGGCCGGGGGTGCGCTCGAGCGGCAGGCCGCCGCGGAACTCCGGGTCGGCGCGCAGCTTCAGCGCCGCGCGCTGCGACTCCTCGGTGAGCCCGCCCTCGTGCCAGACGCGCAGCGCCAGGTCGAGCAGGTCGCGCTCGATCGCGTCGAACTGCAGCTCGGTCGGATCGCCCAGCACCCCGTCGAGCACGCGGTAGCGGGCCTCCTGGTTGCTGTCGTCGCCCGGCGGCTGCACGACGTCGATCACGATGCCGTGGTCGCGCAGCGCCTCCTTGTCGCGCTCGAACATGCGCTCGAGCGCGTCGCCGATCGGCTGGCCCTGATAGCCGGCGACGCGAGCGAAGAGCTCGTGCTTGGTGAAGCCCGAGCGCGTGTCGACCAGCGCGAGCAGGAGCGAGAACTGGCGCTCCTCGGCCTCGATCTTCGGCATTAGCGCGCGGCGATCACGGTGCTGCGGGCTCGACCCGGTCGAGGATGTCGATCACGAACAGGAGGTGCTGGCCCTCGCCGATCGACGCGGGTCGCGTCGTCGGGTCGCTGTAGCCGAGCTCCTGCGGGATCGAGACCACGACCTGGCTGCCGATCGGCTGCCCGACGACCGCGTCGACGAAGCCGGGGATCAGGCTGGCGTCGTCGATCGTCATCTCGGTGGGGCTGCCCTTCTCCCACGACGAGTCGAAGACCTCCTCGGTCTCCCAGATGATGCCGGTGTAGTGCAGCAGCACCGTGTCGCCCTCGGCGACCGGCTCGCCGGTGCCCTCGATGCTCTGCATGACCGTCAGCTCTGCCGGTGCGGGCGAGCCGGGGAAGGTGACGCCCGGCTGGCCGTTCTCGGCCAGCGCGATCGCGGGCATGCCCTGCACGCCGGGCTTCGCGTTGCCCTCGGCGCGGCCGGGACGCACGTCGCTGACGCCCAGCACCACGACTGCGGTGTCGGCCGGCGCGATGTCCATCTCGGCGGATGCGGCGTTGGGGCCGAAGAGCTCGGCGATGGTCGTGGTGAGCACGACCTGGCTGCCCGGTGCCGCGCAGCCGATCGCCTGCGCCAGCACGGAGTCGCCGCCGACGCTCAGGCGCAGCGGATTGGCAGCGGCGCTCGGCTGGCTCGGGTCGCCGTACGAGCTCGAGATGAGGTCGCCGGTCTTGCCCGAGTAGACGACGTAGTCGGCATCGACGGTGTCGCCGTTGCCGGCCCGCTCGCCCTCGCCGCCCTGCACCTGCGCCTGGTCGCCCTCGCCCACCAGCGGGATCTCGAACTCGGCGGTCGGCGCGCCCGAGCCGGTCTCGACGCTCACCTGCGACGTCGCGTCGCCCGGCTGCAGCAGCGGCATGCAGCCGTCCAGGCTGCCGGCGGGCGCCTGGCACGCGGTGAGGCCGGCGGCTGCGACGAGCAGCGCGGCGATCGAGATGGAGCGAGTGCGCACGGCGATGCCTTTCGAGGGGTCGGGGTGACGGGGTCAGTCTACCTGCGGCGCGTCGGGCGCCTGCGCGCCGTCGGCGGCCTGCGCGGCGCCCGGCGCCTGACCGGTGATGGCGTCGGACTGCCGCTTGGCGTCGCGCACCGCGCGGCGCATCCGCTTCGCGCTCGGCGTGCGGTCGCCGACGGCGCCGGGGGTCCAGGCCTCGACATCGGCCTCGGAGAACTCCGTCTTCGCCGCGCGGCGGCGGAAGGAGGGCACGTCGACGCCGTCCGCCACCCGCCGGGCGGTCATCAGGAAGCCGGTGTGCGCGACCATGCGGTGATCGGGTCGCACCGCGAGTCCCTCGACGTGCCAGCCGCGCACCAGCGTCTCGCTCGACGCCGGCGCCGTGAAGCGGCCGTCGGCGCGGCTCGCCTCGACGGTGCGGGAGAGCTGGGTGACGGTCGCGACGTAGGCGAGCACCAGACCCCCGGGCCGCAGCGCCTGCGCGGTCGCGTCGATGCACTCCCAGGGCGCCAGCATGTCGAGCAGCACGCGGTCGGCCTCGCCGTCGCCGACGTGCTCGGGCAGCTCCTCGACCAGGTCGCCGAGCACCGTCTGCCAGTTCTGGGGCCGCTCGCCGAAGAAGCCGGTGACGTTCGCCTCGGCGACCTCCTTGAACTCCTCGCGGCGCTCGAACGAGACGAGGCGGCCGGTGCCGTGCAGCGCGCGCAGCAGCCACAGCGAGAGGGCGCCGGAGCCGACGCCCGCCTCGACGATCGTGAGGTCGGGATGGATGTCGGCGAAGCCGACGATGTGCGCCGCGTCCTTCGGGTAGATGATCGCCGCGCCGCGCGGCATCGACATCACGTAGTCGTGCAGCAGCGGCCGGATCGCCAGGTGGGGAGCCTCGCCCACGAGCACGAGCGAGCCGTCGTCGACGCCGATGAAGTCGGCGTGCGCCTTCGACCCGTGCTGGGTGTGCAGCTGCTTGCCCTCGGTCAGCACGATCGTGTTCTTGCGCTGCTTCGGGCCGGTCACCTGCACCACGTCGCCCCACTGGAAGGGGCCGGTCCTGCCCATCATGCTCGGGCCTCTCTGATCGCGGCCGCCAGGTGGGCGGGGGTGCGCCCCGCCAGGGTCGGCCAGTGGATGATGCCGGGCACGTGCGACACGTCGACGGCGTGCGGCACCCCGATGGTCACGAGGCCGGCGGCGAGCGCGCTCGCCGCGCCGGTGCGGGAGTCCTCGATCGCCACCGAGCCGGCCGCATCGGCGCCGAGCAGCTCGAGGCCGCGCAAGTAGGGCTCGGGATGCGGCTTGCCCTGCGTGCACTCGTCGCCGGCGACCGTGGCGTCGAACGGGGCGGTGCCGAGCGCGACCGCGAAGGCCGCCTCCACCCGGTCGACCAGCAGGCGGGTCGACATGGTCACCAGCGCTACCGGCACGCCCTGCTCGCGCAGCGCCGCCAGCAGCTCGAGCGCGCCGGGCCGCGTCGGCAGCGTGTCGCCGAGCCCATCGAGCACCTCGCCGACCAGCCGGTCGACGATCGCGTCGGGGGTCATCGGCACGCCGCGGTCGATGAAGTACTGCGCGCCCGCCCAGAGGTCGCTGCCCACCAGCGCCTCGGCGTCGCCGCGCGTCCAGGCGATGCCGTGCTGCTCGGCGAGGCGGGCCTCGGCGGCCATCCACAGCGGCTCCGTGTCGACGAGCGTGCCGTCCATGTCGAACAGTACGGCGGCAGGTGAGGTCACCGCGCAAGCCTAGTCGGAGCGGGACCCGGTGATCAGCGGCGGCGAGCGTAGAGTGGGCGCTCGACATGAGGAGGTGCCCGGCGTGGCGCGAGGACCGATCGAGGGCCGCATCATGGTCGTCGCCTTCGAGGGCTGGACCGATGCGGGCGATGCGGCGAGCGGTGCCGTGCGCCGGCTCGTCGAGGCCGCCGAGCTCGAGGCGTTCGACGAGATCGAGCCCGACGAGTACGTCGACTTCGCCATGCACCGGCCGGTCGTGCGCACCCTCGAGGACGGCACCCGTGCCCTGCAGTGGCCCGCGACCGTCGCCTACGCCCCCACCAAGCCGTCGGCACGCGAGCCGCTCGCCGCTGACGCGGGCCTCGACGTGAGCTCCGGCAACGAGGGCGAGCTGTTCGCGATGCTGGGCGCCGAGCCGAGCCGCAACTGGACGACCTACGCCGCCGAGTTCCTCGAGATCGTGCGCGGCTGCGAGGTCGACGCCATCGTGTTCGTCGGCTCGATGCTCGCCGACGTGCCGCACACGCGGCCGATCAGCACCACCATCTCGAGCGACAGCCGCGAGCTGCAGGCGCGCCTGGGCGTGCTGCAGAGCGAGTACGAGGGGCCCACGGGCATCATGACGGTGCTCTCGCTCGCCGCGCAGGACGCCGGCATCCAGACCGCGTCCCTGTGGGCATCCGTGCCCCACTACGTGCACAACGCCCCCGCGCCCAAGGCCGTCATCGCGCTGCTCGACCGCCTCGCCGAGATGGTCGACGTCACCATCCCGCTCGGCGACCTCGTCGAGCAGTCGGGCGAGTGGGAGCGCGGCATCGACGAGCTCACCGAGCGCGACGACGACATGCGCGCCTACATCGGCAAGCTCGAGGAGCAGCGCGACGCGGTCGAGAGCCCCGAGGCCTCCGGCGAGGCGATCGCGCACGAGTTCGAGCGCTTCCTGCGCGACCAGAACGGCCGGCCGCGGCAGGAGCCGCCCCGCGACGAGGGCGACGACGCGCCGCCGGTGTGACCGGTCGGCCTAGCGGCGCTCGACGCCCAGCAGGTCGATGCCCAGCAGCGCATCGATCGCCGCGAGGCTGCCCTCGTCGGCCGGGGCGCGCCGGGTGAACGCGTCGACCGCCTGCAGGGCGGCCGGCGTGTTGAGGTCGTCCTGCAGCGTCACGCGCAGCCACGGCACGACGCTCTCCGCGAGCGACGGGTCGTCGTCGGGCGCCTCGGCCCAGGCGAGCCACCGGTCGAGCCGCTGCTCGGCGGCCTCCAGCTCGTCGGGCCGCCACTCGAAGTCCTGCCGCCAGTGGTGCGCGAGCAGCGCGAGCCGCACCGCGGCGGGCCGGGCGCCCTGCTCGAGCAGCCGCGAGACGAGCACCAGGTTGCCGAGCGACTTCGACATCTTCTCGCCCTCGAAGGCGACCAGCCCCGCGTTCAGCCGCGCGTCGCTGAACAGCGTCGCGCCGAGCGCGATCGCGTGATGGCCCTGCATCTCCTGGTGCGGGAACCGCAGGTCGCGCCCGCCGGCGGCGACCGTGAACGGCGAGCCGAGCTCCTCCATCGCGATCACCGTGCACTCCACGTGCCAGCCGGGCCTGCCGCGGCCCACCGGCGAGTCCCAGGCGGGCTCCCCCGGCCGCTCCGCGCGCCACAGCAGCGGATCGAGCGGCGAGCGCTTGCCCGGCCGGTCGGGCTCGCCGCCGAACTCGCGGGTGAGCTCGAGCATCTCGGCCTGGTCGGTGCGGCTGCCCGCGCCGACCGCGAACCGCCGCTGCCGGGTGGTGTCGAACAGCACGTCGTGCGCGGTCTCGTCGCCCTCGACCGGCAGCGTGTAGGCGTCACCGGTGTCGAGCATCCGCCGCACGCCGTAGGCGATCTGCGGGATGCGCTCGGTGACCGCGACCCACGCGTCGGGCGGCAGGATGCGCAGCGCCTCCATGTCGGCGCGGAAGAGCCGCTGCTGCTGCTCGGCCAGCTCGCGCCAGTCGACCCCGTCGCGCGCCGCCCGCTCGAGCAGCGGGTCGTCGACGTCGGTCGAGTTCATCGCGGTGCGCACGTCGAGCCCGGCGTCGAGCCAGACGCGCGTGAGCGTGTCGAACGCGAGGTAGGTGAACGCGTGGCCGAGGTGCGTGGCGTCGTACGGCGTGATGCCGCAGGTGTACATGGATGCGGTGCGCCCGGCAGGCACGACGGCGCGCGCGTCGCTGCGCACGTCGTGCACGCTCGGGCGCTCCCCCTCGCCGAGCCCGAGGGCGGCGAGCGAGGGCACGGCGGGGCGGGTCCAGGACCTCACTGCGCCTCGATCCAGCCGGCGCTCAGCGCGATGAGCAGCACCACGCCGAGCGCGATGCGGTAGACCACGAAGGGCAGGAAGCTGCGGCGCGAGATGAAGTCCATCAGGAACCTGATCACCGCGATGCCGACCACGAACGCGACGACCGTCGCGGCGATGGTCGGGCCCCAGCCGAGGCCCACCGAGGAGGGCTCCGAGATGGCCTGCGCGGTCTCGTACAGGCCGGCGCCGAAGACCGCCGGCACGGCGAGGAAGAACGCGTACTTCGCCGCCGCCGGGCGCTCGTAGCCGAGGGCGCGGCCCATGCTGGTGGTGGCGCCCGAGCGCGAGACGCCCGGGATCAGCGCGAGCACCTGGGCGAGGCCGATGAGGATGCCGTCGCGGTAGGTGGTCGTCTCGAGGGTCTTCACCCGCTGCCCGAGCATGTCGCACAGGCCCAGGATGATGCCGAAGACGATGAGCACGACCGCGGTGATCCAGAGGCTCCGCCACTGGTCGCGGATGAGGTCCTGGAAGAGCACGCCGGCGAGCACGATCGGCACCGTGCCGATGATCACCAGCCAGCCCATCTTCACATCGGGGTCGTCCTTCGAGTGCTTGCCCGAGAACGAGCCGAACCACTTGGTGACGATGCGCCAGATGTCGCGCCAGAAGAAGACGACGACGGCGATCTCGGTGCCGATCTGCGTGATCGCTGTGAAGGTCGCGCCGGGATCCTCGGCCCCGGGCAGGAAGAGCCCGGCGATGCGCAGGTGCGCGCTCGACGAGATGGGCAGGAACTCGGTCGCCCCCTGGAGGGCGCCGAGGAAGATCGCGATCAGCCAGTCCATGGGCTCCTCAGTAGGTCAGCAGCAGGTCTTCGAGCACGTCGGTGCCGAAGTCGAGGGCGTCGAGCGGCACCCGCTCGTCGACCCCGTGGAACATCGCCGCGAAGTCGAGCTCGGGGGCGAGCCGCAGCGGCGCGAACCCGTAGCCGGCGATGCCCAGCAGCGACAGGGCCTTGTTGTCGGTGCCGCCCGAGAGCATGTACGGCAGCACCGGCGCGTCCGGGTCGAATCGGCCGAGCGAGGCGGTCATCGCCTCGACGAGCGAGCCGCCGAAGGGGTGCTCCATGCCGATGTCGCCCTGCACCAGCTCGATCTCGATCTCGTCGCCGACGAGCGCCTGGATCGCGTCGATCGCCTCGCGCTCGCGGCCGGGCAGCGGTCGCACGTCGATGCGGGCCTCGGCCACCGACGGGATGACGTTGTGCTTGTAGCCGGCCTCGAGCATCGTCGGGTTGGCGGTGTGCCGCAGGCTCGAGCGCAGGAAGCGCGAGACGGTGCCGGTGCGGGCGGCGACCGCGTCCGGGTCGTCGTCGTCGACGCCGAGCATCGCGGCGATGCGCGCGATCAGCTCGCGGGTGGTGGCGGTCAGCTCGACCGGGAACTCGTGCGCGCCGACCTTCGCGACCGCCTCGGCGAGCTTCGTCACCGCGTTGTCGCGCATGTGCTGCGAGCCATGGGCGGCGGTGCCCCGCGCGCGCAGCAGGATCCACTGCAGCGCCTTCTCGCCCGTCTGCAGCAGGTAGGCTCGCTGCCCCGCGACCTCGATCGAGTAGCCGCCGACCTCGCTGATCGCCTCGGTGGCGCCTTCGAAGACCTCGGGGTGGTTCGCGACCATCCACTGCGAGCCGTGCACGCCGCCGGCCTCCTCGTCGGCGAAGAACGCCAGCACCAGGCCGCGCCGCGGGCGCCGGCCGCTCGCCAGGATGCGCTCGACCGCGGTCAGGATCATCGCGTCCATCTGCTTCATGTCGACCGCGCCGCGGCCCCACAGCATGCCGTCGCGCACCTCGCCGGCGAACGGGTCGACCTGCCACTCGCTCGCGTCGGCGGGCACCACGTCGAGGTGGCCGTGCACGACGAGCAGCGGCAGCGACGGGTCCTCCCCCTCGATGCGGGCGATGACGCTCGTGCGGCCCGGCGCCGACTCGAAGGTCTCGCTCTCGACGCCCATCGAGGTGAGCAGCGCGGTCACGTAGGCCGCCGCATCCGCCTCGCCGGAAGAGCGCCCGCCGCCCCAGTTCTGGGTGTCGAAGCGGATGAGGTCCCGGGCGATCTGCGCAGTGCGAGAGAGGTCGTCGGTCACCCAGACAGGCTAGCCGCCCCCGGGGCGGGCACCGTGCGGTGTGCGCATGGTGCGGCGGGCGCCGTGCGCCGGGCGTCGTCGGGCGCTCCGCCGTCGTGCTAGAGTCGTCTCTCGGTCCTGCAGTTCGGATCGACACCTGGTGGAGACACCATGCGCGGGTGGCGGAAATGGCAGACGCGCTAGCTTGAGGTGCTAGTGCCCGTATTAGGGCGTGGGGGTTCAAGTCCCCCCTCGCGCACAAGAGAGGCCCGGAGCTCACGCTCCGGGCCTCGACTGGTTCCGGGCCCGCTGCCGGGGTTTTCCCCAGTGCGCCGCACAGCCGGCGCGGCTAGCGTTGCGGCATGGCATCCATCTTCGACTCCATCCGCTCGACCGGCTTCCGACGCGGACCCCAGCGCATCTTCGGCGGCATCGGCGGTGGCATCGCGAAGAAGACCGGCATCAATGTCTTCATCGTGCGCATCGCCATGCTGCTGCTCATGCTGCTGCCCGTCGTCGGCTGGGTGCTGTACCTGGCGATCTGGGTGCTCACGCCGAACCAGTCGGGCTCGATCCCCGTCGAGCGCTGGCTCGGGCGGCGCTGAGCCGCCTCAGCGCTCGGCCAGCAGCGTGCTGAGCACCCGCTGCCCGAGCGCCACCTGCGCCGGCGGGCGGTTGCCGATCAGGATCAGCGCCTTCCAGATGGCCCAGCCTCGGCCGCGCGCCCAGGCGGCGTCGTCGAGCGCGAGCTCGCGCCGGTAGAGCGCACGGGCGCCGCCCTCCAGCTGCGTCCAGGCGAAGGCCGTGTCGCACGCGGTGTCGCCCACGCCCGCACAGCCGAAGTCGATCACCGCCGCGAGCCTGCCGTCCCGCACGAGCAGGTTGCCGGCGGCGACGTCGCCGTGGAACCAGGCGGGCGCGCGGTGCTCCTCCGCGTCGAGCGCATCCCGCCAGATGCCCGCCGCGCCGTCGCGCTCCGGGCCGTGCACGCGCTCGAGCAGGTCGCCCATCTCGCCGTCCCAGTGCCGCAGCGGGCCGCCGCGGAACGCGCTGTGCGGGCCGGGCGCCGGTGCCCCTGCGGTGGGCGCGTCCCGCAGCCCGACGAGGAAGTGCGCGAGATCGGCCGCGAATCGCTCGACGTCGTCGACGGCGGCGGTCGACGCCGGCTCCCCCTCGATCCAGCCGCACACGGTCCACGGGGCCGGGAAGCGCGCCGACGGGCGGCCACGCCCGAGCACGGCGGGGATCGGCAGGGGCGCGGAGGCCGCGAGCCGCGGCAGCCACGCCTGCTCCTTCTCGACCTGCGGCACGTACCCCGACGCGCTCGGGAGCCGCACGCTCAGCGCGGGCCCGAGCCGGAACGTGCGGTGGTCGTTGCCGCCGGGCTCGACGGGGCGCAGCGGCAGGTCGGCCCAGGCGGGGAACTGCGCCGCCAGCAGCGCGCGCACGAGCGCGACGTCGATGCGCGCGCCGTCCACCGCGGCCGCGCCGGCATGGGAGGTCGGGCCGTCCACGGCAGGATCGACGCCGTCGTCAGTCACCGCCGGAGGGGCCCGTGTCGTCGCGCTTGCGCTCCCGCCGCAGCATGCTCGCAGGGGCGACCGCAGCGGCGCCGAAGCGGTCGTGCACGGCGTCCATCGCGCGCTCCGCGCTCCCCCAGGTGGCCGTGTCGTCCCACAGCAGCCCGTGGTCGGCGGCGCCCTGCACCGAGCTGGCGCGCACGCCCAGCAGCCGCACGGGCGGGATCTCTCCCAGCGCATCCAGCAGGCCCCACGCGGTCTCGACCATGACGCGGGTGACGTCGGTCGCCTCGGGCAGCGTCTTCGACCGCGTGATGGTGCGGAAGTCGTGGAACCGCACGGTGAGGGTGACTGTGCGCGCCTGCACGCCGGCGTCGCGCAGCCGCCGGCCGACGCCGGTCGCGAGCCGCAGGATCTCGCTCTGCAGCTCGGTGCGGTCGCTGACGTCGCGGAAGAACGTGTGGTTGTGGCCGAAGGTCTTCTCGTGCGGCCGCTCGTGCACCTCGCGCGGGTCGCGCGCCCAGGAGAGCTCGTGCAGGTGGCGGCCGGTCGCCTCGCCGAACCACGACTGCAGCCGCTCGAGCGGCGTGCCGGCCACCTCGCCCACCGTGTGCAGGCCGTAGCGGGCCAGTCGCTCCTGCTGCGCCGGGCCCACGCCCCACAGCGCCGCCACGGGTTGCGGGTGGAGGAACGCCAGCACCTCGTCGTCGGGCACCACCAGCATGCCGTCGGGCTTCGCGCGGGAGGAGGCCAGCTTCGCGACGTACTTGGTGCCGGCGGCGCCGATCGAGGCCACCAGGCCCGTCTCGGCGCGGATGCGGGCGCGCAGAGCCGGGCCGATGCGGTTCGCGCCGCCCGAGAGCCGCCGCAGCCCGGCGATGCCCACGAACGCCTCGTCGACGCCGAGTCGCTCGACGTCGGGCGACACGTCGTCGAGGAGCGCCATCACCTGCTTCGACAGCCGCGAGTAGAGCTGGAAGTCGGGCTCGAGGATCACCGCCGTCGGGCAGAGCCGCAGCGCGCGCGCCATCGGCATCGCCGAGTGCACGCCGTACTTGCGCGCCTCGTAGGTGGCGGCGGTGACGACCGACCTCGACGAGTCGTGGCCGATCACCACGGGCAGGCCGACCAGGTCGGGCCGGGCCAGCAGCGACGCCGACGCGAAGAAGGCGTCGAGGTCGACGTGCAGGATGGTCGCGGTCGCATCATCGACCTCCGGCCCCGACACGAGCCGGTTCGAGCCGTCCTGCTTGCTCACGGCTCCATCGTCCCACGCATCGCCGACATCCGGCCGCGACGGTGCAGGATGGAGGCATGCAGGAGTCGAGCACGCAGCACCCCGGCATGGAGCATCCCTTCACGCGCTACGTCGCCCTGGGCGACAGCTTCACCGAGGGGGTGGGCGATGAGGAGCCAGACGTGCCCAACGGGCTGCGCGGCTGGGCCGACCGGGTCGCCGAGGAGCTCGCCCGCACGCGCCCTGACTTCCAGTACGCCAACCTCGCGATCCGGGGCCGCCTGCTGCAGCAGATCATCGACGAGCAGCTCGAGCCGGCGCTCGCGCTCGAGCCCGACCTCTTCACCATCTCGGCCGGCGGCAACGACCTGATCCGACCCGGCGGCGACCCTGACCTGCTGGCGGCGAAGCTCGATGAGGTGGTCGCGCGGATGCGCGCGACGGGAGCCGAGGTCGTGCTCTTCAACGGCCCCGACATCGCGATGACGCCGGTGCTGCGCTCGATCCGCGGCAAGGTGGGCATCTACAACGCCAACCTGCACGGCGTGGCGGCCAAGCACGGCGCGGTGGTCGCCGACATGTGGTCGGCGAGGCAGCTGCAGCGGCCGCAGATGTGGGCGCCCGACCGCCTGCACTTCTCGCCCTACGGGCACCACGAGATCGCGATGCTCGTGCTCGACGCGCTGGGCGTGCGGCACGAGCTCACCGCGATGGAGCCCGTCCCGCTGCCCCACCGCTCGCAGCGGCAGGTGCGCATGGAGGATCTGCAGTGGGCCCGCGAGCACCTCGCGCCGTGGGTGGTGCGCCGGCTGCGCGGCCAGTCCTCGGGCGACACGGTGCTGCCGAAGCGCCCCACCGCCGGGCCGGTGCTGCCGCACGTGCCGCTGCCCGAGGAGCCTCGCGACTAGTCGAAGTACCAGCCGAGCACCTGCGGGGCGTGGGTGAGGCGCCACCAGGCGTCGGGCGCGGGCAGAGCCCCGGTCGTCCGCACCGCTGCCGTGGCCTCGCCCACCTCCAGCCGCACCTCGCCCACGGCGCTCGCGAGCGAGCCGGCCTCGAGCGGCTCGGCGGTAGCCGTCCAGCCCGGAGCGGCGTCGCCGAAGACGTGCGCCCCGAGGTCGCCGGTCGTCTCGGCTGAGGCGGATGCGCCCCACGGGGCCCGGTACTCCGCCACGACGGTGCCCGCCGGCAGGATCGTGCGCGCACCGAAGTTGGGCCAGAGGCTCTCGAGCAGCTGCAGCATCGCCGCGTCGGTCTCGTCGGCGGCGATCGTGCCCATCACCACGCCCACGACGCGACGCTCGACGCCGTCGACCTCGCGGACGGCGGTGACGAACAGGTTGCGCCCCCACACCTTCAGCGTGCCCGTCTTGCCGCCGTCGATCCCCGCTTCGCCCAGGATGCGGTTGGTGTTCGGGGCGAAGCCGATGCCCGGGATCTGCACCGACTCGAGCTGGATCGTGGAGAGCACGACCGGATCCTCCACGGCCATCAGCGCGATGCGCGTCAGGTCGCCGGCGCTCGAGACGCTGCCCGCATCGAGGCCTGCCGGATCGGCGACGACGGTCTGCGAGAACCCGTGCCGGGCCGCCCATGCCTCGGCCGCCGAGAGGAAGCCGTCGATGTCGCCGAACGCCCAGTTCGCCAGCGACCAGATCGCGTTGCCGGCGGAGTCGACGAGCGACCACTCGATGAGGTCGCGCTGCGTCACCTGCATGCCCCGGTAGACGGGGGCGATGGGCGCGTTCTCGCTGAGCGCCCGCGCCTGCGCGGCGAGGTCGTCGTCGTCGAGGGTGATGGTCGCCCCGCGGTCGGCGCCCGTGATCGGATGCGCCTCCAGCACGATCAGCACCGTCACCAGCTTCGTCACGCTCGCCATCGGGTGGGCGCCGTCGCTGCCGGTCGTCGCCCAGATGTCGGGCGCGCCCTCGACGCCCACGACGCCGTAGCCGGCTGCCCGCGGCGTGGTTGGCCAATCGATCGTCGCGGCGGGCAACGGTGCGGCCTCCGGTGCGACCGCTGTCGCCGCGACGGCCGGCGCCGGCGCGAGCAGTGCCGCGGAGCCCCCGGTGACCAGCACCGCGAGCACGAGCGCGAGCACGATGCGCAGGAGCACGACGAGCGGATGCGGTCGACGCCGACGCTGGGTCGCGGCGGTGACGGTCATCGCGCCGCCTCTTCCAGCGGCAGCGACGTACCGCGGACACCCGCGGCCGCGCGCAGCGCCCACATCGCGACGGCGGCGGACGCCGCCACGTTCAGCGAGTCGACGCCGTGGTGCATGGGGATCCGCACGACGCGGTCGACGGCCGCGAGGGCGCGGGCTCCGAGCCCCGGGCCCTCGGAGCCGAACACCAGCGCGACGCGGTCGGCGGGCGCGGCGGCGTAGTCGGCGAGGTCGACGGCGTCGTCGCGCAGCGCCATGGCGACGACCTCGAAGCCGGCCGCGTGGAAGACCGGGATCGCCGAGGCGACCGAGTCGATGCGAGTCCACGGCACCTGCAGCACCGTGCCCATCGAGACGCGCACGCTGCGGCGGTAGAGCGGGTCGGCGCACGTGCTGGTGACGAGCACCGCGTCGGCGCCGATGCCCGCGACCGAGCGGAACGCGGCGCCCACGTTCGTGTGGTCGACGAGGCCGTCGAGCACGACGACGCGACGGGCGTGCGCGAGCAGCGCCGACGCATCCGGCAGCACCGGCCGCTGCATCGCGGCGAGCGCGCCGCGATGCAGGTGGAAGCCGGTGAGCTGCTCGAGGATCGGCTCCTCGCCGACGAAGACCGGCACGTCGCGGTCGCCGACGATCTCGACCACCTGCGGCAGCCAGCGCGGCGCGACGAGCACCGATCGCGGCTCGTGGCCGGCGCGCAGCGCCCGCTCGAGCACCGTCTGCGACTCGGCGATGTAGAGGCCGCGCTCGGGCTCGGTGCGGCGCCGCAGCGCGACGTCGGTGAGGCCGACGTAGTCGTTGAGGCGAGGGTCGTCGAGCGAGTCGATCTCGATGAGCTGCACGCGCCGATCGCCTCCTCCGCCGGTCAACGAGCCTATCGGCGACTAGGGTTGCGAAGGTGCTCGACACAGCCATCGACCTGCTCCGCGGACGCCGCATCGCGGTGCTGACGGGCGCGGGCATCTCGACCGACTCGGGCATCCCCGACTATCGCGGAGCGGGTGCGCCGGCGCGCACGCCGATGGTCTTCGACACGTTCCTGGGCAGCGAGGATGCGCGCCGACGCTACTGGGCGGGCAGCCACCTGGGCTGGCAGCGCTTCGCCTCGGTGCACCCCAACGACGGCCACCGGGCGCTCGCCCTGCTCGAGGAGGCCGGGCTCGTCACCGGCATCGCCACGCAGAACGTCGACGACCTGCACGAGCGGGCAGGTTCGGCGAACGTCACGCACGTGCACGGGCAGCTGCACACGGTCACCTGCCTGCAGTGCTCGACCACCTTCGACCGCCACCGCATCGCCGACCTCATCGAGCAGCTGAATCCCTGGATCCAGATGCCCGAGCAGGTGCGGCTGCAGCCCGACGGCGACGTCGAGATCGACGCGTCGCAGCGCTTCGAGGTGCCGCCGTGCCCGGTCTGCGGGGGCATGCTGAAGCCCGACGTGGTGTTCTTCGGCGAGATCGTGCCGCCCAAGGTGTTCGCGAAGGCGCGCGACATCGTCGCCGCGGGCGAGATCGTGCTGGTGGCCGGCACGTCGCTGGTCGTGAACTCGGGCACGCGCCTGCTCGAGGTGGCGCGGCGTGCCGGCGTGCCCATCGTGATCGTCAACCGCGGCGAGACCAAGTGGGACTCCCGCTCGGCGGTGCGCGTCGAGGGCGGCACGAGCGAGTCGCTGAGAGCGATCGCCGACGCGCTCATCGCGCCGTTCTGAGGGGGCCGCGGCTCGGTGAGCGTCGCGAACCGCGGACGGATCGCGAGACGCTGACGATCGGTCCGCGATTCGTCACGCTCACGGGATCCCTCCGCGTTCTGCGACGCGGGGGGCGGGGCGGCCGAGCCGCGGCGCGGCCCGATCAGCGGCGCGCCCGATCAGCGGCGCGAGGCCGCAGCCACCTCGGCCAGGAACCTGCCCAGCTCGCGGGCCGAGTCGCGCCAGCTGAACTGCGCCGCCCGCTCCCTCGAGGCGCGCGAGACGACCGCCCACCTGCCCTCGAGCGAGCGCACGGCGCGAGCGAGCGCATCCGCATCGCCGACCGGGAAGTACACCGCGGCGTCGCCCCCGACCTCGCGGAAGATGGTCGTGTCGGCGATCACCGCGGGCACGCCGAGGCTCATCGCCTCGAGCACCGGGATGCCCCAGCCCTCCTCGTGCGAGGCGTGCACGAAGGCCGTGGCCGAGCGCAGCAGGTCGGCGTACTCGGCGTCGGTGACGCCGTCGTGGAAGACGACGGATGCGCCTGCCGCGAGCTCCGTGAGGCGGGCCCGGGTCGCGGGGTCGACGCGGCTGCACAGGTGCAGCTCGTGCCCGGGCAGCAGGGCGACGGCGCGCACGAGCGTCTCGACGTCCTTGTAGGGCATGAACGAGCCCATGTAGACCAGCCGCTTCGTCGGCGGGGAGTCGTGCGCGACGGGCTCGCCGAGCTGCGGCGCGGCGTTCCGCACGATCGCGACCGGCCGGCGGGTCAGCCGGTGCTCGGCGATGAGCGCGCGCGTCGTCTCGGAGATCGTGACGACCCCGTCGACGGCGTTCAGCAGCATCCGCTGCGGCGCGTACGAGAGGTGGTAGGCGCGCCAGAGCGCGCGCACGGCTGCGGGCAGGCTGCGCGGCGGCGTCGGGTGGCGGTAGTAGATGAGGTCGTGCACGGTGGTGACGAGCGGCCAGGCGCGGCCGGTCGAGCCGATCGTCTGCATGGGCGACCAGGCCACGTCGACCGGCACGTGGCGCAGCCGCCAGGCGGTGAGCGGCTCGAGCGGGCCGGTGGGCGACGGGCCGAGCACGTGCGGCAGCGCCGGGAGCATCGTCAGCTGGCGCGCGTCGCTGACGAGCATGGTCACCGCGTGCTCACCGGCCAGCTCGGCGACCAGCTCTGCGGTGAAGCGCGAGATGCCGTCGTGGCGCTCGAGGCGCACATAGCGGCAGTCGGCGAGGATCCTCACCGCTCCCCCGGCGCGCCGGCGTGGCGCCCGGTGGCGGCGCCGTCAGCCTCGCCCAGGAAGCGTCGGATGATCGCGGCCGCCTCGCGCGGCTGCTCGTAGTGCACCAGGTGGCCGACGCCGTGCAGCACGGCCAGGTGCGCCTGCGGGAACAGCTGGCGCAGCCGGTGCTGGTGGGCGATGGGCGTGATGTCGTCGCGGTCGGCGGCGATGAGCTGCACGGGCTGGTCGATCCGGCCCGCGACCTCGCCGACCGTGTGGCGGATCGACGCGTCGAACGCCTCGAGCACCGACTGCCGTGACGCGTAGCGCGAGAAGTAGCGGTCGTGCTGGTCGTGGATCCAGCGCTTGAGGTCGCGGTCGCGGGTCTTCGCCATGAAGACGCTCATGCCGCGCACGATCGGCGGCGCCCCCAGCAGCGCGAGCCCAGCGGGCTCGGGCAGCGCCGCGGCGGCGCGGTAGTAGCCCAGCGCCAGCAGCGAGCCGACGCGGTTGCCGCCGGCCAGCGCGGGGCTCGCGATCGGGTTGATGAGCACGATGCGCGGGGCGTCGAGCCCTCGCGCGGCCGCGTGCGCGACGACGATCGAGCCGAAGGAGTGGCCGAGCACCACAGCGCCGGGGGCGGTGCTCGCGACGAACGCGCGCAGCCAGTCGGCGTAGGCCTCGATCGTCGCCTCGTCGAGCGCGCCCGAGTCGCCGAAGCCCGGCAGGTCGGGCGCGATGACCCGGAAGCCCGGCAGGTGCGCCGCGATCGGCTCGAGGCCGTGGTGGTCGCCGCGGAAGCCGTGCACGAACACGATCGGCGGCGCATCCTCGGGGCCGTACTCGAAGACCGCGGTGCGCACCCGGCCGACCCACACGACGCGCTCCCGCTGCGGCAGCGCGGCGAGCAGGGCGCGGTAGGGCGAGGTCACGGGCACCCGCCGAGCCTACCGGCGGCTGTGGGTGGCCGCGGCTAGCGTGGAGCCATGCAAGAGACCTCCCTCGAAGCGCCGATCGCGACCACGCCGATGCCGGCTCCGGTGACGCAGGCTCCCGTGTCGCCGGCTCCGGCGACGACGGCCCAGGCCGCGCCGACCCTGCACCGGCCGATCCTCGAGGTGAGCCCCGACGCCCCGAACCGCTGGATCGACCGACTGGTGGTCTTCGACCTCGAGACCACCGGCATCGACCCGGCCTCCTCGCGCATCGTCACGGCGTTCGTCGGCGTGATCGACGCAACCGGCGCCGTCGTCGACGGCAGCTACTGGCTGGTCGACCCGGGGGTCGAGGTCCCGGCCGCGTCGACGGCGGTGCACGGCGTGACCACCGAGCGCGCGCAGGCAGAGGGGGCGGATGCCGCCACCTCCGTCCGAGAGATCCGTGACGCGATCGCCGCTCACCTCGCGCAGGGCCTCGCGGTGTGCGCCTTCAACGCCGCCTACGACTTCTCGCTGCTCGACGCGGAGTGCCGCAGGCACGGCATCGAGCCGCACGAGGCGCGGCCGGTGATCGACCCGATGATCCTCGATCGGCAGGTCGACCGGTTCCGTCGCGGCAAGCGCACCCTCACGGTGGCGACCGAGGTCTACGGGGTCGAGCTGCTCGACGCGCACGACGCGAGCGCCGACGCGATCGCCGCCGGCCGCGTGGCGCAGGCGATGGCGGGCCGGTTCGCCGAGCTGCGCATCGACCCGATCTCGCTGCACGAGCTCACGGCCGGCTGGGCCGACGAGCAGGCCGCCTCGTTCGAGGAGTTCCGCCGGCGCACCGACCCGACGTTCGACGCGGGACGCGGGTGGCCGGTGCGCCGCTGAGCCTAAGGTCAGCTGAGCGCCGCTGCCCAGCTCGCTTCGTGCCGTTCGACGTAGTCGCGCACCGCTCCCCACTGCTCGCCGTGCCCGTCGGCGAACATCGCGCCCCACGGTTGCGTGCCCGTTCGATGTGAGGCTTCGAGCAGGTCGTGCATCGCCGCAACCCGAGTTGTCATGGCGCTCGGCAGCCCTTCGCGGAGGTCACGGTCTGCGCGGTAGCCGTCCGCGAACGCAGCGAGTCGGGGTGCTGCGACCTCCGGGGGCTGCGTGACGTCGTTGAGCGTGAACGACTGTGCCGCGTAGGCCAGATCCCACAGCCGTGTGCTCGGGCCAGCGCCATCCCAGTCGATGAACACCCACCGATCTCCGATCACCAGGTTCCACGGCGCGAGGTCGTTGTGGCAGATCAGCTCGTCTCCCGGCGCGGCGATGGCCACCTCCCACCGCATGGCGGCTGATGGTTCGCACAGCTGGCTCGCGTCGTGGATCTGGCGCACCATCGCCCCGACTCGATGCAGCTCGCTGCGGGTCAGTGGCGCGGCTTCGTGCGCAAGCCGACCGGGCACGAGCTCCAGGATCTGACGGCCTCGATCGTCGCGTCCGAGCGGCTCGGGTACATCGACTCCGGCATTGCCGAGTGCAACCATGAACGCGTGGACAGAGGGGGTCGCTGGCGTCCACGCCTTGCGGATGGTCGACGCGACGCGCACGACGCTCCCGCTGGCGTCGCCGCCCGGGAGCACCACCTCATGCACGGCTGCCCTTCCGGTCTACCCACAGATGCAGAATGGCGGGTTGTTGCGATCGTGGCGAGCCACAACTGCAACAACCCGCCACTCCGAGACTGGCGGGGGCCTGGATCAGCCGCCGAAGCCCTTGTAGCGGTTCTTGAACTTCTCGACGCGGCCGGCCGAGTCCATGATGCGCTGCTTGCCCGTGTAGAACGGGTGCGACGCCGACGAGATCTCGACGTCGATGACCGGGTAGGTCTCGCCATCGAGCTCGATCGTCTTCTGGCTCGTCACCGTCGAACGCGTGAGGAACGTCTCGCCGGAGGCGAGGTCGCGGAACACGATGTCGTGGTACTCGGGGTGGATGTCAGTCTTCATGGATATTCCTTGGTCGCTCGAGCGCGGAAGAGTCTGGGCCAGCGGACGGGCCGACAGACGATTGTATCAGGTGGTCGGGTCGGTGGGCGAGTCAGGCGTCAGCGCGTCGCGCGCGCCGACCAGCGGCCGCCCTCGTGCGTGACGTGCAACGGCAGGCCGAAGGTGTCGGTCAGGTGGGCGTCGGTGAGCACCTCGGTGAGCCGTCCTGCGGCGACGACTTTGCCGTTGCGCAGCAGCATGCCGTGCGTGAAGCCCGGCGGGATCTCCTCGACGTGGTGCGTCACCATCACGATCGCCGGCGCCAGCGGGCTCGACGCGTACTCCTCGAGCGACTGCAGCAGCGACTCGCGCGCGCCCAGGTCGAGGCTGCCCGCCGGCTCGTCGAGCAGCATCAGCTCGGGGTCGGTCATCACGGCGCGGGCGATCTGCACGCGCTTGCGCTCGCCGTCGGAGAGCGTGCCGAACGTGCGCGTCGACAGGTGCGACAGCTCCCAGGCGTCCATCACCTCTGCGGCCCGGTCGAGGTCGAACGACTCGTAGCGCTCGCGCCAGCGGCCGGTGACGGCATAGGCGGCGGTGAGCACGACGTCGCCGACGCGCTCGGCACCGGGGATGCGTCGGGCGAGCCCCGTCGCGGCGAGCCCGATGCGGGTGCGCAGCTCGAAGACGTCGACCTTGCCGACCCGCTCCCCCAGCACGTCGACCGTGCCGGACGACGGGTGCTGGTTGGCCGCGGCCAGCTGCAGGATCGTCGACTTGCCGGCGCCGTTCGGTCCGAGGACCACCCATCGGTCGGTCTCGTCGACCGTCCAGTCGACGCGATCGAGGATCCGGTTGCCGTTGCGGACGAACGAGACGTCGGTGAGCTCGAGGACGCTGGCCATAGGAGCGAGCCTACCGAGCGCGGCGACCCCTGCCGCGCTACCGCGCCCGCTCGGCGCGCTCGGCGATCACCGTCTCGTAGACGCCGACGGTCTGCTCGGCGATGCTGCCCCAGTCGAAGTGCTCGGCGGCACGCTCGCGACCCGCCGCGCCCATGCGCCTCGCGGCCTCGGGGTCGGCGACCATGCGGGTGAGCGCGTCGGCGAGGTCGGCCACGTAGCGGTCGGGGTCGACGGGCGTGCCCGTGCCGTCCTGCACCTGCTCGATCGGCACCAGGAAGCCGGTGACGCCGTCGTCGATGACCTCGGGGATGCCGCCGGTGGCGCTGCCGACCACCGGTGCGCCGCAGGCCATCGCCTCGAGGTTCACGATGCCGAGCGGCTCGTAGACGCTCGGGCAGACGAAGGTGGTGGCGTGCGTCAGCAGCACCCGCAGGTCGTCGCGGGGCAGCACGTCGTCGATCCACACCACGCCCTCGCGGGTCGTCCGCAGCTCGTCGACGAGCCCGCGCACCTCGGCGAGGATCTCGGGCGTGTCGGGCGCGCCGGCGCACAGGATCAGCTGCACGTCGTCGGGCAGGGCGCTCGCCGCGCGCAGCAGGTGCGGCAGCCCCTTCTGCCGCGTGATGCGCCCCACGAACACGACCGACGGCCGCGACGGCTCGAGGCCCAGCTCGCGGGCACGGCCCTCGTCGGGGTTCGGCGACCACGCGTCGAGGTCGATGCCGTTGTAGATGGTGACGACGCGCTCCGGGTCGAGCGCCGGGTAGGAGCGCAGGATGTCGGCGCGCATGCCGTTCGAGACGGCGATCACCCGGTCGGCCGCCTCGTAGGCGCGCCGCTCGATGTCGCTCGAGATGCGGTAGCCGCCGGCGAGCTGCTCGGCCTTCCAGGGGCGCAGCGGCTCGAGCGAGTGGGCGGTCACGACATGCGGCACGCCGTGCAGCTCCTGGGCGAGCCTGCCCGCCTCGTTGGCGTACCAGGTGTGCGAGTGCACCAGGTCGGTGCCGGCGACCGCCTCGGCGATCTGCAGGTCGACGGCCAGCGTCTGCAGCGCCCCGTTCGCGCCCGCGAGCTCCGCCGGCACGTCGTACGACGACGCATCCGCCTCTGTCCTGGGCTTGCCGAACGCCCGCACCTGCACCTCGATCGAGCGCCGCAGCGCCTTCACGAGCTCGGTCACGTGCACGCCGGCACCGCCGTAGACCTCGGGCGGGTACTCCTTCGTGAGCAGATCGACGCGCATGGCATCACTGTAGGCCAGCGACTCCTGCGGCGAGCCGAGCATTCCTGGCCAGCGCTCATGCTGCGCCCATAGGGTGAGGCCATGGACAAGAAGGTCTTCGGGATCGTGCTCGCCGGCGGCGAGGGCAAGCGCCTCATGCCCCTCACCGCAGATCGCGCCAAGCCAGCGGTGCCGTTCGGGGGTGCCTACCGACTGATCGACTTCGCCATCTCGAACCTCATCAACTCGCGGCTGCGCCAGATCGTGGTGCTCACGCAGTACAAGTCGCACTCGCTCGACCGGCACATCTCGCAGGTGTGGCGCATGTCGAACATGCTGAACTCCTACGTCACCTCGGTGCCCGCCCAGCAGCGCACGGGCAAGAGCTGGTTCGCAGGCAGCGCCGACGCGATCTACCAGTCGCTCAACCTGATCATCGACGAGAAGCCCGACATCGTCGTGGTGGTCGGCGCCGACCACGTCTACCGCATGGACTTCCGCGACATGATCGAGGCGCACATCGCCTCGGGCGCGAAGGCCACCATCGCCGGCATCCGCCAGCCCATCGAGCTCGCCGACCAGTTCGGCGTGATCGAGGAGGACGACGACAAGCCCGGCTTCATCCGCGCCTTCCACGAGAAGCCCGCCGACGCATCCGAGTACATCGTGGCCCCGGGCGAGGTGCTCGCATCGATGGGCAACTACGTGTTCGACGCGGATGCGCTGATCGAGGCCGTCACCACCGACACCGAGATCGAGGGCTCCGACCACGACATGGGCGGCGACATCATCCCGTGGTTCGTGGGCCGCGGCGAGGCCGCGATGTACGACCTCAAGCACAACACCGTGCCCGGCGCCACCGAGCGCGACAAGTACTACTGGCGCGACGTGGGCACGATCGAGTCGTTCTTCGACGCGCACATGGACCTCATCTCGGCACTGCCGATCTTCAACCTCTACAACCGCGAATGGCCGATCTACACGCAGATCGTCAACGCTCCCCCGGCGAAGTTCACCCGCGACGCCTGGGGCCGCGCCGCTGACGTCAACGAGGCGATCGTGGGCGCGGGCTCCGTCGTGCAGGGCGCCTCGATCGTGCGCAGCGTCGTCGCGCCCTGGTGCATCGTCGACGCGGGCGCGACCGTCTCCGACGCGATCCTCTTCGACGGCGTGCACGTGGGCGCCGGCGCCGTCGTGCGCCGCGCGATCATCGACAAGGACGTCGAGCTCGGCCCGGGCGTGCAGGTGGGCGTGAACCACGACGCCGACCGCGCGCGCGGCTTCTCGATCTCGGCCTCCGGCATCGTCACGGTGCCGAAGGGCTCGAAGATCCTGCAGTGACGGCTGCGGTCAACCAGACGCCGCTGCTGGTCGTCACCGACGTCGACTCCACGCTCATCCGCGACGAGGTCATCGAGCTGCTCGCGCGCGCTGTCGGACCCGACGCCGAGCGCCACGTCGCCGCGGTCACCGAGCGCGCGATGCGCGGCGAGCTCGACTTCGCCGCCTCGCTCGCCGAGCGGCTGCTGATGCTCGAGGGCCTGCCCGTCTCGGTGCTCGACGACGCCCGCGAGCAGGTGACCGTCACCGACGGGGTGCCCGACCTCATCGCCGAGGTGCACGCCCGCGGCGGCACGATCGCCGCCGTCTCCGGCGGGTTCCACGAGGTGCTCGATCCGCTCGCGGCCGCGCTCGGCATCGACCACGCGCGCGCGAACCGGCTCGAGGTGGCGGATGGGCGACTCACGGGCCGCTCGAGCGGCCCGGTCATCGACGGCGCGGCCAAGCGCGACACGCTCGAGTCGCTGCGGTTGAATTTGGGCGTGCCGCGAGAGCGAATCATGGCGGTCGGCGACGGCGCCAACGACCTGCTGATGATGGCGGCCGCAGGCATCTCGGTCGCGTTCTGCGCGAAGCCCGCCGTGCGCGAGCAGGCGCTGCACGTGGTCGACGCGCCCGACTTCCGCGAGCTGATCGCGCTGCTGCCCGCGTAGCATCCGGCCCCAGCGCGGGCGCGCGGTGGTCGAGCTCGTCGAGCGGGCCGCGGCTGGCCTACTGCTCCAGCAGCGCCCTCAGCCGCTCGAGGTCGGCGGCCACCGCCTGCGCGTCTGCCTCGAACGCATCCGCCGTCACCCCGGGCAGGTGCCGGAGCGTGAAGACCACCTCGGCGCCGAGCGGATGCGCGAGCACGCGGAGCGGGTTGTGCACCACCTGGCCGTCGGGCAGGGTCACGTCGTGGTCGAGCACGCCGAGGTCGTTTGCCGCTGCGAACCGCATCCGCACCTCGCCCATCGGCGACGTCGCCACGAGCTCGTCGCCCTCGCGGCGCAGCTCGCCGGCGGCGAGCCCGGCTGCCCACTCCGGCAGGTGCTCGTCGCTGCCAGCGAACGCGGCGACCTCGCGCCAGTCTCGGCGGATGACGACGCTCAGGTGGCGAGACTCCACGGCTGCACCCCGCTCAGTGGCCCATGCCGAGGCCGCCGTCGACCGGGATCACGGCGCCCGAGATGTAGGCGGCCTCGTCGCCGGCGATCCAGCGCACGACGTCCGCGACCTCCTCGGGCGTCGCGTAGCGGCCGGCCGGGATCGACTTCTTGTACTCCGCCTGCGTCTTCTCGTCGAGCTCCGCCGTCATGTCGGTCTCGATGAACCCCGGCGCGACGACGTTCGCGGTGATGCCCCGCGAGCCGAGCTCACGCGTGATCGAGCGCGCGATGCCCACCAGGCCCGCCTTCGAAGCCGAGTAGTTGACCTGGCCGGGGCCGCCGTAGAGGCCCACGACGCTCGAGATGAGCACGACGCGACCCCACTTGGCGCGCAGCATGCCCTTCGACGCGCGCTGCACCGCCCGGAAGGCACCGGCGAGATTCGTGTCGACGACGTCGACGAAGTCCTGCTCGCTCATGCGCATCAGCAGCGTGTCGCGGGTGATGCCGGCGTTCGCGACGACCACCTCGACCGGGCCGAGCTCGGCCTCGACGGTCGTGAAGGCGGCGTCGATCGAGGCGCTGTCGGTGACATCGGCGGCCACGGCGAGCGCGCCCTCGGGGCCGGAGCCGTCGCGCGAGGTGATCGCGACGCGGTGGCCGGCGTCGAGGAAGGACTGGGCGATCGCGCGGCCGATGCCGCGGTTGCCGCCGGTGACGAGGACGGTGCGAGAGGTCATGCCTGCGAGCCTATGTCGGCAGGGCGGATGCCAGGCGCACGCGCGTAGACTTGGACGGCCATGCGAGCACGCTCCGCGTCGATCACCGACCTCCCGCTCTCCCCTGACGAGGATCGTCAGAGGCGCTTCCGGCTGTACCTGTACCTGATGCTCGTGCGGGTCGCCTGCCTGGTGATCTTCTTCTTCGTGCCCGACTGGTGGAAGCTCATCCCCGCCTTCTTCGCGGTGTTCATCCCCTACTTCGCGGTCGTGGTCGCCAACGTCTCCACGCACGGCGATGTCGACCCGCTCGAGTCGCCCAACGCTCTGCCGCCCGGACCCTCGAGCGACCTGCCGCCCGCCGACGAGGCGCCGCGATGAGCCTGCTCTCGATGCTCGGCGGCGGCGGAGCGACACCGTGCTCGTCGGCTGGCTGCGCCGCCGACGCGACGCACGCGCTGCACTGGCGCAACCCCCGCATCCACCCCGTCGAGCGGGTGAAGACGTGGGCCGCCTGCGACAGGCACCGCGAGACGCTCGCGGCGTGGCTGCGCACGCGCGGGTTCCCGGTGGTCGAGACGGCGTTCGGCGAGACCGTGGAGCGAGTCGCCTGATGCTCGCCCTGCTCCGCCAGCGCCGCTGGCTCGGCTACATCGCGCTGGCGACCGTGGTCGCCGTCGTCTGCTGCCTGATCGGCGTGTGGCAGTGGAACCGTCGCGAAGAGGCCATCGCCGCCATCGAGCGGCTCGAGACGAACTACGACCGCACCCCGGTGGCGGTCACGGATGCGCTGCCCGACCCGGGCGCATTCGACGCCGATCAGCAGTGGACGCCCGTGGTGCTCGAGGGCGAGTACCTGCTCGACGAGCAGCTGCTGCTGCGCGGCCGCTGGCGCGGCGGTGAGATCGGCTTCGACGTGATCGCGCCCTTCCGCACCGACGACGGGCGCGTGTTCATCGTCGACCGCGGCTGGATCGACCAGGCGTCGAACAGCGATGCACCCGTCTCCCAGCCGACGACGCCCGGCGGGCCGACGACCGTGGTCGCGAGGCTGCGGCCTAACGAGGGCGACATCCCCGGCCGTGGCGCGCCCGAGGGCCAGATCGCCTCGGTGAACCTGCCGGCGCTCGCCGAGTCCATGGGCGAGCCGCTCTACACGGCCGCCTACGGGCTGCTGGTCAGCGAGGACGGCGGGACGCCCGGCGACGTGCGCGTCGCGAGCCGGCCGGTGCTCGACGAGGGACCGCACCTGTCGTACGCCCTGCAGTGGTTCGTCTTCGCGGTCTTCCCCTTCGTGGCGGTCTGGTGGGGCATGCGGGAGGAGCTGCGAGGCGACGCGCCGCCCCCGCCGCCGAAGCGCTCGCGCACGACCGACGCCGACGTCGAGGACCAGATCCTCGACCGCACCTGACGCGCCTCGACGCCGCCCAACGGGCGCGGCATGATGGGGCCGTGGCCAGTGCCCGGGATCGTGCCGTGCCGAACCTGCCCTCACGCAGCTTCGACGCGACCGAGGCGTTCTACGGCGGCTTCGGCTTCCAGCGCGCCTTCCGCGACGAGGGATGGATGATCCTCGTGCGCGGCGACCTGCAGCTCGAGTTCTTCCCGCATCCGCAGCTCGACCCGAGCTCGAGCAGCTTCATGTGCTGCCTCCGCGTGGGCGATGTCGACGAGCTCGCTGCCGCGGTGCGACGCTCGGGCGTGCCGGAGCGCACGACCGGGATGCCGCGGCTGCATCCTGTGCGCATGCAGGAGTGGGGGCTCCGCGCCGGATACGTGATCGATCCGGACGGCACGCAGCTGGCGATCATCGAGCAGCCGCGCTGACCGGGCGGCTGCCGGCGGCCGCGTGCCGCGTCAGTCGCGGACGATGTCGATCGCCTCGGTCTTCAGCGAGGGCACGCGCCAGCGCAGCAGCTCGCTGGCGATGCGCATGGCCGAGACCAAGCCGGCGATGATCGCGAGCACGACCCAGTTGCCCCAGCCGAGCCAGACCGCCGCCGAGGCCGCGCTCGCGCCCAGCAGCGCCGGCACCAGGTAGAGCCGCGACTCCTTGCGGAACACCGCGGGGATGTCGTTCGCCAGCGCGTCGCGCAGCACGCCGCCGCCGATGCCGGTGAGCATGCCGACGAACGCGGCGCCCACCGGCGGCACGTCGTGCTCGATCGCCTTGCGCGCTCCCTCGACGGCGAAGATGCCCAGTCCGATCGCGTCGAAGACGAGCACCGGACGGTCGAGCCGCGACAGCCACCGGTGGAGCAGGAGCACGAGCGCCGCGCCGCCCAGCGCGACCAGCAGCATCCACCAGTCCACGAGCGCCGCCACCGGCGTCGCGCCGATCAGCAGGTCGCGCATCATGCCGCCGCCGGTCGCCGTCACCACGGCGAGCCCGGCCATGCCGACCACGTCCATGCGCTTCTGCACGGCGAGGAGCGCGCCGGAGAACGCGAACGCGAGGATGCCGATCGTCATGAAGACCTCGCGCACGACCGCGAGCCAGCCGGTGGGCTCCTCCATCGCGACCTCCTCGACCGCCGCCGCGCGCCGTCGACCGACGCCGCTCGCTCTGAGGCTAGGCCAGGCCGATCAGCTCGAGGTACTCCGGGCTCCAGAGGTCCTCGGTGCCGTCGGGCATGATCAGCACGCGCTCCGGGTCGAGCGCCTCGACCGCGCCCTCGTCGTGGCTGACGAGGATGACGGCGCCCTCGTAGGCGCCCAGCGCGCCGAGGATCTCCTCGCGGCTGGCGGGGTCGAGGTTGTTCGTCGGCTCGTCGAGCAGCAGCAGGTTGGCGCTCGAGACGACCAGCATCGCCAGCGACAGCCGGGTCTTCTCGCCGCCCGAGAGCACCCGCGCGGGCTTCTCGGCGTCGTCGCCGCTGAACAGGAAGGAGCCCAGCACTCGGCGCGCCTCGGTGGCGTTGATGTCGGGCGAGGCGGTGAGCATGTTCTCGAGCACCGAGCGCTCGACGTCGAGCGTCTCGTGCTCCTGCGCGTAGTAGCCGACGCGCAGGCCGTGGCCCCGCTCGATCTCGCCCGTGTCGCTCTCGGAGACGCCCGCGAGGATGCGCAGCAGCGTCGTCTTGCCGGCGCCGTTGAGGCCCAGGATGACGACTCGCGAGCCGCGGTCGACGGCGAGGTCGACGGCGGTGAAGATCTCGAGCGAGCCGTAGGACTTCGACAGGTCGCGCGCCATGATCGGCGTCTTGCCGACCGGCGCGGGCTTCGGGAAGCGCAGCTTGGCCACCTTGTCGACGGCACGGACCTCGTCGAGCCCGGAGCGCATCCGCTCTGCGCGCTTCGCCATCTGCTTCGACGCCACGGCCTTCGAGGCCTTCGCGCCCATCTTCGCGGCCTGCATCTCGAGCTGGCTCGCCTGCTTCTCGACGTTCGCCCGCTCTCGCTTGCGGCGCTCGGCGTCGGCCTCGCGCTGCCGCAGGTAGTGCTTCCAGGTCATGTTGTAGATGTCGATGACCTGGCGGTTGGCGTCGAGGTAGAAGACGCGGTTGACGGTCTCCTCGACCAGCTGCACGTCGTGGCTGATGACGAGCAGGCCGCCCTGGTAGCCCTTGAGGAACTCGCGCAGCCAGGTGACCGAGTCGGCGTCGAGGTGGTTGGTCGGCTCGTCGAGCAGCATCGTGTCGGCGCCCGAGAAGAGGATGCGGGCGAGCTCGATGCGGCGGCGCTGGCCGCCGGAGAGCGTCTCGAGCGGCTGGTCGAGGATGCGGTCCGGCAGCTGCAGGTTCGACGCGATCGCCGCCCCCTCGGCCTCGGCCGCGTAGCCGCCGAGCGCCAGGAAGCGATCCTCGAGGTTGCCGTAGCGGCGCATGGCCGCGTCGGCGACGTCGCCGCCCTCGGCCATCTGCTCGGTCGCCAGGCGCATGCCCTCGACGAGCTCGCCGATGCCGCGCGCGTCGAGGATGCGGCGGCGGGCCGTCTGCTTGGGGTCGCCGGAGCGCGGATCCTGCGGCAGGTAGCCGATCTCGCCGCTGCGCTCGATCTTGCCCGTGAAGGTGTGGCCGTCGCGGTCGTCGTTGATGCCCGCGAGCACCTTGGTCATCGTGGTCTTGCCGGCGCCGTTGCGGCCGACGAGGCCGATCTTGTCGCCCGCGTCGATGCGGAACGAGACGTCGCTCATCAGCGTGCGCGGCCCGATGGAGAGCTCGAATCCGGACACGGCGATCATGCGCGCGAGAGCCTCTCAGACGGGGTGCGGGGGGATGGACCTCGAAAGGAGGACCAGCCGACCAGCCTATCAGCCAGGTGGCGCCGCGATCAGCGGGCCCTTCCCGTCGCCGTCACCGTCACGGTGCCGAGGCCGCGGGCGCCGATCGGCCGGCACCCGCGCGCCAGGGCTCGACGAGCTCGCCGATGGTCTCGCCGAGCGCCCGCTGCAGGCGGGGGCCGAAGGTGACGCGACGGATGCCCGCGGCGCGCGTGTCTGCGAGGCCGCCGAAGACGGTGCCCGAGACGGGATGCGCCGTCGCGTTCACCGGCAGGGTGACCTGCGCGACGATCGCAGCGAGCGCGGCGGCGTCGGGCGGCGACACCGGATAGAGCGAGCGTGCCCCGGCCTGCTCCATCAGCAGGCACCGCAGCACCGCGTGGTCGAGCGGGTCGCCGCCGTGCAGCTCGGGCCTGGCGAAGGCGTCGGTGCGGGCATTGATGACCACATCGACCCTTGCCTCGTCGGCGGCGGCGCGCAGCCCGGCGATGAAGTCGGCGTGCTCCTGCGGCTCGCGCATCCGCTGCTCGCTGTGCACGGTGTCCTCGATGTTCAGGCCCACCGCGCCGGCCTCCAGCAGCCGGGCGATGAGCTCGGCCGGCTCGGCGCCGTAGCCCGACTCGAGGTCGGCGCTGACGGGCACGTCGACGGATGCGGTGATGCGGGCGACGCTCTCGAGCGCGTCATCGAGACTCATCCCCTCGCCGTCGCGCTGGCCGCGCGACTCGGCGACGGGGTGGCTGCCCACCGAGATCGCCCCGAACCCGGCGTCGACGAGCGTGCGCGCCGACCAGGCGTCCCAGGCTGTGGGGAGCACGGCGACGTCGTCGTGCATGCGGAGCAGGAGTCGGGCCTTGGCTGCGAGATCGCTCATGCCGCGAGCCTAGGTGCGCGCATGCCGGGAGGCCAGGGAGCCGGCCCTTATGCTGACCGCATGACTGCAGCCATCGCCCTCCCGCGCCGCACCGTCCTCGCCGATGCCCTCGTCGGTCAGCGCACGCTCGTGAAGGATCTCGTCCTGGTCTCCGTCGGCGTCGGCGTCGTCGCCGGGCTCGCCCAGCTCGAGATCCCGATGTGGCCCGTGCCGATCACCGGTCAGACGCTGGGCGTGATGCTCGTCGCCGCTACGCTCGGCTTTCGCCGCGGCGTCGCCGCGATGGCGTCGTACCTCCTGCTCGGCCTCGCCGGCCTGCCGATCTTCGCCGGCTTCACCGGCAGCATCGCCGCCGTCGGCAAGCCCAGCTTCGGCTTCATCATCGGCTTCGTCGCCACCGCGGCGGTCGTCGGCTGGCTCGCGGAGCGCCGCTGGGACCGCCGTCCGCTGCTCGCGATCGCGCTGTTCGGGCTCGCGAGCCTCATCCCCTTCGCGTTCGGCATCCCCTACATGGCCGCCATGCTGGCCGCGCTCGGCTCCCCCGTCACGCTGCTGGGCGCGCTCGAGCTGGGCCTGCTGCCGTTCATCGTCGGCGGCATCGTGAAGTGGGCGATCGCCGCCGCCGCGATGCCCGCCGCCTGGGCCGCCGTGCGCAGGATCGACCGCGCTGCCGCCTGACCGCATCCGTGCTCTGAGGGGTCGCGCCGGACGGCGCGGCCCCTCCGTCGTCGGTGGATCGGCGCGAGCGCGGCACCGATCCGGCGCCGCAGCGCGTAGCGTTGCGGTCATGACCGACGCGACGCCCACCCCAGACTCCGACCTCGAGGACGAGCGCACCACGTTCGCGAGCCTCGGCCTGCCTCCCGGCATCATGCAGGCGCTCGACGACGTCGGCTACGAGACGCCCTCGGCGATCCAGGCGGAGACGATCCCGCTGCTGCTCGCCGGTCGCGACCTGATCGGGCTCGCCTCGACCGGCACCGGCAAGACCGCCGCCTTCGCGCTGCCCGTGCTGGCCGCGATCGACGTCTCGCGGCGCAGCCCGCAGGCGCTGGTGCTCGCCCCCACCCGCGAGCTCGCGGTGCAGGTCTGCGAGGCGTTCGAGCGCTACGCGGCGCACCTCGGCGGCGTGCACGTGCTGCCGATCTACGGCGGTCAGGCCTATGGCGTGCAGCTGTCGGCGCTCCGCCGCGGCGTGCACGTGGTCGTCGGCACGCCGGGCCGCATCATGGATCACCTGGCGAAGGGCACGCTCGACCTGTCGGGCCTCACCCACGTCGTGCTCGACGAGGCCGACGAGATGCTGCGGATGGGCTTCGCCGAGGACGTCGACCAGATCCTGCAGGCGACCCCGGCCGAGAAGCAGGTCGCGCTGTTCTCGGCGACGATGCCCCGGCAGATCCGCGCGATCTCGCAGCAGCACCTGCGCAACCCCGCCGAGATCACCGTGCGCGCCAGCGCCTCGAGCTCGCCCAGCATCACGCAGCGCGCGCTGATGGTCTCCTACGCGCAGAAGCTCGAGGCGCTCACCCGCGTGCTCGAGGTCGAGCCGTTCGAGGCCGCGATCGTCTTCACGCGCACCCGCAACGAGACCGAGACGGTGGCCGAGCGGCTGCGCGCCCGCGGCTACGCCGCCGCGGCGATCTCGGGCGACGTCGCGCAGCCGCAGCGCGAGAAGACGATCGAGCAGCTGCGCTCGGGCGACCTCGACGTGCTGGTCGCGACCGACGTCGCCGCCCGCGGGCTCGACGTCGAGCGCATCAGCCACGTCATCAACTACGACCTGCCGATCGACACCGAGTCCTACGTGCACCGCATCGGCCGCACCGGCCGCGCGGGCCGCACGGGCGACGCGATCAGCTTCGTCACCGCCCGCGAGCGACGGATGCTCAGCCAGATCGAGAAGGCCACCCGCGGCACGGTCGCGATCATGCCGATGCCCAGCGCCGGCGAGGTGAACGCGACCCGCCTGACCCGCTTCGACGACGCGATCTCCGCGGCGCTCGGCGAGACCGACCGGATCGACCGCTTCCGCGAGATCGTCGCCCACTACGTCGAGCACCACGATGTGCCGCAGGAGGACGTCGCGGCAGCGCTCGCCGTGGTGGCGCAGGGCGACGCTCCCCTGCTGCTCGACGAGCAGGCCGATCGCGCGCTGCAGTCCTCGCGGGGCGGCGACCGCCCCGACCGCGGGGACCGCCCGGCGCGCATGGGTGACGGCGAGGCGGGCGAGCGCCGCTCGCGTCGCGGGCCGTCGGATGCGACCACCTACCGGCTCGCGGTCGGCAGCCGGAAGGGCGTCGAGCCTCGGCAGATCGTGGGCGCGCTCGCCAACGAGGGCGGTCTCGGCCGTGACGACTTCGGCCGCATCCAGATCCGCTGGGACTTCACGCTCGTCGAGCTGCCCGAGCTCGACCGCAAGCAGCTCGAGCGGCTCTCGAAGACCCGCATCTCGGGCGTGCCCATCGACATCCGCGTCGACTCCGGTCGAGCGGAGCGGGGCGAGCGCGGCGGCCGCGACGACCGCGGCGGGCGGCGGGAGCGCGACGAGCGTCCGCCGCGCAAGCCGCGGCACGACCGGGAGCACTGACCGAGCTCGGCGGCCTCGCCTCTCGCGCGCCGGATCCGCTGCCTCTGCGGCTCGGGTCCGCGGCGCGCGGCGCAGCCCGTGCTACGGCTCGGGCCGCACCCGCGGATCGGGCAGCAGCGTCTCGACCGCGGGCTTGCGTCGCGCGCGCGTCCAGACGACGAAGCCCCAGAGCGTGAAGGCGCCGTAGAAGGCATACATGAAGCCGGTCGCCCAGTACCCGGCGCTCAGCAGCAGCGGCACGCCCACGAGGTCGACCGCGACCCAGATGAGCCAGAACTCCGTCCAGCCGCGGGCCATCCCGTAGGTCGCCAGCAGCGAGCCCACGAACGTCCACGCATCGGCCCACACCGGCTCGAAGGAGCCGAGCACGCGGAACAGCGGCGTGATCGCGACGGTGCCGACGACCAGCACGACGATCAGGCCGGTGCGCTGCCGCCAGGTCGCCCAGCGCGGCACGATCTGCCCCTGGGCGTTGCGCGCCTGGCGCCACCGCACCCATCCGTAGACCGCGACCGCGATGAACATCACCTGGCGCCCTGCCTGGCCGAGCAGCGCAGGCAGCTCGTGCGCCGGATCCAGCAGCGCACCCAGGAACACGGTCAGCAGCAGCAGGTTGCCGACGATGCCGACAGGCCAGGCCCACACGCGGCGGAGCATGCCGCCGACCGCGCTCGCGAGCCCGAACGCGTTGCCGACGACCTCGCGCAGCAGCAGCTCCTGGCCGCCGCCGACCGGGATGGTCGCGGTGTACAGGCTCAGGAGCCAGGCGATGGGGTCCATGGGATGGGTGCTCTCGGTCGGGAGGCGAGGGTGGCGCGTGATGGTGCGAGGACGATTGCATCACAGTTCGCACTGCTCGCTGTCGCGGCGCCGGTGGCGGGCGCGGGCTGCGAGCCGCGGCCTAAGCTGGATCGGTGACCGAGCAGCCCGCGCGACGCCCCGCGCCCCATCCCTCGCCTCGCCGTCGCGCGAGCCTCGAGGTGCTGCGCGCCGAAGCCGGCGACGAGCGCTCCGTGCTGGTCGAGGAGCGGCTGCGCGCGGGCGAGGACCCCTGGGCGTTCATGGCGGAGCTGCCCACCGTCGACGAGCTCGTGGTGCTGCTGCTGCGCGCCGAGCGGATCCTCCCGCCCGGGGCCGTCCGCCCCGACCATGACGTGAGCGACGGCGTGCTCCGGCGTATCGTCGACGACTACCCGGCGCTCGCGACCACGGTCTGGACGATGCTCTCGGCCGCCGAGCCGGAGCGGGCGTGGTCGCCGCGCGTGCGGCGCACGGGCTGAGGAGACGACGAAGGGGACGACCGTCGCGATCGTCCCCTTGCCCGTGGTGCGCTGCGCGGGCTCGCCAGCCGCTCCTCGGATCAACGGTGAACCCCAAATCGCTCGCTTGCGCTCGCGACGGCGCTCGGCCGGACGGTCCACCGGACCGTCCGCACGATCTGATCGAAGATCAGATCGTGAAGCCGAGCTCGCTCGCTTGCGCTCGCGACGGCGTTGGGCCGGACGGTCCACAGGACCGTCCGCGATCTGACGCTCGCGTCAGATCGTGAAGCCCAACGCCCTCATCATCTCGCGGCCGTCCTCCGTGATGCGCTCCGGGCCCCACGGCGGCATCCACACCCAGTTGATGCGGAACTGCTCGACGTGGCCGTCGAGCTTCTCGGCGATCTCCGACTCGATCACGTCGGTGAGCGGGCAGCCGGCCGACGTGAGCGTCATCGAGATGACGAGCGCCTGCTGCTCGTCGTCCCACGCGAGGTCGTAGACCAGGCCCAGATCGACGATGTTGACGTCGAGCTCGGGGTCGACGACGTCCTTGAGCGCCTCGGTGATGTCATCGAACTTCTTGGCATCGACCTCGACGAGCGCCATCAGACACCGGCCTTGAGGTAGCGGTCGTAGCCCTCTTCCTCGAGGCGGTCGGCGAGCTCGGGGCCGCCCTGCTCGGCGATCCGGCCGTTGACGAACACGTGCACGTGGTCGGGCTTGATGTAGCGCAGGATGCGCGTGTAGTGCGTGATCAGCAGCACACCCAGGCCGGTCTCGCCCTTGATGCGGTTGACGCCCTCGGAGACGACGCGCAGCGCGTCGACGTCGAGGCCGGAGTCGGTCTCGTCGAGCACGGCGAAGCGGGGGCGGAGCAGCTCCATCTGGAGGATCTCGTGGCGCTTCTTCTCGCCGCCCGAGAAGCCCTCGTTCACGTTGCGCTCGCCGAACGACGAGTCCATGCGCAGCTTCTCCATCGCGCCGCGCACCTCGCCGATCCACTGGCGCACGCGCGGGGCCTCGCCGGTCACCGCGGTCTTCGCGGTGCGCAGGAAGTTCGACACCGTCACGCCGGGGATCTCCACCGGGTACTGCATCGCGAGGAACAGGCCCGCACGAGCGCGCTCGTCGACGCTCATCGCCAGCACGTCCTCGCCGTCGAGCGTGATCGTGCCGCCGTCGACCGTGTACCGGGGGTGCCCGGCGATCGTGTACGCCAGCGTCGACTTGCCCGAGCCGTTGGGGCCCATCACCGCGTGGATCTCGTCGGAGTTGATCGTCAGGTCGACGCCCCGAAGGATCTCCTTGTTGCCCTGCTCGGTCTCGATCGAGACCCGCAGGTCCTTGATCTCCAGCACGCTCATCGCGCTTCCTTCCTTCGCGGCCGTGGGCCGCGTCACGCCGTCAGTGGATTGTGGACGTCGACGAGCACGTCGTCGCCGTCGATGGTCACGGGGAAGACCGGCACCGGCTCGTAGGCCGGCAGGTTCTTCGGCTTGCCCGTCTTGAGCTCGAACTGCGAGCCGTGCGCCCAGCACTCGATCGAGTCGTCCTCGACGAAGCCCTCGGCGAGCGAGATCTCGCCGTGGGTGCAGGTGTCGCCGATCGCGTGGATGTCGCCCGCGGAGTCCTTGACGATCGCGATCGCGATGCCGTCGAGCTCCACCTTCACGGCGGAGCTGACCGCGACGTCGTCGACCCCGCAGGCGCGCTGCGCCGTCATGCGCCAGCCTTCGTCGCAGGCGCGAGGCCGGCGCCGCGACGCAGCTCCTCCTCGATCGCCTCGGCCAGCCGCTCCTCGATCTCGGGCACGCCGACCTTCTGGACGATCTCCATCAGGAAGCCGATGACGACGAGGCGACGAGCCTCCTCCTCCTCGATGCCGCGCGACTCCAGGTAGAACAGCTGCTCGTCGTCGAAGCGGCCGGTGGCGGAGGCGTGGCCTGCACCGGCGATGTCGCCCGTCTTGATCTCGAGGTTGGGGATGCTGTCGGCGCGGGCGCCGTCGGTGAGCACGAGGTTCTGGTTCTTCTCGTAGCTGTCGGTGCCCGTCGCGTCGTTGCCGATCAGCACGTCGCCGATCCAGACCGACCGCGCGCCCGTGCCCTGCAGCGCGCCCTTGTAGAGCACGTCGCCGCGGGTGTCGGTGCCCTCGTGGTACATGAACACCTGGCTCTCGAGGTGCTGGCCGCTGTCGGCGAACGACAGGCCGTACATCTCGCCCTCGGCGCGGTGGCCGGCGAGCCGCATCGACGGGTTCACCCGCGCGACGGCACCGCCGAACGAGATGACCATGTGCTTGAGGAACGCGCCATCGCCCACGACCGCCTGATGGGCGGATGCGTGCACGGCGTCGTCGTCCCAGTCCTGCACCGAGATGACGGTCAGTCGGGCGCCGTCGCGGACGATGATCTCGAGGTTCTGCGCGTACTGCGCCGAGCCCGAGTGGTGCAGCACGACGGTGCCGGTGGAGCCGGGCATCGCCTCGATCACGATGTGCGCGTTGGCGTGGCGGTCGGCGCCGGTGCCGCGCAGGCGCGCCACGATCGGCTCCTCGACGAGCCTGCCCTCGGGCAGGCGGATGTGGAGCGCGTTCGCGCACCGCTTCCAGGCCATGGCGCTCACGACGTCCTCCGGGCGGAAGACCTCGCCGCGCACGGCGGCGTCGTGGCCGCTCGACTCGACCAGCAGGCCGCGCTCCTCGAGCGCGCCGAGGTCGTACGCGATGCCGGGCTCGTCGCCGGTCTCGGTCTCCTCGTCGTCGAACAGCGGCGCGAGCCGCTTCACGTCGGAGAGCCGCCAGTTGACCTCGCGGCCGGTCGGCGTGCCGAACTCGGCCGGGTCGAACGACGTCGGCCGCTCGGAGCGGGTCTGGATCGGGACGAAGCGCGCCTCGGTGGACAGATGCGCCGGGGTGGACAGGTGGGCCGGGGTGGTTTCGGTCGCAGTCATGTCAGCCGACGGATCCTTCCATGCTCATCTCGATGAGCTTGTTGAGCTCGAGCGCGTACTCCATGGGCAGCTCGCGGGCGATCGGCTCGATGAAGCCGCGCACGATCATCGCCATCGCCTCGGTCTCGGCCATGCCGCGCGACATCAGGTAGAAAAGCTGCTCCTCGCTGACCTTCGAGACCGTGGCCTCGTGGCCGAGGACCACGTCGTCGACGCGGATGTCGATGGCGGGGTAGGTGTCGGAGCGCGACTGCGTGTCGACCAGCAGCGCGTCGCAGACCACGCTGTTGGCGGAGTGGTGCGCGTTCGCATCCACCCGCACCTCGCCGCGGTAGCCGGCTCGGCCGCCGCCGCGGGCGATCGACTTCGAGACGATCGACGACGTCGTGTACGGCGCCATGTGGATCATCTTCGCGCCGGCGTCCTGGTGCTGGCCGGGGCCCGCGAAGGCGACCGACAGGGTCTCGCCCTTGGCGCGCTCGCCGACCAGGTAGATCGACGGGTACTTCATCGTCACCTTGGAGCCGATGTTGCCGTCGATCCACTCCATGGTCGCGCCCTCTTCGGCGATGGCGCGCTTGGTGACCAGGTTGTAGACGTTGTTCGACCAGTTCTGGATGGTCGTGTAGCGCACGCGGGCGTTCTTCTTCACGACGATCTCGACGACGGCCGAGTGCAGCGAGTCCGAGGAGTAGATCGGGGCCGTGCAGCCCTCGATGTAGTGCACGTACGAGCCCTCGTCGGCGATGATCAGCGTGCGCTCGAACTGGCCCATGTTCTCCGTGTTGATGCGGAAGTAGGCCTGCAGCGGGATCTCGACGTGGACGCCCTTCGGCACGTAGACGAACGAGCCGCCCGACCACACCGCCGTGTTCAGCGCGGCGAACTTGTTGTCGCCGGCCGGGATGATCGTGCCGAAGTACTCCTCGAAGAACTCCGGGTGCTCCTTGAGCGCCGTGTCGGTGTCCATGAAGATGACGCCCTGGGCCTCCAGATCCTCCTGGATCGAGTGGAACACCACCTCGGACTCGTACTGCGCGGCGACGCCGGAGACGAGGCGGCTGCGCTCGGCCTCCGGGATCCCCAGGCGGTCGTACGTGTTGCGGATGTCCTCGGGCAGATCCTCCCAGGACTTCGCCTGGCGCTCGGTGGAGCGCACGAAGTACTTGATGTTGTCGAAGTCGATGCCGGAGATGTCGGCACCCCACGTCGGCATCGGCTTGCGCTCGAACAGCTGCAGGCCCTTGAGCCGGCGCTCGAGCATCCACTCGGACTCGTTCTTCAGCGCGGAGATCTCGCGCACGACGGCCTCGCTGAGGCCTCGCTTCGCGGTCGCCCCGGCGGCATCGGAGTCGTGCCAGCCGAACTCGTACTGCCCCAGGCCTTCGAGCTCGGGCCGGTCGATCAGGACGTCAGACATCGCTCCCCCATTCCATGCATCTATGTGCAACCCGGCGGTGCTCCTCGGCATTCCGCGCGGCACCCGAACCGCCGTGGTCGGGCCATACTTGAAGGGCCTTCGCACATGCCTCGCCGCACGAGCGGCACGGGGGTTCGGAGCCGATGGGCTCCCGACGATCCTATCGCGAACGGCAGGAGAGGTGCATCTTGCTCGAGCGCTCGCGCGGCCTGGCGGTCGCGGCATGGGCCACGCTGGTCTCCCAGATCATCATCGTCGGCACCGGCGGCGCCGTCAGGCTCACCGGATCCGGCCTGGGATGCTCCGAGTGGCCCAACTGCACGCCCGAGTCGTTCACGCCCGTGCCGGAGCAGGGCATCCACGGCATCATCGAGTTCTCGAACCGCGTCTGGGGCGGCATCGTGGTCGCCATCGCCGTGGTCATGCTCGTCGTGGCGATCTGGCGGCACGCCGGGCGCACCATCGTGACGCTCTCGGCGCTGGTGCTCGGCCTGACGATCCTGCAGGCGCTCATCGGCGCCGTCGTCGTCTGGATGAGCCTGCGGCCCGACACCGTCGGCATCCACTTCTACCTGTCGGTGATCCTCGTCGCGATCTCGGCGGTGCTCACCTGGAAGGTCGTCGTCGGCCCCGCCGGACCGCGCACCGCCCCGCGCTGGCAGGCGATGCTCGTGCACGCGATGACGCTGGTGCTGGCCGTGGTCATCTTCGTCGGCGTGCTCACCACCGGCTCCGGCCCGCACGCCGGTGACGGCGGCGCTGCGCGCAACGGCCTCGATCCCGCCGTCATGCAGCACGTGCACGCGTGGCCCGGCTACGCCCTGCTCGCGCTCGTGCTCGCCGTCGTCGTCGTCGCGATCCGCCGCGGGCCGCGCGCGCACCTGCGCTGGTCGCTCGCGCTGCTGGCCGTCATCGTGGTGCAGATCGCCGTCGGCATCGTGCAGTCCAACCTCGGCCTGCCGATCCTGCTCGTCGGCATCCACATGCTGCTCTCGGTGATCACCACGGCGATCGGAGCCGCGGCGGTGCTCTCGCTCCGGCCTCCGAAGGGGGCGGATGCGTCCCCAGAGCGGGCGGACGCATCCGTCGGTGTCGGCGCATGACCGTCGAGCGCCCGCTCGACGGCGCCATCGGCGACGTGCGCCACGGGGCCCGGCTCGGCGTGCTCGACATCGGCTCGAACACCGTGCACCTGCTGATCGTCGACGTGCGCCTCGGCGGCCGCCCGGTGCCGTCGCGCTCGCACAAGCTGACGCTGCGGCTGATGCGCTACCTGCAGGAGGACGGCTCGATCAGCGACGAGGGTGTGCAGGCGCTGCTGAGCGCGATCGGCGAGTGCGCCGCGATCGCCCGCAGCGAGCGGCTCGACGACTTCGTCGTGATGGCGACCAGCGCGCTGCGCGAGGCGGCCAACGGGGAGCAGGTCGTCGCGCGCATCGAGCGCGAGGCCGACGTCTCGCTCGACATCCTCTCGGGCGCCGACGAGGCGCGCCTGACGTTCCTCGCCGTGCGCCGCTGGTTCGGCTGGGCCGCCGGCCGCATGCTGCTGCTCGACATCGGCGGCGGCTCGCTCGAGATCGCCATCGGCGACGACGAGGAGCCCGCGATGGCGCTGTCGGTGCCGCTCGGCGCCGGCCGCAGCACCGTCGGCTTCTTCAAGGCCGACCCGCCGTCGGCGGCCGACCAGCGCGCCCTGCGCCTCTACGCCAAGGGCGTGCTCGACGACGCGGTCGCGCAGGTGAAGCCCTTCGGCCGGCCCGAGCACGTGATCGGCTCGTCGAAGACGATCCGGTCGCTCGCCCGGCTCGCCGGCAACGCGATGCCGGGCGTCGGCGACGCCGACCGCGCCGTGCTCACCCGCGCCCAGCTCGACGACTGGGTGCCGCGGCTCGCGCGCATGGATGCCGGCTCGCGCGCGGCGCTGCCGGGCATCACGCCCGACCGCACCTTCCAGATCGTCGCCGGCGGCATCGTGCTGTCGGAGGCGATGCGGGCGTTCGGCGTGAAGGAGCTCGACGTCAGCCCGTGGGCGCTGCGCGAGGGCAGGCTCCTGCAGATGCTCGACCGGGTGTAGCGGGGCGAGCCGCGCTAGAAGGGCAGCAGCGGGTCGACGCCGACCGCGAGGAAGATGAGCGTCAGGTAGGTGTTCGAGGCGTGGAAGACGCGCATCGCGCGCACCTCGACAGCGCCCTTGATGGCCCGGCTGTAGAGGCCGTGGGCCTCCCCCACGAACCAGGCGCCGGCGATGACCGCGACGCCCGTGTAGAGCCAGCCCATGCCGGCGACCGGGATCAGCAGCAGCGTGCAGGCGAGCGAGGCCCACGCGTAGAGGATGACCTGGATGCCCACCATCGAGCGGCCCCGGACGACCGAGAGCATCGGCACCTCTGCCGCCTCGTAGTCGGCGCGGTACTTCATCGACAGCGGCCAGTAGTGCGCAGGGGTCCAGAGGAAGACGAGCGCGAAGAGGATCCAGGCCGGCCAGTCGAGCGAGCCGGTCACGCCTGCCCAGCCGATGACCACCGGGAAGCAGCCCGCGATGCCGCCCCAGACGATGTTCTGCTCGGTGCGGCGCTTCAGCAGCATCGTGTAGATCAGCACGTAGAACGCGATCGCCGCGACCGCCAGCGACGCCGCCAGCCAGTTCGCGAAGAAGCCCAGCACGAGCGTCGACACGACCGCCATCGACCAGGCGAACACCCGCGCCTCGGTGACCGAGAGCGTGCCCGTCACGAGCGGCCGCTGCTGGGTGCGGTGCATCACGCGGTCGATGTCGCGGTCGAAGACCATGTTGAACGCGTTGGCGCTGCCGGCGCTGAGGAACCCGCCCACCAGGGTCGCGACGAGCGCGCCCAGCGGCGGCACCCCATCCGCCGCCAGGAACATCACCGGCAGCGAGGTCACGAGCAGCAGCTCGATCACCCGCGGCTTGGTGAGCGCCACGTAGGCGGCGGCCTTGACCGCGAGGGTCGATCGCTGCCGATCGTCCGTCGTCGCGGGCGTCGTGACGCCGGACGAGGTCGCGTTCGACATGCAGCGGATCCGTTCCAGGAGGCGGGTGGGGGTGCCCGAAGGCCAACCGGCAGTCTATCTGACACGCAACGTCATCGTGCGGGAATCGACCGGGGGGCGCATGCGCTTGCTCACTATGCTGGTCGGGTCGCACTCCGTCCACACCGCAGCGGCCGCATGCCGCACGAAGAAGGAGCCTCCTTGGCATTCGAATGGACCACCAACGACCAGCAGGCAGTGGACACCGCGCGTGTGCTCGCCGCCGACGCCGTGGAGAAGGTCGGCAACGGCCACCCCGGTACGGCCATGAGCCTGGCGCCGGTGGCGCACCTGCTGTTCCAGAAGGTCATGGATCGCGACCCCGCCGACGACAGGTGGCTCGGCCGCGACCGCTTCATCCTCTCGGTCGGCCACTCGTCGCTGACCCAGTACGTGCAGCTGTACCTCACGGGCTCCGGCCTCGAGAAGAGCGACCTCGAGTCGCTCCGCACCTGGGGCTCGCTGACGCCCGGACACCCCGAGTACGGCCACACCAAGGGCGTCGAGATCACCACCGGACCGCTCGGCCAGGGCCTCGCCTCGGCCGTCGGCTTCGCCTACGCGCAGCGCTTCGAGCGCGAGCTGCTCGACCCCGACACCGCCGACGGCGAGAGCCCGTTCGACCACTACACCTACGTGATCGCCGGCGACGGCGACCTGCAGGAGGGCGTCACGAGCGAGGCGGGCTCGCTCGCCGGGCACCACGAGCTGGGCCGGCTGATCGCCATCTACGACTCCAACGCGATCTCGATCGAGGACGACGTCGACATCGCCTTCACCGAGGACGTCAAGGGCCGCTACGAGGCCTACGGCTGGCAGGTGCTCGAGGTCTCCTGGCGCCAGGGCGACGACCCCACCGCGGCCGAGTACGTCGAGGACGTCGACGCGCTGCACACCGCGATCGAGCAGGCGAAGGCCGAGACGGGCAAGCCCAGCCTCATCATCCTGAAGACGGTCATCGGCTGGCCCGCCCCCACCAAGCAGGGCACCGGCAAGATCCACGGCTCGAAGCTCGGCGCCGACGAGGTCGCGGCGGTCAAGGAGATGCTCGGCTTCGACCCGGAGCAGTCGTTCCAGGTCGACGACGCCGTCATCGAGTACACCCGCGGCAACGCCGCCGCCCGTGCCGCCGAGGCGCGCGAGGCGTGGCAGGCCCGCTTCGACGCGTGGGCCGCCGCCGACCCCGAGCGCAAGGCGCTGCTCGACCGGCTGCTGTCGGGCGCGCTGCCCGAGGGCGTGGCGGATGCGCTGCCGACGTTCGAGGGCGGCACCGAGGTCTCGACCCGGGCCGCGTCGGGCAAGGTGCTGAACGCGCTCGCCGACGTGATCCCCGAGCTGTGGGGCGGCTCGGCCGACCTCGCGGAGTCGAACAACACGACGCTCGAGGGGAAGGGCTCGTTCGCCCCGTCGCAGCACGCGACGAAGTCGTGGCCGAACGCCTCCGCCGCCGGCCGCACGCTGCACTTCGGCATCCGCGAGCACGCGATGGCCGCGATCCTCAACGGCATCGTGCTGCACGGCCCGACGCGGCCGTACGGCGGCACCTTCCTGATCTTCAGCGACTACCAGCGCCCGTCGCTGCGCCTCGCGGCCCTCATGGGGGTGCACCCCATCCACGTGTGGACGCACGACTCGGTCGCGCTCGGCGAGGACGGCCCGACGCACCAGCCGGTCGAGCAGCTCGCGACCCTGCGCGCCATCCCTGGCTTCGAGGTCGTGCGTCCGTCCGACGCCAACGAGACCGCCTGGGCGTGGAAGACGATCCTCGAGCGCCGCGACCGGCCGGTCGGCATCGCGCTCACCCGCCAGAACCTGCCGGTGCTCGAGCGCGGCGACGGCGAGGCGACGGGCGACACGCTCGCGGCCGCGTCGAACGTCGCGAAGGGCGCGTACGTGCTCGCCGAGGCGACCGGCGGCACGCCCGACGTGATCCTCATCGCCACCGGCTCCGAGGTGCAGCTGGCGCTCGGCGCCCGCGAGCAGCTGCAGGCCGACGGCGTGGCCGCGCGGGTCGTGGCAGCGCCCTCGCTCGAGTGGTTCGCCGAGCAGTCGGAGGAGTACCGCGCGTCGGTGCTGCCCGCCGGCGTGAAGGCTCGCGTGTCGGTCGAGGCCGGTTCGGCGCTCAGCTGGCACCGCATCGTCGGCGACGCCGGCCGCACGGTCGCGATCGACCACTTCGGCGCCAGCGCCGACTACCAGACGCTCTTCCGCGAGTTCGGGTTCACGGTCGAGGCCGTGGTCCAGGCAGCTCGCGCATCGATCGAGGCAGCCCGCTGAGCGGGCTGACAGGAGGCAGACACATGAACGACAACACCCAGTCCCTCGCCGACGCCGGCGTCAGCATCTGGCTCGACGACCTGTCGCGGGAGCGCATCACCAGCGGCACGCTCGCCGCGCTGATCACGGAGCGCAACGTCTCCGGCGTGACCACGAACCCGACGATCTTCGCGAACGCCATCGCCAAGGGCGAGTCGTACGAGGCGGCGATCCACGAGCTCGCCGCCGACGGCGCGGGCGTCGACGAGGTCATCACCGCGCTCACCACGAGCGACGTCGCCGACGCGTGCGACATCTTCGCCGACGTGTACGACGCGACGCACGGCTTCGACGGCCGCGTCTCGATCGAGGTCGAGCCGGGCCTCGCGCGCGACACCGCCGGCACCGTCGCGCAGGCGGCGACGCTGCACGAGATGGTGGGCCGCGAGAACGTGCTCATCAAGATCCCCGCCACCAAGGAGGGCCTCGAGGCCATCGCGGCCACGATCGGCGCCGGCATCAGCGTCAACGTCACGCTGATCTTCTCCCTCGACCGCTACCGCGACGTCATCAACGCCTACCTGACCGGGCTCGAGCGCGCGCAGCAGGCCGGGCACGACCTGTCGAAGCTGCACTCGGTCGCGTCGTTCTTCGTCTCGCGCGTCGACTCCGAGATCGACAAGCGCCTCGACGCGATCGGCACCGAGGAGGCGCTCGCGCTCAAGGGCAAGGCGGGCATCGCGAACGCGCACCTCGCCTACCGCGTCTGGCAGGAGGCGTTCCAGACCGAGCGGGCGCAGACGCTGCTCGCAGCCGGTGCGAACACGCAGCGGCCCCTGTGGGCATCCACGGGCGTCAAGGACCCGGCGCTGCCCGACACCCTCTACGTGACCGAGCTGACCGCGCCGCAGACGGTGAACACCATGCCCGAGAAGACGCTCGAGGCGCTCGCCGACCACGGCACGATCACCGGCGACCGGGTCTCCGGCCGCGGCGACGAGGCCGAGGGCGTGCTCGACGCGCTCGACGCGGTCGGCGTCTCGTACACCGACGTGGTCGAGCTGCTCGAGACCGAGGGGCTCGAGAAGTTCGAGGCCTCGTGGGCCGAGCTCGTCGAGACCGTGCGGGGCCACCTCGACCAGGCCGGAGCGGGCGCATGACCTTCATCATCACCGCCTCCGGTGCCGCGAAGGAGGCGATCGCCCGGGTGGTGCCGCAGCTCGTCGCCGACGGCGTCGCCGGTCGCATGGTCTCCGGCGACGCCACGCTCTGGGGCGATGCCGCCGAGGCGGAGGCCTCGATCCGCCTCGGCTGGATCGACGCCGCCGCCAACTCGGCCGGCCTGCTCGACGACATCGAGGCGCTGCGCAAGCAGCTGCGCCAGCAGGGCGTCGACCGCATCGCGCTCGCCGGCATGGGCGGCTCCTCGCTCGCACCCGAGGTCATCACCCGCACCGCGGGCGTGCACCTGACGGTGCTCGACTCGACCGAGCCCGAGCAGGTGCGCCGCGCGCTGAAGGACGGCATCGCGCGCACCGCGCTCGTCGTCTCGTCGAAGTCGGGCTCGACGCTCGAGACCGACAGCCAGCGCCGCGCGTTCGAAGCCGCATACCGCGAGGCGGGCATCGATCCGACCGAGCGCATCATCGTGGTCACCGATCCCGGCTCGCCGCTCGATCAGGACGCCCGCCGGGCCGGCTACCGCGTCTTCAACGCCGACCCGAACGTGGGCGGCCGCTACTCGGCGCTCACCGCGTTCGGCGTCGTGCCCTCGGGCCTCGCCGGCGTCGACGTGCGTGAGCTGCTGGCGGAGGCCAACGCCGTGCTGGCCGAGATCAGCGAGGACGCCGACGACAACCCCGGCCTCATGCTGGCCGCGGCGATCGCCGGCACGAAGCCGCTGCGCGACAAGATCGGCTTCGTCGCCGACGGCACCCACATCGTGGGCCTCGGCGACTGGGCCGAGCAGCTGATCGCCGAGTCGACCGGCAAGGACGGCCTCGGCCTGCTGCCCGTCGTGCTCGAGCGCGACGCGCCCGAGCTGTCTGCCGACCTGCCCGACCTGCAGGTCGTGCGCCTGGTGGGCTCGGCCCGCGAGGCCAAGCACGTCGCCCACGGCGAGGTCGAGGTGGCCGGAACGCTGGGCGCCCAGCTGCTGGTGTGGGAGTTCGCGACGGCGGTCGCCGGGCGCATCCTCGGCATCAACCCGTTCGACCAGCCCGACGTCGAGTCGGCCAAGATCGCCGCGCGCGGCCTCCTCGACGCGCTCGAGCCGGCGGCCGAGGCCGTCGCGGTCGACGGCGGCGTCGAGATCCGCGGCACCGCGGACGTCGCGCGCGACTCGCTCGAGGCTTCGGTCGACGCCCTGCTCGAGCAGCTGGGCGAGGGTGGCTACGTGGCGATCCACGCCTACCTCGACCGCATCGGGCAGCCGCGCTTCGAGCGGCTGCGGAAGGCCTTCGCCGCCCGCACCGGCCGGCCCGTCACCTTCGGCTGGGGCCCGCGCTTCCTGCACTCGACCGGGCAGTACCACAAGGGCGGCACGCCGAACGGCGTGTTCCTGCAGCTGCTCGGCCAGCCCCACGAGGATCTCGAGATCCCCGGCCGCTCGTTCACCTTCGGGCAGCTGATCCAGGCGCAGGCCTCGGGCGACGCGAGCGTGCTCGCCGAGCACGGCCGCCCGGTGCTGACCCTGACGCTCAGCGATCTCGACGAGGGGCTCGAGCGGCTCCTCGCCCTCGCGGCGCGATGACCGAGGCTCAGGCCGGCGGCGGCGCGATCGTCGCCGCCGGTCAGAACCCGCTGCGCGACCCCTCCGACCAGCGGCTCACCCGCATCCCGGGGCCGAACAGCCTGGTCTTCTTCGGCGTCACGGGCGACCTCGCGCGCAAGAAGCTGCTGCCCGCCGTCTACGACCTCGCGAACCGCGGCCTGCTGCCGCCCGGGTTCGGATTGGTCGGGTTCGGCCGCCGGGACTGGAGCCACGAGGAGTTCGCCGCGCAGATGCGCGACGCCGTGCAGCAGCACGCGCGCACCGCGTTCCGCGAATCCGTCTGGCGGCAGCTCGCCGACGGCATCCGCTTCGTGAAGGGCGACTTCGACGACGACGCGGGCTTCGACCGGCTCGCCGATGTCCTCGCCGAGCTCGACGCGACCCGGGGCACGATGGGCAACCACGCGTTCTACCTGTCGATCCCGCCGAACGCCTTCCCGCTCGTCACCCAGCAGCTGAAGCGCTCGGGCCTCGCCGAGGGCGAGGGCGACCGCTGGCGCCGCGTCGTGATCGAGAAGCCGTTCGGCCACGACCTGACCTCGGCTCGCGAGCTGAACGCCGTCGTCGAGTCGGTGTTCCCGCCCGACAGCGTCTTCCGCATCGACCACTACCTGGGCAAGGAGACGGTGCAGAACATCCTCGCGCTGCGCTTCGCGAACGCCCTGTGGGAACCGATCTGGAACGCCAACCACATCGACCACGTGCAGATCACGATGGCCGAGGACATCGGGGTCGGCGGCCGCGCCGGCTACTACGACGGCATCGGTGCCGCCCGCGACGTGATCCAGAACCACCTGCTGCAGCTCTTCGCGCTGACCGCGATGGAGGAGCCCGTCTCCTTCGACGCGGCTGACCTGCGCGTCGAGAAGGAGAAGGTGCTGCGCGCCGCGCGCGTGCCCCTCCCCCTGTCGGAGTCGGCCGCCCGCGGCCAGTACGACTCCGGCTGGCACGGCGGCGCCTTCGTCAAGGCATTCCTCGAGGAGGAGGGCATGCGCCCCGACTCCGACACCGAGACGTATGCTGCCGTCAAGCTCGAGGTCGACAACCGCCGCTGGGCGGGCGTGCCGTTCTACCTCCGAGCCGGCAAGCGGCTGGGCCGTCGCGTCACCGAGATCGCGATCGTCTTCAAGCGGGCCTCGCAGTACCTCTTCGAGGCCTCGGACATCAGCACGATGGGTGAGAACGCGCTGGTCATCCGGGTGCAGCCCGACGAGGGCGTCTCGATGCGCTTCGGCTCGAAGGTGCCCGGTCCCGGCATGCACGTGCGCGACGTGACCATGGACTTCGGCTACGGCCACGCCTTCACCGAGGAGAGCCCCGAGGCCTACGAGCGCCTCATCCTCGACGTGCTGCTGGGCGACCCGCCGCTCTTCCCGCGCCACGAGGAGGTCGAGCTCTCCTGGAAGATCCTCGACCCGATCGAGGACCACTGGCAGGCGACGAGCGGGCCCGTCGAGCAGTACCAGCCCGGCTCGTGGGGTCCCCGAGAGGCCCACGAGCTGCTCGCCCGCGACGGACGGCATTGGAGGCGACCGTGATCATCAGGCTCACCCGCACGAACACCGCAGAAGTGCAGCGGCGGATGCTCGAGATCCGAGAGGAGGGCGGTGTCGTCGCGCTCGGCCGCGTGCTGACCCTCGTGATCCACACGCAGATCGGTGGCGAGGAGGAGGCGATCCGCGCCGCCAACCAGGCATCGCGCGAGCATCCGATGCGTGTCATCGTCGTCTCCCGCAACCCCGACAGCGTCAATGCCGGCGAAGAGGCGCGCCTCGATGCCGAGCTGCGGGTCGGGGCCGACGCGGGAGCCAGCGAGGTCGTGCTGCTGCAGTGCTACGGCGAGCTCGGCTCGCACCTGCTGGGCATCGTGCAGGGGCTGCTGCTGCCCGATGCGCCCGTGGTGGCGTGGTGGCCGAGCTTCATGCCCGAGACGCCCTCGGCCTCGCAGCTGGGCCAGATCTCGCAGCGCCGCATCACCGACTCCGGCAAGCAGGCCGACCCGCACGCGGCGATCCTGGCGCTCGCCGGCTGCTACCAGCCCGGCGACACCGACCTGGCCTGGACCCGCCTCACCAACTGGCGCGCGCACATGGCTGCGCTGCTCGACCAGCCGCCGTACGAGCCCGTCACCGGCGGCCGCGTCACCGGTGATCTGAGCAACCCCAGCGTGCACCTGATGGCAGCCTGGCTGCGGCTGCGGCTGCACGTGCCGATCGAGAAGCTGCCCGCCGGCGACACGCCGACCGGATCGAGCGGCCTCCACGCCGTCGAGCTGCATCGCCTCACCGGAGACTCCTCGCTCACGCGCGTGCGCGACGCGGTGGGCGTGCTGCAGCAGCCGGGCCAGCCGGAGCACCACGTCGCGCTGTCGACGCGGGGCCTGGAGGATCAGCTGGCCGAGGAGCTGCGCAAGCTGGCTCCCGACGACATGTACCGTCAGGTGCTGGCGTCGACCCTCGGGGAGGCGGCATGAGGCACGAGATCCTGGGCGACCGCGCGGCGCTGGTGCGCTCCGCAGCCGACCGTCTGACCGCGCTCATCGGCGACCTGCTCGTCGCCCAAGGGCGCGCCACGATCGCCGTGACGGGGGGCAGCGTCGGCAACGAGCTGCTCGCGGCGCTCGCCGACCGCGAGATCGACTGGTCGCGGGTGCACATCACCTGGAGCGACGAGCGCTTCGTCGAGGCCGGCTCTGCCGACCGCAACGCGCAGCAGGCGCGCGAGGCGCTGCTCGACCTCGTGCCGATCCCCGAGGCCAACGTGCACGAGCTGCCCGCCAGCGACAGCGCGACCCTCGACGAGGGCGCCGTGCAGGCGACCGCGATGCTCGAGGAGCTCGGCAGGATCGACCTGACGCTGCTGGGCATGGGGCCGGATGCGCACATCGCGTCGCTCTTCCCCGGCCTGCCGGGCGTCCGGGAGCGGGGCGCCCGCGTGATCGCGGTGCGCGACTCCCCCAAGCCGCCGCCGGACCGCCTGAGCTTCACGCTCGACGCGATCGACGCATCCGACCGTGTCTGGCTGATCGTGGCGGGCGACGACAAGGCCGAGGCCGTCGCGCTCGCGCACAGCGGCGCCGACGCCGACATCGCGCCCGCGGGCGCACCGCAGGGGCGGCTCGAGACCGTCATGCTGCTCGACGATGCCGCGGCGGCGGTGCTCCTCGACTGATTGCACCCCGGAACGCGGAAGCGGCCGCCCTCGTGAGAGGACGGCCGCTTCGGCGCTGGGTCTGACCGCGCTGGGCCTGACCCGCGCAGGGCGTGACGGGTCAGCCGCGGCCCTCTGCGGAGCGCAGCTTCTGCAGCGCCTCATCGAGCAGCTGCGTCGCCTCCTCGGGCGTGCGGCGCTCCTTCACGTACGCGAGGTGCGTCTTGTACGGCTCGTTCTTCGCCACCTGCGGCGGGTTCTCCTTGTCGCGGCCTGCGGGCAGACCGGTCGACGGGGAGTCGATGACCTCGGGGATCTCGTCCTCGGGCAGGTCGGCTGCGAAGTAGCGCAGCGTCTCGTTGCCCATCGCGTCCCAGTAGGAGACGGCCACGCGGTCGGCGTGGAAGCCACGGTCCTGCTCGCCCATGGGGCCGGCACCGACGCGCGACCCTCGGATGGCGCTTCCTCCGCTGGCCATCAGATGCCCGCGAACTTGGTGATGAGGCCGAGCACGACGATCGAGGCGAGCCACGCGAGGCTCACGAACACGGTGATCGTGTTGAGGTTGCGCTCCGCGACCCCCGACGAGCCGATCGACGAGCCGACGCCGCCGCCGAACATGTCGGAGAGGCCGCCACCGCGACCCTTGTGCAGCAGGATGAACAGCGTCAGCAGCACTGACGTGACGCCGAGGATCACCTGCATGATGATCTGGAGAATCTCCACTAGCCCTCTTTCCGAATCCGCGGCACTGCTGTCATGCACAGTCCGCGTGAAGTCCAACGAGCATCCTACCGCAGGGATTCCCCACGGCGATGGATCACGTGCCGACGTGGTGCTTGAAGCGCGCGATCGCCGCGAACTCGGCGGCGTCGAGGCTCGCGCCGCCGACGAGCGCGCCGTCGACGTCGGGCTCGCGCATGAAGCCGGCGATGTTGCCCGACTTCACGCTGCCGCCGTACAGGATGCGCGTCGCGGCCGCAGCCTCGTCGCTCCGCACCTCTGCGATGGTCTGGCGCAGCGCCTGCGCGACCTGCTGCGCCTGCTCCGCCGTGGCGGCCTGCCCGGAGCCGATCGCCCAGACCGGCTCGTAGGCGACGACGATCTCGCCCGTCGCGGGCAGCTCGGCGAGCACCTCCCGCAGCTGCTGCACCGGCACGGCCGATGCACCGTGCTGCTCGAGGTCCTCGGCGGTCTCCCCGACGCAGATGATCGGGGTGATGCCGGCGCGGAGCGCGGCCGCCGCCTTCCGGCCGACGATCGCGTCGGACTCGTGGTGATCCTGGCGGCGCTCGGAGTGGCCGACGATCGCGTACGCGCAGTCGAGCTTCGCGAGCATCGCTGCCGACACCTCGCCGGTGTGCGCGCCGGAGTCGTGCTCCGAGACGTCCTGTGCGCCGAAGCGCAGGTCGAACTTCTCCGCCGAGATCAGCGTCTGCACGCTGCGCAGGTCGGTGAAGGGCGGGAACACCGCCACCTCGACCGACGCATGGTCGTGCTTCGCGTCCTGGAGCGTCCAGGCGAGCTTCTGCACCAGCGCGATCGCCTGCAGGTGATCCTGCTGCAGCTTCCAGTTGCCTGCGATCAGCGGCGTCCGCCGACTCGTCTCCGTCACCATCCGAGCACCTCCAGTCCAGGCAGGCGAGCACCCTCGAGGAACTCGAGGCTCGCGCCGCCACCCGTCGAGATGTGGCCGAACGCCGCATCGTCGAATCCCAGCTGCCGCACCGCGGCCGCGGAGTCGCCGCCGCCGACGACCGCGAGCCCCTGCACCTCGGTCAGCGCCTGTGCGACCGCCTTCGTGCCCGCGGCGAACGCCTCCATCTCGAACACGCCCATCGGGCCGTTCCAGAACACGGTGCGCGACCCGCGGATCGCCTCGGCGAACGCGGCGGCGCTGTCGGGCCCGATGTCGAGCCCGATGCCGTCGGTGCCGAAGCTGCTCTGCTCGATCGCCTCTGCGGCGACCGTCTCGTGCTCGGCATCCGGCGCGAACCTGGCGGCGACCACGACGTCGGTCGGCAGCACCAGCTCGACGCCGGCCTGCTCGGCCTGCGCGATGTAGCCGCGCACGCGCTCGAGCTGATCCTCCTCCAGCAGGCTCGCGGCCACGCCGTGGCCCTTCGCCGCCAGGAAGGTGAACAGCATGCCGCCGCCGATCAGCAGCCGGTCGACGCGCGGCAGCAGGTGCTCGATCACGCCGAGCTTGTCGCTGACCTTCGAGCCGCCGAGCACGACCGCGTAGGGGCGCTCCGGCGACTCGGTCAGGCGCGACAGCACCTCGAGCTCGCGCTGCACGAGCAGCCCGGCTGCGCTCGGGAGCGCCTGCGCGATCTCGAAGACGCTCGCCTGCTCGCGGTGGACGACGCCGAAGCCGTCGGAGACGAACGCGTCGGCGCCGGCCGCGAGCTCCGCGGCGAAGGCCGCGCGCTCGGCAGGATCCTTGCTGGTCTCGCGCGGGTCGAAGCGGAGGTTCTCGAGCAGCGCGAGCTGCCCGTCCGCGAGGGCGATCCGCACGCGCTGCGCCGCTTCACCGACCGTGTCGGTGGCGAAGGCGACCTCGGTGCCGAGCAGCTCGCCGAGCCGTCGTGCGACGGGCTCGAGCGAGTGCTTCGCCTCCGGCTCGCCCTTCGGGCGACCCAGGTGCGACATCGCCACCACCTTCGCACCCTGCTCGAGCAGCGCGCGAAGGGTGGGCAGCGAGGCGACGATGCGTCCCTCGTCGGTGATCCGACCATCCTGCACCGGCACGTTGAAGTCGCATCGGATGAGGACGGTCTTCCCGGCGAGGTCGCCGAGGCTGTCGAGCGTGCGGATCGCCATGGCTCAGAGCTGCGAGCCGACGTGCTCGGCCAGGTCGACCAGTCGCGATGAGTAGCCCCACTCGTTGTCGTACCAGGCCGAGACCTTCACCTGGTCGCCGAGCACCCGGGTCAGGCCCGAGTCGAAGATCGACGAGTGGGCGTTGCCGATGATGTCGCTCGAGACGATCTCATCCTCGGTGTACTGCAGGTAGCCCTTCATCGGCCCCGACTCGGCCGCGGCCCTGTACGCGGCATTGATCTCGTCGACGGTCAGCCCGTCGCGGGTCGTGATCGTGAGGTCGGTGATCGAGCCGGTGGGCGTCGGCACGCGCAGGGCGTAGCCGTCGAGGATGCCCTTGAGCTCCGGGATGACCAGGCCGATGGCCTTCGCCGCGCCGGTCGAGGTCGGGATGATCGACAGCGCCGCCGCGCGTGCACGGCGCAGGTCGCTGTGGGGGCCGTCCTGCAGGTTCTGGTCGGCCGTGTAGGCGTGGACCGTCGTCATCAGGCCGCGCTCGATGCCGAAGTGGTCGTGGAAGACCTTGGCGAGCGGCGCGAGGCAGTTGGTGGTGCACGAGGCGTTCGAGATCACGTGATCGGTCTCGGGGTTGTAGTCCTCGTGGTTGATGCCCATCACGAAGGTCGGGGCCGGGCCCTTGGCGGGAGCGGAGAGGATGACCTTCTTCGCACCTGCCGCGATGTGGGCGGAGGCGTCCTCGACCTTGGTGAAGCGACCGGTCGACTCGATGACCACGTCGACGTCGAGCTCGCCCCACGGCAGCTTGGCCGGGTCCTTCTCGGAGAGCGAGCGGATGGAGTCCTCACCGACCGTGATGGTGCCCTCGTCCCAGCTGATGGGGGCGTCGATGACGCCGGCGACGGAGTCGTACTTCAGCAGGTGGGCGAGCGTGTGGTTGTCGGTGAGATCGTTGACCGCGACGATGTCGATGTCAGCGCCCTGGGCAAGCGCTGACCGCACGAAGTTGCGGCCGATACGGCCGAAGCCGTTGATGGCGACCTTGAGAGTCATGGGATGGGGTTCCTCACGTTGTGTGGGTGGGAGAGGGGCCCCGGGCTGCTGCCCGGAGCCCCCGGTCGCGCTGACGGGTCAGCGGACGATGAGTCCGGCGGTCTGCGCCTTGGCCGCGTCGAAGCGGGCCTGCGCGTCCTGCCAGTTGACGATGTTCCAGAACGCCTTGACGTAGTCGGCCTTGACGTTGAGGTAGTCGAGGTAGAAGGCGTGCTCCCACATGTCGAGCATCAGGATCGGCTGCGCGCCGACCGGCACGTTGCCCTGCTGGTCGAAGAGCTGGAAGACGTTGAGGCGCGAGGCGATCGAGTCCCACGCGAGCACCGACCAGCCGGAGCCCTGGATGCCCGTCGCGTTGGCGGTGAAGTGCGCCTTGAACTTCGCGAAGTCGCCGAAGAACTCGCCGATCGCCGCCTGCAGCTCGCCCTCGGGCTCGCCACCGCCGTCGCCGGAGAGGTTGTTCCAGAACACCGTGTGGTTGGTGTGGCCGCCGAGGTTGAACGCGAGGTCCTTCTCGAGCTTGTTCACCGAGGCGAAGTCGTCGGCGTCGCGCGCGGCCTGCAGCTTCTCGAGCGCGGTGTTCGCGCCGTCGACGTAGGCCTTGTGGTGCTTGTCGTGGTGGAGCTCCATGATCTTCGCAGAGATGTGGGGCTCGAGTGCCGCGTAGTCGTACGGCAGGTCAGGAAGGGTGTAGACGGCCATGGGTGGCTCTCCTCTCTTGCGCGCGACGCGCGCCGATTGGTCGTGCTCGATCCTATCCACGGGCGCCTGCGCGAAGCCGAGTGCGCAGCCCCGTCGTCACAGGTCGATGTCGTCCGGGACGGCCGACTCGGTGCTCGGGATCCCGCGATCCTGCGCAGCCCGGTCGGCCATCGCGAGCAGACGGCGGATGCGGCCGGCGACAGCATCCTTCGTCATCGTCGGCTTGGCCAGGTGGCCGAGCTCGTCGAGGCTGGCATCGCGGTGCTCGAGCCGCAGGCGCCCCGCATAGGCCAGGTGCTCCGGCACGTCGACGCCGAGGATCTCGAGCGCGCGCTCGATGCGGGCCGAGGCGGCGACGGCCGCCTGCGCGCTGCGCCGCAGGTTGGCGTCGTCGAAGTTCACCAGGCGATTGGCGGTGGCGCGCACCTCGCGGCGCTGGCGCAGCTCTGCCCAGGCGCGCACCGTGTCGAGCGCGCCCATGGTGGTCAGCATGCGCGAGATCGGCTCGCCCTCCCGGATGACGACGCGGTGCGCGCCGCGCACCTCGCGGGACTTCGCCGGCACGCCGAGCCGCCCGGCCGCGCCGACCAGCGCCATCGCCGCCTCGTTGCCGGGGCAGGCGATCTCGAGGGCCGCCGAGCGGCCCGGATCCGAGAGCGCTCCCTGCGCCAGGAACGCAGCGCGCCAGACGCCCGCCAGGTCTTCGAGCGAACCCGTGGTGACCTTGTTCGGGAGGCCGCGGACGGGCTTGCGCCGCGCATCCATCAGCCCCGTCTGCCGGGCGAGCGTCTCGCCCTCGGCGATCACGCGCACCAGATAGGCGCCGCTCGAGCGGCTCGACGACGAGGAGATCCGCGCGATCTCGGCCTTCACGCCGTAGAGCTCGAGGATGCTGCGGGCCAGCCGCGCGGCGGCGGCAGCGGAGTCGAGCTCGCTCTCGACCGCGACGCGGTTCGAGATGACGTGCAGGCCGCCCGCGAAGCGCAGCAGCGTCGCGACCTCGGCCGCCTTCGTCTGGGGTCGCGTCACGCGCACCCGCGCGAGCTCCTCCTTGACGTCGTCGGTCAATGCCACGCCTGCTCCCCTCGTCATTCGCGCCCCAGATCTCTGTGCTTGATCGCCACGCGCAGCCCGGGGCGCCCGGACAGCCGTGCTGCGAGGTGCTCGGCCATCGCGACCGAGCGGTGCTTGCCGCCGGTGCAGCCGACGCCCAGCACGACGTGCAGCTTGTTCTCCCGCGCGAAGCCCGCGAGCACCGGCTCGAGCGCCTCGAGGTAGCGGTCGGCGAACTCGCGCGCGCCCTCCTGCTCGAGCACGAAGTCGGAGACCATCTGCTCGGTGCCGTTGTGGCCGCGCATCGACGGGTTCCAGAACGGGTTCGGCAGGAACCGCATGTCGGCGATCAGGTCGGCGTCGACCGGCAGCCCGTACTTGAAGCCGAAGCTCATCACCGTCACGACCACCTCGAGCTCGCCGTCGGGAGTGAAGCGCTCCCCCACGCGGGTCGTCAGCTGATGGGGGTTGAGGCCGGTGGTGTCGAGCAGGTCGTCGGCCATGCCGCGCAGCGGCTCGAGGCGCGTGCGCTCCATGCGGATGCCGTCGAGGATCGTGCCGTCGCCCTGCAGCGGGTGCGGCCGGCGCACCTGCTCGTAGCGGCGCACCAGCTCGGCGTCGCTCGCCTCGAGGAACAGCACGCGCACCGTGTGCTCGTCGCGGAGCATCTCGACGAAGCGCCGGGCGTCGTCGAAGAGCACCCCGCCGCGCACATCGACGACGATCGCGAGCTTCGCCTCGGTGGCGTCGTTCGTCGCCGCGGTGCGCACCAGCGTCTTCAGCATGCTCGGCGGCAGGTTGTCGACGACGAACCAGCCCAGGTCCTCGAGCGCGTTCGCAACGGTCGTCCGCCCTGCGCCGGACATGCCGGTGATGATGACGATCTCTCTTGCGTTCACGGCGCGCGATTTCCTATCCCTGGGCTTCTCCGTCCATCGTATCTGCGCCGAGCGCCCGCGCGACGGCCTCTGCGAGCGCGGGACCCACGCCGGCGACCTCCCGCAGCTGCTCGGGACTGGCCGCCCGCACTCGCTTCGCCGAGCCGAAGTGCTTCAGCAGCGCGCGCACGCGCGACGGGCCGAGCCCGGGGATGCCGCTCAGCTGCGACTCGATCGCGCTCGAGCGCTTCTGCCGCTGGTAGGTGATGGCGACGCGGTGCGCCTCGTCGCGCAGCCGCTGCACGAGGTAGAGCGCCTCGCTCGAGCGCGGCAGGATCACCGGGAACTCCTCGTCGGGCAGCCACAGCTCCTCGAGCCGCTTCGCGATGCCCGCCAGCGCGACGCCGCGCACGCCCGCCTCGTCGAGGGCCCGCTTGGCGGCCTGCACCTGCGGCCTGCCGCCGTCGACCAGCAGCAGCTGCGGGGCGTAGGCGAAGCGCGAGCCCGTGTCGTCGGGGTCGCCGTCGACGAGGTACTTCGCCCGGCGGGTCATGATCTGGAAGATCGAGTCGGTGTCGTCGGTGGTCTGCGCGATGGCGAACTTCCGGTACTGGTCCTTGCGCGGCAGGCCGTCCTCGAAGACGACCATCGACGCGACGACCCCCGTGCCGCCGAGGTGCGAGACGTCGAAGCACTCGATGCGCAGCGGCGCCTCGGCCATGCCGAGCGCCTCCTGCAGGTCGGCGAGCGCCTGCGACCGGGTGACGTAGTCGCTCGTGCGCTTCGTGCGCGCCGTCTGCAGCGCGTGCGCCGCGTTGACCGTGGCGGAGTCGGCGAGGCGGCGCTTCTCGCCGCGCTGCGGCACGCGCACCTCGACCCGGCCGGCGAGCCCGTGGTCGCTGCGGCGGTCGGTGAGCCAGGCCTCGACCTCTGCGGTGCTGTCGGGCTGCCGCGGCAGCAGCACCTCGCGCGCGGGCGGGTCGCCCGTCTCGTAGGCGATGCGCAGGATCTGCGTCGCCAGCTCGCCGTCGGTCAGGTCGATCTCGGTGTCGACCACCCACGACTTCGTGCCGCGGATGCGGCCGCCCCGCACCGCGAACAGGTGCACCGCGGCGCTCAGCTCGTCGTGCACGAGCCCGAACACGTCGGCGTCGACCCGGTCGGCCAGCACCACGCTGGTGCGCTCGAGCACGGTCTGCAGGGCGGCGAGCTGGTCGCGCAGCCGGGCGGCCCGCTCGAACTCGAGCCGGGCGCTGGCGCGCTGCATCTCCTCGCGCACCCGGTCGACGAACTCCTGGTCGCCGCCGTTCATGAACGCCACCAGATCGCGGGCCGTCGCCCGGTGCTCCTCGAACGTGACGCGACCCACGCAGGGTGCCGAGCACTTGCCGATGTCGCCCAGCAGGCAGGGGCGGCCGCTGCGCTCGGCCCGGTCGTAGACCGACCGGCTGCAGGAGCGCATGGGGAACGCCTTCAGCAGCAGATCGAGGGTCTCGCGGATCGCCCAGACCTTCGTGTACGGCCCGAAGTAGCGGGCGCCGCGGATGTCGCGGTTGCGGGTGATGAGCACGCGCGGCACGTCGTCGCCCATCGTCACGGCGAGGTACGGGTAGGACTTGTCGTCGCGGAACTGCACGTTGAACGGCGGCTCGTACTCCTTGATCCAGGTGAACTCGAGCTGCAGCGCCTCGAACTCGCTGGCCACGATCGTCCACTCGACGCGCACCGCGGTGAGCACCATGCGCCGGGTGCGCTCGTGCAGCGTCTCGAGCGGCTGGAAGTAGTTGGCGAGCCGCTGCCGCAGGTTCTTGGCCTTGCCGACGTAGAGCACCCGCTCGTGCTCGTCGCGGAACCGATAGACGCCGGGCGCGGTGGGGATCGAGCCCGGCGCCGGCTTGTACGGCACGGTGCGCGATGCCGGAGGGCGCGATGCCGGAGGGCGCGACGCCGGAGGGCGCGACGCCGATGGGCGCGACGCCGGCGTGCGCGGGGCGCGCTCGTCGGTCATCGCACGCCCGCGCCCAGCATCTCCTTGAGGAAGGTGCCGGTGTGGCTCTCGGGCACGTCGGCGATCTGCTCGGGCGTGCCGGTCGCGACGATCGAGCCGCCGCCCGAGCCGCCCTCGGGGCCGAGGTCGATGACCCAGTCGGCGCTCTTGATGACGTCGAGCGAGTGCTCGATGGTGAGCACCGTGTTGCCCTTGACGACCAGGCCGTCGAGCACCTCGAGCAGCTTGCGCACGTCGTCGAAGTGCAGACCCGTGGTCGGCTCGTCGAGCACGTAGATGGCGCGGCCGGAGGTGCGGCGCTGCAGCTCGGTGGCGAGCTTCACGCGCTGCGCCTCGCCGCCGGAGAGCGTGGTCGCCGACTGGCCGAGCCGCACGTAGCCGAGACCGACGTCGACGAGCGTCTTCAGGTAGCGGTGGATCGACGAGATCGGCGCGAAGAACTCGGCGGCCTCCTCGATCGGCATCTGCAGCACGTCGGCGATCGACTTGCCCTTGTAGTGCACCGAGAGCGTGTCACGGTTGTAGCGCGCGCCGTGGCACACCTCGCACTCGACGTAGACGTCGGGCAGGAAGTTCATCTCGATCTTCAGCGTGCCGTCGCCCTGGCACGCCTCGCAGCGGCCGCCCTTGACGTTGAACGAGAAGCGCCCCGCGAGGTAGCCGCGCGTCTTCGCCTCCGCGGTCTCGGCGAACAGGGTGCGGATCTTGTCGAACACCCCCGTGTACGTCGCCGGGTTGGAGCGCGGCGTGCGGCCGATGGGCCCCTGGTCGACGTGCACGACCTTGTCGAGGTGCTCGAGCCCCGTCACCCGGGTGTGCTTGGCGGGCACCTGGCGGGCGCCGTTGAGGGCGTTGGCCAGCACCTTGTGCAGGATGTCGTTGACGAGCGTCGACTTGCCGGAGCCCGAGACCCCGGTGATGGCCACGAACATGCCCAGCGGGATGTCGACGTCGATGTTCTGGAGGTTGTTGGCGCGCGCCCCCTCGACCCGCAGCATCCGGTCGGGGTCGACCGGTCGGCGCACCTCGGGCGTGGGGATGCTCTCACGGCCCGACAGGTAGGCGCCGGTGAGCGAGGTCGGGTGGGCCAGCAGATCCTCGTAGCTGCCCGAGTGCACCACCTCGCCGCCGTTCTCGCCCGCCCCGGGGCCGATGTCGACGACCCAGTCGGCGGTGCGGATGGTGTCTTCGTCGTGCTCGACCACGATGAGCGTGTTGCCCAGGTCGCGCAGCGCCTCGAGCGTGCCGATCAGCTTGCGGTTGTCGCGCTGGTGCAGGCCGATGGAGGGCTCGTCGAGCACGTAGAGCACGCCCGTGAGGCCGGCGCCGATCTGCGTGGCCAGACGGATGCGCTGGGCCTCGCCGCCGGAGAGGGTCGCGGCCGCGCGCGAAAGCGAGAGGTAGCCGAGCCCGACGCGGATCAGGAAGTCGAGGCGGGCGCGGATCTCCCGCAGCACCGCCGCGGCGATCGTCGCCTCGCGCTCGTCGAGGTCGAGCGAGTGCATGTAGTCGTGCGCGTCGTCGAGGCTCATGTCGGCGACGGTCGAGATCGACGAGCCGTGCACGAGCACCGCGAGCACCTCGGGCTTGAGGCGCGCGCCGCCGCACTCGGCGCACGGCACCTCGCGCAGGTACTCGCTGTGCTTCGCGCGCACCCAGTCGCTGTCGGCCTCGGCGTGCTTGCGCTGGATGTAGGGCATGACGCCCTCGTAGCCGGAGGCGTAGCGCAGCTGGCGGCCGTAGCGGTTGCGCCACTGCACCATGACGTTGCCGTCGGTGCCCTGCAGGATCACCTGCCGGGTGTCGTGCTCGAGCTCGTTCCAGGGGGTGTCGAGCGAGAAGTCCATCTCGCGCGCCAGGCCCGTCAGCAGTCGCTCGAAGTAGGTGTAGAGCCCCTTGCCCGACTGCGTCCACGGCAGGATCGCGCCCTCGCGGATCGAGAGCGACTCGTCGGCGATCACGAGGTCGGGGTCGGCCGCCATCCTGGTGCCGATGCCGGTGCACACGGGGCAGGCGCCGAACGGGGCGTTGAAGGAGAAGGTGCGCGGCTCGATCTCGGTGAGCGCGACGGGGTGCCGGTTGGGGCACGAGAGCTTCTCGCTGAAGGTGCGGCTGCGTGCGGCATCGCCCTCGTCGAGGTCGACGTAGTCGATGGTGGCGAGCCCGTCGGCGAGCCGCAGCGCGGTCTCGAGCGAGTCGGTCAGCCGCGAGAGCATGCCCGGCTCGGCGACGAGCCGGTCGACGACCACCGAGATGTCGTGCTTGTTCTGCTTCTTCAGCGCGGGCGCGTCGGCGAGCTGCACCAGCTCGCCGTCGATCATCGCGCGCGAGTAGCCGGTGGCCACGAGGTTGCGCAGCAGGTCGGCGAACTCGCCCTTCTTCTGCTGCACGACGGGCGCGAGGATCTGGAAGCGCGTGCGCTCGGGCAGGTCCATCAGCTCGTCGGCGATCTGCTGCACCGTCTGCCGCTGGATGCGCTCGCCGCAGATCGGGCAGTGCGGCACGCCGATGCGCGCCCACAGCAGGCGCATGTAGTCGAACACCTCGGTGATGGTGCCGACGGTCGAGCGCGGGTTGCGGTTGGTCGACTTCTGGTCGATCGACACGGCGGGGCTGAGCCCCTCGATGAAGTCGACGTCAGGGCGGTCGACCTGGCCGAGGAACTGGCGCGCGTAGGCCGACAGCGACTCGACGTAGCGGCGCTGCCCCTCGGCGAAGATCGTGTCGAACGCGAGCGACGACTTGCCCGACCCCGACAGCCCCGTGAACACCACCAGGGAGTCGCGCGGGATGCGCAGGTCGACGTCCTTGAGGTTGTGCTCGCGCGCGCCGCGCACGTGCAGCTCGGGGGTCTCTGGAGTCCTGGATGTCACCGGATCATTCTACGTTCGGCCACTGACACGCCCCTGCGGATCAGTCGCGCACCTGCCCGATCACCGCGTCGACGGCGACCGTGGCGCCCTCCGCCACGGTCTGCGCGAGCGTGCCGGAGCGGTGCGCGGCGATGCGCGTCTCCATCTTCATCGCGTCCAGCACCGCGACGTCCTCCCCCGCCTCGACGGCCGCACCGTCGGCGACCAGCCAGCGCACGAGCGTGCCGGGCACGGGTGCGACCAGCGCGCCCTCGTCGACCGGCTGCGCGGCTGCGGTCGCTCCCGGGCCCGCGGCTCCGGCGGCGGCGGCGAGCAGCGCATCCGGGAGTCCGAGCACCACCCGCCTGCCGTCGATCTCGATCGGGATGCGGGTGAGCGCCTCGCTGCGGGCCGGCGCCGCGCGCAGCTGCGGCTCGAGCCGCGGCATCAGCGTGGCCTCGATCCACTGGGTCGACACGGCGAAGCCGGCGGTCGAGAAGTCGGGCTCCCGCAGCACCGCCTCGGCGAACGGCGCGACCGTCGCGACGCCGACCACCTCGAGCTCGCCGAGCGCGCGCCGGAGCCGCACGAGCGCCGCGTCGCGGTCGACGGCGTGCACGATGAGCTTCGCGGCGAGCGAGTCGAACGCCGCCTCGACCACGTCGCCCGCCTCGACGCCGGCGTCCCAGCGCACGCCCGGCCCGCCCGGCACGCGCAGCCGCTCGATGCGGCCGGGGCTGGGCAGGAACCCCCGTCCCGGATCCTCGGCGTTCAGCCGCAGCTCGATCGCGTGGCCGCTCGGTGCGGGCGTGGCGGCGATCGACGGGCCGAGCCCCTCGGCGATCCGCAGCTGCTCGCGCACCAGGTCGATGCCGGTGACGGCCTCGGTGACCGGATGCTCGACCTGCAGCCGGGTGTTCACCTCGAGGAACGAGATGGTGCCGTCGGCGCCGAGCAGGAACTCAACGGTGCCCGCCCCGCGGTAGCGCACCTCGGCGCAGATGGCGCGCGAGGCGTCGTGGATGCGGGCGCGCTGCTCGTCGGTCAGCCCGGGCGCCGGCGCCTCCTCCAGCAGCTTCTGGCTGCGGCGCTGCAGCGAGCAGTCGCGGTCGCCGACGACCACCACGAGGCCGTGGCCGTCGCCGAGCACCTGCGTCTCGACGTGCCGAGGGTGCTCGAGGTAGCGTTCGATGAAGCACTCGCCGCGACCGAACGCGGCCACCGCCTCGCGGGTGGCCGACGCGAACGCATCCGGCACCTCCTCGATCGTGCGGGCGATCTTGAGCCCCCGGCCGCCGCCGCCGAACGCCGCCTTCACGACCACGGGCAGCCCGTGCTCGCGGGCGAAGGCGACCGCCTCGTCGGCGCTGGCGAGCGGTCGGTCGGTGCCGGGCGCGAGCGGTGCCCCGACGCGCTGCGCGATCGTGCGCGCGGTGACCTTGTCGCCCAGCGCCTCGATGCTCTCCGGGCTCGGGCCGATCCAGGTGAGCCCGGCCGCCTCGACCGCGCGGGCGAAGGCGGCGCTCTCGGAGAGGAAACCGTAGCCCGGATGCACGGCGTCGGCACCGCTGGTGCGGGCGGCGGCGAGGAGCGACGCGATGTCGAGGTAGGTCTCGGCCGAGGTCGTGCCGCCGAGCGCGACGGCCTCGTCGGCGTGGCGCACGTGCATGGCGTCGACGTCCTGGTCGGCGTACACGGCGACCGAGCGGTAGCCGCCCTCGGCGCAGGCGCGCGCGATGCGCACGGCGATCTCGCCGCGGTTGGCGATCAGGATCTTCTGCACGTCGTCCTCCAGGTCACTTCACTGCTCCGCGAGGCGGAATCGGATGCGGGCGTCGGGCGGCAGCTGCCCCGCCAGGTCGAGGTCGCGGTCGACGACCGCGCCGATGATCGGGTAGCCGCCGGTGAGCGGGTGGTCGGGCAGGAACAGCACCGGCTGGCCGTCGGGCGGCACCTGGATGGCGCCGGTCACCGCGCCCTCGCTGTCGAGCTCGCCGTCACGGGCGCGCTCGAGCGGCCTGCCCTCGAGCCGCACGCCGACGCGGTCGGAGCGCGGGGTGACGAGCCACGCCTCGTCGAGCAGGTCGCGCAGCGCCTGCGGCGCGAACCAGTCGTCGCGCGGGCCGAGCACGATCTCGAGCTCGACCGTCTCGCCGGCGACGGGCAGGGGGATGCGCGGGGCGCGGGTGCGCTCGACGGCCGCGCCCGCCGCGGCGGGTCCGTGCAGCGGCAGCACGTCGCCCGCGCTGAGCGCGGCGGGTCCGAGGTGCGCGAGCGTGTCGGTGGCGAGGCTGCCGAGCACCGGCTCGAGCGCGATGCCGCCGCGGAGCGCGATGACGGTGCGCAGGCCGTCGCGGGTGGCACCCACGCGCAGCTCGTCGCCGTCGTCGAGCGCGACGGCGCGGCCGTGCTCGATCGCGTGCTCGACATCGCCGGCGCGCAGGCTCGCGTCGGCCAGCGCCCCGCCGAGCGCGACGACCGCCGGCCCGCGGAACCGCAGCACCGCGCCCCCGCCCGCCAGCTCGAGCCCCGCGCAGCCGGGCGGGTTGCCGACCGACCGGTTCGCCTCGCGCAGCGCCGAGCGATCGGCCGCGCCCGATGCCGAGACGCCGAGCGACGCCATCCCGGGGCGGCCGAGGTCCTGCACGAGCAGCTGCAGGCCGGCCCGCACGACCTCGACGGCGTGGGTCGACGCGGTCGGGGCGTGCGTCGTCGCCGCCGCCACGACGAGCTCGCGCTCGACCCGCTCGAAGCGCACCGCGGTGCCGGGCGCGAGCAGCGCCGGGGGCTCGCGGTCGAGATCCCACAGCACGGCGTCGGTGCGGCCGATGAGCTGCCAGCCGCCCGGGCTCTGCTTCGGGTAGATGCCCGAGAAGCGTCCGGCGAGCGCCACCGAGCCGGCGGGGATGCGGGTGCGCGGCGAGGGCCGCCGCGGCACGTCGAAGAGCGGATCGTCGCCGACCAGGTAGCCGAAGCCCGGCGCGAAGCCGGTGAACGCGACCGTCCAGAGCGCCGCCTGATGGCGTGCGACCAGGTCGTCGACCGGCACCCCGAGGTGCGCGGCGACCTCGGCGAGGTCCTCGCCGTCGTAGCGCACGGGGATCGTCACGGCGCGATCCGTGGCGGCACCCTCCGCGTGCGGCTCGACGGCGAGCAGGGCCGCGCCGAGGGCGGATGCGCTGACGAGGCTCGGGTCGAAGCGCACCAGGATCGTGCGCGCGGCGGGCACCAGCTCGGTGACGCCCGGCAGCGCGGCCGCGACCAGCGCGGGCAGCAGGCGCACCGCCTCGTCGAGATCGGCCGTCTCGAGCAGCAGCGCGGTGTCGGCCGCCGGCAGCAGGCGGGTCATGCGGCGTACGCCGCGTCGGGCACGTCGGTGATGAGCATGTGGCCCGGGGCGTGCGTGATCGCGAACGGCGGCCGCGACGCCATGATCGCCGCCTGCGGGGTGACGCCGCACGCCCAGAAGACCGGCAGCTCCCCCTCGCGCACCTCGGAGGCGTCGCCGAAGTCGGGCGCGCCGAGGTCGGCGATGCCGAGCGCGCCGGGATCGCCGACGTGCACCGGTGCGCCGTGCACGGCCGGGTACCGCCCCGAGATCCGCACCGCGTCGGCGACCCGGTCGGCAGCGATCGGGCGCATCGAGACGACGAGCTCGCCGTGCAGCCTGCCCGCGGGCTCGCACGCCCGGTCGGTGCGGTACATCGGCACGTTGCGCCCGAGCTCCCGGTGCCGGATCGGGATCCCGGCGTCGGCGAGCCCCGCCTCGAAGGTGAACGAGCAGCCGATGAGGAACGCGACCAGGTCTGGCTGCTCGCCCCACGCCCGCGACGCATCCGCCGTCTCCTCGACGAGCTCGCCGTCGCGCCAGACGCGGTAGGCGGGCAGGTCGGTGCGGATATCGGCGCCCGGCGCGAGCCGCGGCTCGACCTGCCCGGCGTCGAGCACCTCGAGCACCGGGCACGATCGGGGGTTCCGCTGCGCGAAGAGCAGCGTCTCGAACGCCCAGTCGGCGGGCACCGCGATCAGGTTGGCCTGCACCAGCCCGTGCGCGACGCCGCTGGTGGGTGCGACGGCGCCAGCGCGGTACGACGACCGTGCGGCCCTCGCCTGCTCGAGCTGGGTGGCGGATGCGGTGCGCGTCACGGTCGGGAACCCACGAATGGCGCGATGGTCACCCCGGCGGCCTCGAGCGCAGCACGCGTCGCCTCGGCCATGGCGATGGCGCCCGCCGAGTCGCCGTGGACGCAGATCGACTCGGCACGGACCGCGACGTCGCTGCCGTCGACGGCCTCGATCAGCCCCTCGTGGGCCAGCCGCACCATCCGGGCCGCCACCAGCTGCGGGTCGTGCAGCACCGAGCCCTGCTCGGTGCGCGAGACCAGCAGCCCCTCCGGCGTGTAGGCGCGGTCGGCGAACGCCTCGGCCGCCGTCGCCAGGCCCGCGCGCTCGGCGACGTCGAGCACGACGCCGCCCGCGAGGCCGAGCAGCACGAGCGACGGGTCGATCGCGCGGATCGCGCGCACCACCACCGCCGCCTGGCGCTCGTCTCGCGCGATGGTGTTGTAGAGCGCGCCGTGCGGCTTCACGTAGGCGGTGCGGCCGCCGACCGAGCGGGCGAGCCCCTCGAGGGCGCCCAACTGGTACTCGACGTGCGCCTGCAGGGTCGCGTCGTCGACGGCCATCGGCAGCCGGCCGAAGCCCTCGTAGTCGCGGTAGCCAGGGTGGGCGCCGATCACGACGCCCTGCGCGACGGCCGCGGCGAGCGTGGCGCGGATGCCCTCGGGGCTGCCCGCGTGGAAGCCGCAGGAGACGTTGGCGCTCGTGACGACGCGCAGCATCGCCTCGTCGTCGCCCACGATGCGGTCGGGCGTGTTCTCGCCCAGGTCGGAGTTCAGGTCGATGGCGGTCATGCGCCCACCCCCAGGAAGGCGAAGATCGGGCCGATCGAGCTGATGCCCATCCAGAAGGAGAGCAGCGTGGCGAGCGTGCCGACGACGAGCAGCCACCTCGGGTAGCGGTAGCCGCCCAGCACGTCGCGCTGCCGGAACCAGCCGATGTACATGAAGATCGACAGGCCGATCGGCAGGATCAGGCCGTTGAAGCCGCCCACGAACACCAACAGCGCCGCGGGGGCCGTGCCGATGAGCGCGTACACGACCAGCGACACCAGGATGAACGCGACCGTGGCCAGCTGCAGCGGCCAGCCGCCCGCGAGCCGCTTCGAGAACACGGAGAGGAACGTGGCGGAGGTGTAGGCGGCGCCGATCACCGAGGTGATGGCGGCGGCCCAGAAGATGAAGCCGAAGATGCGCATGCCTGCATCGCCGAGCACGGCGCCGAACGCCTGCGCCGCGGGGTTGGCCGCCTGGCCCGAGACGTCGAGCACGACACCGGAGGCGACCACGCCCAGGATCGCGAGGAAGAGCACGTAGCGCATGATGCCGGTGACGAGGATGCCCTGCAGCGACGCGCGGTGCACGGGCTTGACGTGCTCGGGGCCGACCAACCCCGACTCGAGGTAGCGGTGGGCACCGGCGTAGGTGATGTAGCCGCCGACGGTGCCGCCGACGATCGTCGTGATGGTGGCGAAGTTGATCGTGTCGGGCACGAAGGTCTGGCGCAGCGCGTCGCCGATGGGCGGCTGGGAGGCGATCGCGACGAAGACCGTCATCAGGATCATGCCGATGCCCAGCACCATCACGACGATGTCGACGGCGCGGCCGGCCTTCCTGAACAGGAAGATGCCGATCGCCAGCAGGCCGGTGAGCAGGCCGCCGACCTTCGGGTCGATGCCGAGCAGCGCGTTGAGGCCGAGGCCGCCGCCCGCGATGTTGCCGATGTTGAAGGCCAGCCCGCCGACCACGATGAGCACGGCCAGCACGTGGCCGGAGTAGGGCACGGCCTGGTTGGCGAGGTCGCCTGCGCGCTTGCCGGAGACGGTGATCATGCGCCAGATGTTCATCTGCACCGCGAGGTCGATGAGCACCGAGACCAGGATCGCGAACGCGAACGCGGCGCCGAGCTGTGCCGTGAACGTGGCGGTCTGCGTGATGAAGCCGGGCCCGATGGCCGAGGTCGCCATGAGGAAGATGGCGCCGAGGATGGGGCCGCGGCGGCTCTTGGCGAAGGACGCCGCGCGCTCCTTCGGCGGAGCGGTCTCGGCAGGCTGCGATGCGTCGGTCATCGGGAGGTTCCCATCTTCGTCGAGGGGCTCAGGCGCGCGAGCTGCGCAGGCCAGAGCGTATCTGTCGTAGGACAGGCTTGCAACGATTGTCGAACAATCTGTGTCGATCGCGTTTCGAACGCGTTGCACGGCACCCTACGATCGGCCCATGGCAGACCACGCACCCACGCTCGCCGCAGCCCTGCGCGAGCAGATCATCGACGGGGCCTTCGAGCCCGGCCAGCGGCTCTCCGAGGTCGCGCTCGCGGAGCGGCTCGCGGTCTCGCGCAACACCCTCCGCGAGGCCTTCCGCGTGCTCTCGGAGCAGGGGCTCGTCGAGCACGTGCCGCACCGCGGGGTCTCGGTCGCCTCCCCCACGACCGCCGACGTGATCGACATCTACCGCGCGCGCCGCCAGCTCGAGTGCGGCGTGCTGCGCGAGGCGGCGCCGCTGCACCCCGGCGTCGCGGCCATGCGGGATGCGGTGGAGCGGGCCGAGCGGGCCCTGGCCGCTGACGACTGGGTGACGGTCGGCACCGCCAACATGGCGTTCCACGGCGCGCTGGTCTCGCTCGCGGACAGCCCGCGGCTGTCGCGCGCCTACGACCAGCTCGCCGCCGAGCTGCGCCTGGCGTTCCTCGCGATCGACGATCCCCAGTCGCTGCACGCGCCCTTCGTCGAGCAGAACCGCCGCGTGCTCGCGGTGCTCGTCGACGAGGGCGCGGAGCGCGCCGCCGTCGAGCTCGAGCGCTACCTGGTCGCCTCGGAGCGGCGGGTGCTGGGGGCGTATGCGCGGATGGGGCGGGGGTAGGGGGCTCGACGGGTGCCAGAGAGGTGACTCGACGGGCGCCAGGGACGAGGCTCGACGGGCGCCAGGGACGAGCCGACGCCCGGGACGGGCGTCGGCGTCAAGCGAGGAAGGGCCCGAAAGGGCCCTTCCTAGCTCGCTTGACGCATCTGCCGCAGGTCGCGCTTGAGGTCGTGCAGCTCGTCGCGGATGCGCGCCGCCAGCTCGAACTTCAGCTCGCCCGCCGCCTCGGTCATCTGGGCGGTCAGGTCGGCGATGATGCCCTCGAGCTGCGTCGGGCCGTCGAGGTCGGAGCGGTCGCGCGCGAGCCGCGGCGTCGGCGCCCCGCGCTTGGTGCCGGCGAGCAGCTCGTCGGTGTCGGCCTGCTCGCGCGAGAGCACCTCGGTGATGTCGGCGATGCGGCGCCGCAGCGGCGTCGGATCGATGCCGTGCTCGGTGTTGTAGGCGACCTGCACCGCGCGTCGGCGATCGGTCTCGTCGATCGCGAGCCGCATCGAGTCGGTGATGCGGTCGGCGTACATGTGCACCTCGCCCGAGACGTTGCGGGCGGCACGGCCGATCGTCTGGATGAGCGACGTGGACGAGCGCAGGAAGCCCTCCTTGTCGGCGTCGAGGATCGACACCAGCGAGACCTCCGGCAGGTCGAGGCCCTCGCGCAGCAGGTTGATGCCCACCAGCACGTCGAACAGGCCCTGCCGCAGCTGCGTCAGCAGCTCGACGCGACGCAGCGTGTCGACGTCGGAGTGCAGGTAGCGCACCCGCACGCCCGCCTCCGTGAAGTACTCCGTGAGCTCCTCGGCCATCTTCTTCGTCAGCGTCGTGACGAGCACCCGCTCGTCGCGCTCGGCCCGTACCCGGATCTCCTCGAGCAGGTCGTCGATCTGGCCCTTCGTGGGCTTGACGACCAGCTTCGGGTCGACGAGGCCCGTCGGCCGGATGATCTGCTCGACCACCGTGTCGGCCAGGCCCATCTCGTACTTGCCGGGCGTCGCCGACAGGTAGACCTTCTGCGGCGTGCGCTCGAGGAACTCGCCGAACTTGAGCGGCCGGTTGTCGAGCGCGCTCGGCAGCCGGAAGCCGTGCTCGACCAGCGAGCGCTTGCGGCTCGCATCGCCCTCGTACATCGCCCCGATCTGGGGCACCGTGACGTGCGACTCGTCGATCACGACCAGGAAGTCGTCGGCGAAGTAGTCGAGCAGGCAGTGCGGCGGCTCCCCCGCCTCACGGCCGTCGATGTGGCGGGAGTAGTTCTCGATGCCGGAGCAGAAGCCGATCTGCTCCATCATCTCGAGGTCGAACGAGGTGCGCATGCGCAGCCGCTGCGCCTCGAGCAGCTTGCCCTCGCGCTCGAGCACCTTGAGCCGCGCGTCGAGCTCGTCGCGGATGCGCTCCATCGCCTTGTGCATGCGCTCGTTGCCGGCCACGTAGTGGCTGCCGGGGAAGATCGAGACCGATTCGTGCGTCTCGAGCACCTCGCCGGTGAGCGGGTGCAGCGTGGAGAGCGCCTCGATCTCGTCGCCGAAGAGCTCGATGCGGATCGCGTGCTCCTCGTACATCGGGATGATCTCGATCGTGTCGCCGCGCACCCGGAAGGTGCCGCGCGTGAAGGCCACGTCGTTGCGCTGGTACTGCATGGCGACGAAGCGGCGCAGCAGCGCCTGCCGGTCGACGCGCATGCCCACCTGCAGGGCCACCATCGCCTCGAGGTACTCCTCTGGCGTGCCGAGGCCGTAGATGCAGGAGACCGTCGAGACCACGATCACGTCGCGCCGCGAGAGCAGGGCGTTCGTCGCGGAGTGCCGCAGCCGCTCGACCTCGGCGTTCAGCGAGGAGTCCTTCTCGATGAAGGTGTCGGTCTGCGGGATGTACGCCTCGGGCTGGTAGTAGTCGTAGTACGAGACGAAGTACTCGACGGCGTTGTTCGGCAGCAGCTCGCGGAACTCGTTCGCGAGCTGCGCGGCCAGCGTCTTGTTGTGCGCGAGCACGAGCGTCGGCCGCTGCACCTGCTCGACGAGCCAGGCGGTGGTGGCGCTCTTGCCCGTGCCGGTCGCGCCCAGCAGCACCACATCGGTCTCGCCTCTGCCGAGCGCTTCGGTCAGCTGCTGGATCGCCTTCGGCTGGTCGCCGGAGGGCGTGTACTCGCTGATGACCTCGAACGGCCGGACGGCACGGGTCGGTTCCATGGCACCCAGCCTACGAGCGGCCGCCCACACGGTCGCCGTGCAGCCGCTCCCACAGCGCATCCGCCTGCTCGAGGGTGCGCTCGAGGTCGTCGCCGGTCTCGATCACGACGTCGGCGATGGCGAGCCGACGCTCGTCGCTCGCCTGCGACGCGACGCGAGCGCGCGCATCCGCCTCGTCCATGCCCCTGAGCTCGATCAGACGGCGGATGCGCTCCTCGGCCGGTGCGTGCGCCACCACCACGAGGTCCCACGGGTCGTCGGCGCGCGCCTCGACGAGCAGCGGCACGTCGTAGACGACCACCGCGTCGGGGTCGGCGGCGAGGGCGGCACGGAAGCGCCGGGCGGATTCGCGCCCGACCGCGGGGTGCACGATGGCGTTCAGCCGGTGCCGGGCGTCGTGGTCGCCGAAGACCAGCGCGCCGAGCGCGGCGCGATCGAGCGAGCCATCCGGCAGCAGCACGTCGCCGAACGCCGCGGCGATCGCCCGCAGCACGGGCTGCCCGGGCTGCTGGAGCTCGCGCACGAGCGCATCGGCGTCGACCACGACGGCGCCGTGCCGAGCGAGGCGGTCGGCGATGGTGGACTTGCCGGAGGCGATGCCGCCGGTGAGCGCGACGAGGGGCATGCCATGAGTCTGGCACGGGCATTCCTGAGCGAACCTCAAGCGGCCGCTGGGCCGTCCCTCGCGGGGATCCGCGGCGGCCGACGTAGCGTGTGCAGCACGGCATCGTCAGTCACGGAGGAGGCCGCCATGATCGTTCTGAGGCGCATCGCCATCGCGCTGCTCTCGCTGCTCGGACTCGTCGCCGCCACGGCCGCGGTGCTGGGGGCCGGCGCACTGGCCGGGCTCGCGCAGCCCGTCGTCGTCGTCACCGGCGCCATGCAGCCGAGCTATCAGGCGGGCGACCTGCTGATCAGCACTCGCACCCCGGCTGCCGAGCTCGTCCCCGGCGACGTCGTCACCGTGCCCAGCGCCGGTTCCGGTCCGCTGGTCGCCGAGCGCGTGCTCTCGGTGGAGGCGCGCGACCAGGGCACCTGGACGGTCACGACCGGCACCGAGGCATCCGACCGCACGACCGCCCATCGCATCGGCGCGGAGGCGTGGAGCCCCTCGCTGCGCGTGCCGGTCGTCGGCGGCGTCGTCGCGTCGATCGTGGAGCCGCAGGTGGCGATCCCGCTCGTCGCGGTGACCGGCCTGCTGGTCTCCGTCCTGCTCGTCGGCAGGCCCCCGTCGAGGCGGGCCGCGCTGCCCGTCATCGTGCGCTCCGGCGACGTGCGACCCTGATGTCGCCGGCGAGCGCTAGCATGAGCCGAATCGCGCCGACCCCAGTGGCGCCGGATGTGGGAGAACCGATGCACGAAGACGTCGCGGTCGTCATCGAGGACGGCGAGGACATCCGAGAGCTGCTCGCGCAGGTGCTGACGCAGGGCGGCTTCACCGTCCACACAGCGCCCGATGGCCCGAGCGGCGTCGATCTCGTGCGCGAGCACGACCCCATCGTCGTCACCATCGACGTGAACATGCCCGGCATGGACGGCTTCGAGACCGCGCGGCAGGTGCGCAGCATCACGACGGCCTACATGGTGATGATCACTGCCCGCGGCGACGAGATCGACACCCTCGTGGGGTTGCAGACCGGGGCCGACGACTACGTCGTCAAGCCGTTCCGGCCGCGCGAGCTGCGCGCGAGGATCGAGGCGATGATGCGCCGTCCTCGTGCGCTCGCCTCGACGCATCCGTCACCGCCCCCGGGCCTGGACGAGACGGGCCCGGTCCCGACGCTGACCGCGCAGACGCCCCCCAGCGCTCCGCACCCGAGCTCGGCCCCCTGGGTCGAGGACGACGTCGAGGTCATGAGCCTCGAGCACCGAGGCCTGCGGCTCGAGCCCGGTGCTCGCGTCGTCGTGCTCGACGGCAGCGAGGTCGAGCTGACCCGCAGCGAGTTCGACATCCTGCGGATGCTGCTGGGCTCCGGCCGCCGCGTCGTCAGCAAGCTGCAGCTGGCCGGCATGCTCCGCGGTGAGCGGGGCGAGCCCGACCACTTCCTCAGCGAGCACGACGCCCGCGCCATCGAGGTGCACGTCGCGAACCTGCGCCGCAAGCTCGGCGAGTCCCCCTCCGAGCCTCGCTGGATCGAGACGGTCAGGGGCGTCGGCTACCGCCGCACCGCCTGACCCCGCGTCGCGTCGTCGGTCTCGTCGTCCTCGCCGGCGACCACCACGGTCACGTCGTCGCTGGCGATCGCGCGCTTCGCCGCCGTGCGGGCGGCGTCGATGAGCGTGTCGCGGTCGTAGCCGGAGATGCTCGTGAGGCTCACGCCCATGCCGATCGGCGGCACCACCGGCACGCCGGCGGTGCGCAGCTGGTCGAGCATGGCGCGGTGCATGCGGGCGGCCAGCTGACGTGCATCGGCGGGCGAGCTGGGCTGGAAGGCGAGCAGCAGCACGCCGTGGTCGTCGGTGCCGAGCGCCGCCGTGGTGGGCGACAGCCGGCGCACCGCTGCCCTGGCGGCCTGGTGCACGTGGTCGGCCTCGTCGGCGCCGAACGCCGTGGCGATGCGGCCGAGCGAGTCGATGCGCACCACGAGCACGCCGAAGAGCTCTGCGCGTCGGTTGGCGCGCATCAGGCGGCCGCCGAGCACGCGCGCGAACGAGGGCGCGAGCAGCACGCCGTCGGAGGCGATCGCCATCAGCGAGGTGTCCTCGGTGCCGCGCAGCCGCACCTGCTCGACGCGCAGCACGGAGGTGACGACCACGGCGACGATCACGAGGCAGATGGTGGCGATGCCGGCCACGCCGCTGTCGATCCAGTCGCGCAGCACCTCGTGCTCGGTGCCGAGGGTCACGCCGGCGATGAGCCGCACGAGCTGGAACACGGCGGCCGCGAGCAGCACGATGCCGAGGCCGAGCGCCGTGCGGGTGCGGCGCATGGCGCCGCGCACCGTCTCGAAGGCGCCGAGCCCGGCGAACGCGGCGTTGGCGGCGAACATCACCCAGGACCCGGACCAGGCGCCGGCGACGGCATCCTCGAGCAGCACCGCTGCCCCGGTCAGCAGCGCCGTCAGCGCGATCACCAGCGCCACGCGGCCGATCGGGCGGTTGTTGTAGACGCGGCAGCCGAGCCACAGCAGCCCCAGGCAGGTGACCCAGGCAGCGTCTCCGATGGCCGTCGGCCAGAGCCCGATCTCCGAGACCTCGGCGATCACGAAGGCCTCGGTGGCGATCATGCCGCTGAGGAATCCCATCGCCCAGGCGCGACCGGCGCGGTCGTCCTTGCGCAGCATCGTCTCGAGCACGAACAGGCCGCCCGCGACGTGCACGACCAGCGCGGTGATCAGCTTGACGGTATAGGGATCGAGGCTCATGCGGCTCCTGCGCTGCGCCGCGGGAGCCGCACCACGAAGGTGGCGCCGCTGCCCGGTTCGCTCTGGACGGTGATCTCGCCGCCGTGCGCGCGCACGAGGTCGCGAGAGATCGAGAGGCCGAGGCCGTTGCCGGGCGAGCGGCCGCTGGTGCCACGCGCGCGATAGCGGCGCTCGAACAGGTGCGGGAGCGCATCCTCGGCGATGCCGGGCCCGTCGTCGCGCACCACGAGCCAGGCGTGCTTGTCGTCGGCGGTGACGCCCACCTCGATCAGGCCGTCGCCCGTGTGGTAGTTCACGGCGTTGCCGACCAGGTTGTCGACCACCTGCCTGATGCGGATCGGGTCGAACTCGGCCTCCGCCGGCTCGATGCCGGAGCTGTCGATGCGGATGTTGCGGTCCGAGGCGCGGGGCTCGATCGACTCCACCGACGCCTGCACGACCCGCGCGAGGTCCTCGGTGACCGGCCGCACATCGAAGCGCCCCGGGCCCTCGGCGGTCGCAGCCAGGATGTCGCCGATGATGACGAGCAGCCGCGAGGCGTTGCGCTCGGCGATCTCGAGGCTTCTGCGGGCGCCGGCACCCACGTCGCCGCTGTCGAGGGCGAGGTCGAGGTGCCCGAGCACGCTCGTCAGCGGCGTGCGCAGCTCGTGCGAGACCGAGGCGACCAGCTCGTCACGGATGTGCACGGCCTGCTGTTCGGCGGTGACGTCGCGGGTGATGAGGATGGCGCCGACGTCGGTGCCGTTGATGTCGATGAGCCGACGTGCGGTCGACTGCAGCGCCCGCCGTGTCTCGCTCGCGGCGCCCTGCCAGTACAGCAGGTTCTCGAACGTGTCGCCGCGGCGGGCCCGTGCGGCAGGAGACATGCCCGGCTCGATCGGCGTCTCGCCGTCGGCGGCGAAGAGCGCGCCGTCGTCGACGATGGTGCTCAGGCGCGCGTGCGCGTCGTTCTCGATCGCGATGGTGCCGTCGGCGGCGATGCGCACCACGCCGAAGTCGACCGCGTCGAGCAGCTCGCTCACGGCATCCTCCTGCCGGCGTGCACGCTCGACGGCGTGGTCGAGGTAGTCGGCCTGCTCGTCGAGCAGCGCTCGCTGCGCAGCTGAGCGGCGCGCCGCCACGAAGGCGACGACGGATGCGGCCGTGATGGCGAGCGGGCCGAGCAGCACGTGCACGGGGCTGCCGAACGCATCGCTCAGCAGCGACGACGCCCAGAAGAGGGCGCTCGAGCCACCCGCGCCGAGGATGAGGCCCGGCCAGCCGCCGATGGTGGCGAGCCACGTCGCCGGCACCATCCACAGCGGCCACACCTCGCTGTTGAAGTCGGCGAGCTGCAGCAGGAAGATGGCCACCAGATCGCCGACCGGCACCAGCGCCACGAGCGCGGCGGGCAGGCGGTTCCAGGGCACCACCAGCGCCAGGATCGTCAGCGCGAACACCAGCAGCACCCCGACGAACAGCAGCGCGCCGTCGGCGAGGTCGCCCAGCACGATGATGAGCGAGCAGGCCACCAGGCACGCGGCGGCGAAGAGCAGCTGGTTGACCGCCGTGGCGCGCTCGCGGGTACGGTCGGGATGCGCGCCGCCTGCGCGCGCAGTCGTGACCACCGCCGTCATGCACTGACGGTACCGCGCCCGCGACGCTTCTCGGGACGCGACGGGCGCCCGCGGCTACGATCTGCCCATGCGGCGCCACCCGCCGCAGGATGGAGAGACGATGCTCGAGTTCCTGACCGGTTCGGGGCTCGCTGCCGCAGCGGGCATGAACGCCTACATCCCGCTGCTCGTGGTGGGCGTGGCGAACCGCTTCTTCCCCGACGTGATGGCGCTGCCGGAGGGATGGGACTGGCTGTCGAACGGCTGGGTGCTCGGCATCGTCGCGGTGCTGCTCGTCGTCGAGCTGGTCGCCGACAAGATCCCGGCCGTCGACAGCGTGAACGACGTGATCCAGACCATCGTGCGCCCGACGGCGGGCGGCCTCGTCTTCGGGTCGTCCTCCACCGCATCCACCGTCGCCGTCACCGACCCGGCGGCGTTCTTCGCCTCGAACCAGTGGGTGCCGATCGTCGTGGGCGCCGTGATCGCGCTCGTGGTGCACGCCGGGAAGACCACGCTGCGACCGGCGGCGAACCTCGCCACCGCGGGCGCCGCCGCCCCCGTCGTCTCGACGATCGAGGACGTCGGGGCGGTCGGCATGTCGCTGCTGGCGATCGTCGCGCCGCTGCTGGTGCTGCTGGCCCTCGCCCTGCTCGGCCTGCTCGGCTGGTCGATCTGGCGCAGCGCCCGGCGCCGTCGCAACGCCGATCTCCGACCGGCCACCGACCGGCTCGCCGAGACCTGAGCCGGCACCTGCGCCAACGCGAAGCGGGCCGCACCCGGAAGGTGCGGCCCGCTCTGCGTGATGGTTGACTACTCGGTCGCGCCGGTGAGCTTCTCGCGGAGCGCCGCGAGAGCCTCGTCGTCGGCCAGCGTGCCGACGCCCGACTCCTCGGTGCTGCCGCCGAACGAGGATGCGCCCGAGGGCACGTCGTTCGAGAGCACCTCGGCGTCGCGGGACGTGGCGACCTGCGCCTTGTGCGCCTCCCAGCGCGACTGCGCTGCGGCGTACTCGGCCTCCCAGGCCTCGCGCTGGGTGTCGAAGCCTTCCTTCCACTCGTTCGTCTCGGGGTCGAAGCCCTCCGGGAACTTGTAGTTGCCCTGCTCGTCGTACTCGGCGAGCATGCCGTAGAGCGCGGGGTCGAAGTCGGTGCCCTCGGGGTCGACGCCCTCGTTCGCCTGCTTCAGCGAGAGCGAGATGCGGCGGCGCTCGAGGTCGATGTCGATGATCTTCACGAAGACCTCGTCGCCGACCGCGACGACCTGGTCAGCCGTCTCGACGTGCTTGCCCGACAGCTCCGAGATGTGCACGAGGCCCTCGATGCCGTCTGCGACGCGCACGAACGCACCGAAGGTGACGAGCTTGGTGACCTTGCCCGGTGCGACCTGGCCGATGGCGTGGGTGCGGGCGAAGATCTGCCACGGGTCCTCCTGCGTCGCCTTGAGCGACAGCGAGACCCGCTCGCGGTCGAGCTCGACGGTCAGGATCTCGACGGTGACCTCCTGGCCGACCTCGACGACCTCGGAGGCGTGCTCGATGTGCTTCCACGAGAGCTCCGAGACGTGCACGAGGCCGTCCACGCCGCCCAGGTCGACGAACGCGCCGAAGTTGACGATCGACGAGACGACGCCCTTGCGGACCTGGCCCTTCTGGAGCGACTGCAGGAACTGCCCGCGCGAGGCCGACTGCGTCTCCTCGAGCAGCGCACGGCGCGACAGCACGACGTTGTTGCGGTTCTTGTCGAGCTCGAGGATCTTGGCCTCGATCTCCTGGCCGAGGTACGGCGTGAGGTCGCGGACGCGGCGCAGCTCGATGAGCGAGGCCGGCAGGAAGCCGCGGAGGCCGATGTCGACGATGAGGCCGCCCTTGACGACCTCGATGACCGTGCCGGTGACGACGCCGTCCTCGTCCTTGATGCGCTCGACGTCGCCCCAGGCGCGCTCGTACTGCGCACGCTTCTTCGAGAGGATCAGGCGACCCTCCTTGTCCTCCTTCTGGAGGACGAGCGCCTCGACGGTGTCGCCGACCTCGACGACCTCGGTGGGGTCGACGTCGTGCTTGATGGAGAGCTCGCGCGAGGGGATGACGCCCTCGGTCTTGTAGCCGACGTCGAGAAGGACCTCATCGCGGTCGATCTTGACGACGGTGCCCTCGATGAGGTCGCCGTCATTGAAGAACTTCAGGGTCTTCTCAACGGCGGCCATGAAGTCATCGGCCGAGCCGATGTCGTTCACAGCGACCTGCTTGGGAGCCGTGGTCGTTGCAGTGGTCATAGGGTTCAAGTTGCCTTATTGGAGGAGATCGGGTCGACGGCATGCGGATGCGTCGTCGACGTTCGGGTGGATTGTTCCGTCACACGAGTGACCGGACAAGCCTACACCCCGGCTGTCGCGGCGGACAACCGGGGTGCAGGGCCTGCGAAGGGCCTCGATCTACCCTCGCAGCACCGCTCCGCGCAGGGTGTCGAGGCCCACGCCGCCGATGTTCAGCACGCGGCTGTGGAAGCCCTTGAGGTCGAACGCGTCGCCCTCGGCGTCGCGCGCCGCGTCGCGGATCTGCTCGAAGATGCGCTGGCCGATCTTGTACGAGGGCGCCTGGCCCGGCCAGCCGAAGTAGCGGTTGACCTCGAACCGCACGAACGGCTCGTTCATGTTCACGTTCGACTTCAGGAACTCGAAGGCGTAGTCGAAGTCCCACTCCCCCGTGCCGTCGAGGCGGGGCTTGCCGAGGTGCACGCCGATGTCGAGCACGACGCGGGCTGCGCGCATCCGCTGCCCGTCGAGCATGCCGAGCCGGTCGGCGGGGTCGTCGAGGTAGCCGAGCGACTCCATCAGGCGCTCGGCGTACAGCGCCCAGCCCTCGGCGTGGCCCGACGTGCCGGCCAGCGCCCGCCGCCACAGGTTGAGCTGCGCGCGGTTGTAGGTCGCCTGGGCGATCTGCAGGTGATGGCCGGGCACGCCCTCGTGGTACACGGTCGTCAGCTCTCGCCACGTGTCGAACTCGGTGACGCCCTCGGGCACCGACCACCACATCCGCCCTGGCCTGGAGAAGTCGTCGGCGGGGCCCGTGTAGTAGATGCCGCCCGTCTGCGTCGGGGCGATCATGCACTCGAGCGCCTTGATCGGCTCGGCGATGTCGAAGTGGCTGCGGCCGAGCTCCTCGATGGCGCGGTCGCTGGTCTCCTGCATCCACGCCTTGAGCGCATCCGTGCCGTGCAGCTTGCGGCTCTCGTCGGCGTCGAGGTGCGCGATCGCCTCCGCCACGGTGGCGCCGGGGAGGATCTCGTTCGCGATCGCCTCCTGCTCGGCGCGCATGCGGTCGAGTTCCTCGATGCCCCACGCGTAGGTCTCGTCGAGGTCGACCTCGGCACCCAGGAAACGGCGCGACATGAGCGAGTAGAACTCGCGACCGACGGCGTCGACGGGGTTCGCGGCGTCTGCGAGCTCGGTGCGCAGGAACTCCGCGAGCCGCGCGTGCGCCTCGGTCGCGTCGCCGGCAGCGGCGGCGAGCTCGCCGCGGAGCGACTCGGGCAGCGCCGACTCGCCGGCCTCCGCGCCAGCGGCGAAGTCGTGGAAGAAGCCCTTGCCGGGCACGTAGTCGCCGTACTGCGCGAGCACGTTGTCGATCTGCCGCCCGGCGGGAGTGTTGCCGCTGGCGATGCCGGCGCGCAGCGAGTCGATGTAGCCGTCGATCGCGCCGGGCACGTTGCGCATGCGCTGCGCGATGGTCGCCCAGTCGTCGTCGGTGGCCGTCGGCATCAGGTCGAAGATGTCGCGGATGCCCGTGGCCGGGCTGGCGAGGTTGTTCAGGTCGCGATCGCCCCACCCGGAGGCGTGCACGTCGAGCTCGAGCTGCAGCTCGCGCGACAGGTCGGTCTTCGTCACCCAGTCGATGTCGTCGGACGGCTCGACCGCGTCGAGCGCGGCGAGCGACTCGCGTGCGAGCGCGGCGTCAGCGTCGCGACCGGCGGGCGAGTAGTCGCCGTACCCGGCCTTGTCGCCCTCGAGGCCGACATAGACGTTCAGCTCAGGGTTCAGTGCCGCGGCCCGGTGGACGTAGCCCTCGGCGATGCGGTCGATCTCGGTCTGCGGGCGCGACGGCGCGCCGACGTTCTCGTCAGTCATGGCTCACAGCCTAGGGGCGCAGCGCCGCGCTCGACGACGCACTCGGCCTCAGTCGAGCCGGCCCATCACCTCGCTCTCGAACAGCGCGATGCCGTCCTGCGCGAACGCGACCTCGGGCATGTAGGCGATGAGCGTGCCGAGGCCCGCCTCGCGCAGCGCGCCCACGTGGTCGAGCACCATCTGCGGCGTGCCGACGACCGCACCCTTGGTCGAGAAGCCGGATCCCGCGTGCTCGGGGCGCATCGCCGAGTCTGCGCGCGCGTTGACCTCGTCGACGACTCGCCGGGCCTCGGCCTCGCTCTCGCGCACCACGATGTTCAGGTTCGAGGTCAGGCGCACCTCTGCGGGGTCGCGCCCCTCGCGGTCGAGGTGGCCGAGCAGCACGTCGCGCTTGCGGGCGAACTGCTCGGGGCCGCCGCCGAAGTTCGTGGCGTCCGCCCACTTCGCCGCGTAGCGGAGGGTGCGCTGCTCGCCGCCGCCGGCGATCCAGGTGGGGATACGGGGGCGGCCGTCGCGGCCGAGCTGCAGCGGCTGCGGCCGGCAGATCGCGCCGTCGACCGTGAACGTCTGCGACTCGATCGTCGCCTCGCCCTCGGCCCAGAGCCGCTGGATGATCTGCACGCCGTCGCGCAGCGCAGAGATGCGGTCGCCGACACCGGGGAACCCGTAGCCGTAGGCGCGCCACTCGTGCTCGTACCAGCCCGCGCCGATGCCGAACTCGAGCCGACCGCCGGAGATCAAGTCGACGGTGGCGGCGATCTTCGCCAGCAGCGCGGGGTTGCGGTAGCCGATGCACGTGCACATCTGCCCGAGCCGCACCCGCTTCGTGCTCGCGGCCAGCGCCGCCATCAGCGTCCAGGCCTCGTGCGTCGCCTCGGCGGTCGGCTGCGGCGTGGTGTGCATGTGGTCGTAGACCCAGATGGAGTCCCACGGCCCGGCGTCCGCGCGCGAGGCGACCTCGAGCATCCGCCCCCACTGCTCGGCCGGGTCGATGCCGACGAGGTCGAGGCGCCAGCCCTGAGGGACGAACAGGCCGAACTGCAACGGGTCACGGGTCATGCCGCCAGCATATGCGCGCCTTGGCCGCGGGTGCCCGGCGGCGCATCATGCGGAGCGAGGAGGTGCCGAGCATGCGAGCGCTGCTGCTCGGCGGCTACGCACTCGGCGACCTCGGTCCCCGCCCGGCCCGGAAGGCGGCGACCCGGGCGGTGACGGCGGCGCTGCTGGCTCAGTGCGCTGCGGCGTCCCAGTTGGGGCCGACGCCCACCTGCACCTCGAGCGGCACCGACAGGTCGGCGGCGCCGCCCATCTCGGCGCGCACGATCGCCTCGAGCGCCTCGCGCTCCCCCGTCGCCACCTCGAACACCAGCTCGTCGTGCACCTGCAGCAGCATGCGCGAGCCGAGGCCCTCGTCGATGATGCGACGGTCGATGGCGATCATCGCGCGCTTGATGATGTCGGCCGCCGAGCCCTGGATGGGCGAGTTCAGCGCCTGGCGCTCCGCGTTCTCGCGCAGCACGCGGTTCGACGACGTGAGGTCGGGGAACGGGCGGCGGCGGCCGAAGATCGTGGTCGTGTAGCCGTCGTCCTTCGCCTGCATCACGACGCCCCGCAGGTAGTCGCGGATGCCGCCGAAGCGCTGGAAGTAGTCGAGCATCAGCTGCTTCGCCTCAGCCTGCGAGATGCGCAGCTGCTTCGAGAGCCCGAACGCGCTCAGCCCGTAGGCGAGGCCGTAGCTCATCGCCTTCACCTTCACGCGCTGCAGCGCCGTCACCTCGCTCGGGTCGACGCCGAAGATGCGGCTGCCCACGAAGCGATGCAGATCCTCGCCCGAGAGGAACGCCTCGATCAGCCCCTCGTCGCCCGAGAGGTGCGCCATGATGCGCATCTCGATCTGCGAGTAGTCGGCGGTCAGCATCGTCTCGAACTCCGGTCCGTGCACGAAGGCGGAGCGGATCTCGCGGCTCACCTCGGTGCGCACCGGGATGTTCTGCAGGTTCGGGTCGTTCGACGACAGACGGCCGGATGCCGACCCGGTCTGGTCGTACCGGGTGCGGATGCGCCCGTCGTCCTGGATCGCCTTCAGCAGGCTCTCGATGATCTGCGCCAGCTTCGTCGTCTCGCGGTGCTGCAGCAGCAGCCCGAGGAACGGATGCGGGTTCGTCTCCTGCAGATCGGCCAGCGCCTGCGCGTCGGTCGAGTAGCCGGTCTTCGTCGCGCGCGTCTTCGGCATGTCGAGCTCTTCGAACAGCACCGTCTGCAGCTGCTTCGGGCTGCCGAGGTTCACCTCGTGGCCGATCTCGGCGTAGGCCGCCTCGGCGTGGCCCGCGGCCTGCTCCCGCATCTGGTCGTGGATGCGCTGCAGCACCACGCGGTCCATCTGCACGCCCTGCTGCTCCATGCGCACGAGCGCAGGCATCAGCGGCAGCTCGATGTCGTCGAGCACGCCGAGCGTGCCCGGGTCGAGGCGCGGCCGCTGCGCGCGCGAGAGCTCGCCCGTCAGCCACGCGACCGTGCCGAGCTGCTCGGGCTCGATCTCGGGCACGAGCTGGTTCGGGTCGGGCGTCGGCAGCGTCGCACCCAGCAGCGCCTCGGTCTGCCAGTCGAGCTCGAAGGTCTTCGGCGGCGCGGTGGGCGTCTGCAGCCAGGCCCCGACGCGCGTGTCGTGCGCCGCACCGCCGATCCTCAGCCCCTCGCGCTCGAGCAGCTTGATGGATGCCTTCACGTCGTGGAGCGCCTTCGGGGCGTCCGACGCGAGCCAGGTCACGAATCCGTCGTAGTCACCGGTGCCCGACTTGTAGGGCACGTAGGCGCTCGCGCCCTCGGTGGCGACGCCGAAGCCCGCGATGCCGCCGACGCCGTCGGGGGCGATCGAGACCGCGACGGTGCCCGTGGCGCGCGTCAGCCAGAGGTCGAGCTCCTCGTCGACGAGCTTCTGCACCGCGGGCGCCTGCACCTCGGGCTCGAGCGCGGCGACGGCCTCGCCGCTGCCCTCCTGCTTCAGCACGCGATCGAGCAGCGTGCGGAACTGCAGCCGCTGGAACACCTCGCGCAACTTCGCCTCGTCGACCTGCCCGCGGGTCAGGTCGTCGGGCTCGACGCCCAGCTCGACGTCGGTGAGCAGCTTGTTGAGGCGGCGGTTGCGCTCGGCGCGCTCGCGCTGCTCGCGCAGGTTGTTGCCGACCACACCCTTGATCTCGTCGGCGTGCGCGAGCAGGTTCTCGACCGTGCCGTACTGCGTGATCCACTTCACGGCCGTCTTCTCGCCGACCTTGTCGATGCCGACGAGGTTGTCGCTCGTCTCGCCGACCAGGGCCGCGATCTCGGGGTACTGCTCGGGCTCGATGCCGTATCGCTCGCGCACCGCATCCGGCGTGTAGTGCTTGAGCTCGGAGACGCCGCGCACCGACGGGTAGAGCAGCGTGACGTCGTCGTTGACGAGCTGGATCGTGTCGCGGTCGCCGGAGACGACGAAGACGTCCATGCCGGCCTTGCGGCCCTCGACCGAGAGCGTCGCGAGGATGTCGTCGGCCTCGTAGTCCTCCTTCGTGAGGGTGCGCACGCCCATGGCGTGCAGCGCCTCCTCGAGCAGCGGCACCTGCCCCTTGAACTCCTTCGGCGTCTCGTCGCGCGTGCCCTTGTACTCGGGGTACTCGCGGGTGCGGAAGGAGAACCGCGAGATGTCGAAGGCGACCGCGAGATGGGTCGGCTTGTGATCCTGCAGCAGCTTGAGGAGCATCGACAGGAACCCGTGGATGGCATTGGTGTGCTGCCCCTCCGAGTTGACGAAGTTCTCGAGCGGCAGGGCGAAGAACGCCCGGAACGCGAGGGAGTGGCCGTCGATGACCATGAGGGTAGGCTTCGTGTCCGACACGGCAGTCAGCCTAGCCGGGGCTGCCGACAGCCCACGCCGCGCACCCCGTGCGCTCACCCACGGAGCCACGATGACGCTGCCCACAGAGCCCGATGCGGCCCGCGAGCCCGACGACGCGACCCGTGCCTCGCCGGAGCAGCGCGCAGGGCGGTCGGGCGGCCAGCTCGCCGATCGGATGGGCATCGAGTTCGTGAAGCTCTCGGCCGAGCACTCGATCGCGCGCATGCCCGCGGAGGGCAACAAGCAGCCGGTCGGCTACGTGCACGGCGGCGCGTACTGCGTGATCGCCGAGACGCTCGGCTCGGTGAGCGCCAACATCCATGCCGGCGAGGGCCGCTACGCGGTCGGCACCGATCTGAACGCCACCCACACGCGGTCGATCCAGAGCGGATGGGTGACGGCAGAGTGCACGGCGATCCACCTCGGGCGGTCCATGACCGTGCACGAGGTCGTCTGCACCGACGACGAGGGCCGCCGCGCCTCGACCATCCGCATCACGAACTTCATCAAGTCGCGCTGACGCGCCCACCGCTGAGTGGCGCCTCCCGCACCTGACTGGCGCCTCCCGCACCTGACTGGCGCCTCCGGCCCCTGACTGGCGCCTCCCGCACCTGACTGGCGCCTCCGGCCCCTGACTGGCGCCTCCCGCACCTGACTGGCGCCTCCGGCCCCTGACTGGCGCCTCCCGCACCTGACTGGCGCCTCCGGCCCCTGACTGGCGCCTCCCGCACCTGACTGGCGCCTCCGGCCCCTGACTGGCGCCTCCCGCACCTGACTGGCGCCTGCCGCACCTGACTGGCGCCTCCCGCGTCTGAGCGGCGCCTCCCGCCGCAAGAGTCGACCTGGCTCAGGCGGCGGTCCACGAGGTGTAGCGACGGTGCCCGGCCACGATCTCTGCGAGCAGTCGCTCGCCGCCGTCCTCCAGATCGTGCTTGGTGACCGTGATGATGTGCCAGCCCAGGGCACGAAGTCGCTCGAGCCGAACCTGATCCCGCGCTCGTTGCGCCGGCTCGGTGTGGTGCTCGCCGTCGTACTCCACGCCGAGCTTGAGCTTCGGCCAACTCAGGTCGAGCCGCGCGACGAAGGTCCCCGATTCGTCGAAGACCTCGTGCTGCAGCGTCGGCTCGGGCAGCGAGCCGATGACGAGCAGCCGCACCAGCGTCTCCCGCGGCGACTCCGAGCCGACCCTGACCAGTGCCAGCGCACGCCTCGCGCGGTGAAGCCCGCGTGCCCCGTTGTAGCGCCGCAGCGCATCCGTCAGGTCGTCGACCGACAGCGGCGCCCGACGCTTGGGCGACACGAGCCAGTCGCCGATCGTGACGAGCTCCTCGACCGTCAGCATCGCCGAGAGGTGCACGAACGTGTCTGCGCGGGCTTCGACCAGCAGGCCGTCGACCACGACGGTCTGGGACTTGAGGCGGTGGCCCACGACGCCCGGGCGTTGCATGCGTGCGCGGCCGGTCGGCGATGCGAGGTGGACCCGCCCTTCGGTCTCGAGGCGCGCGGGCAAGGGCATGCCATGGATGCGCGCCGCAGTGGAGTGCGAGAAGAACTGGTCGTCCATGGCGAGGACGCAGACCGCTTCGAGGAGCGCCTGCGCCCGGTCGCCGATGGCTGCCGTGATGCGCGCCCCGCGAGCCGGCGAGGTGAAGGCCATGGAGCGGAGCTCCGAAGCGGTGTACCCGCGGTCGAGGCCAGCGCGGACGGTGAAGCCGTGTGGTGAATCCATGCGCGGCATCGTCGGCGATGTTGCCGGGATGTGGCCGTCGAGAAGGGCGTTGCTGTGGAGAACCGCTCGTCAGGCGCCGAGACGTGTCGCTCACCCACTCACCTGCGGGAGCCACCACTCACCTGCGGGAGCCGCCACTCACCTGCGGGAGGCGCCAGTCAGGTGCGGGAGGCGCCACTCAGGTGCGGGAGGCGCCACTCAGGTGCGGGAGGCGCCACTCAGGTGCGGGAGGCGCCACTCAGGTGCGGGAGGCGCCACTCAGGTGCGGGAGGCGCCACTCAGGTGCGGGAGGCGCCACTCAGGTGCGGGAGGCGCCACTCAGGTGCGGGAGGCGCCACTCAGGTGCGGGAGGCGCCAGTCAGGTGCGGGAGGCGCCACTCAGGCGGGGGCTACTTCTTCTTGGGGTCGAGCTGCTCGATGACGGCCTGCGCGACCTCGGCCATCGTGAGGCGACGGTCCATCGAGGCCTTCTGGATCCAGCGGAACGCCTCGGGCTCGGCGAGGCCCATGCGCTGGTTCAGCAGGCCCTTCGCGCGGTCGACGAGCTTGCGCGTCTCGAAGCGCTCGACGAGGTCGCCGACCTCCGACTCGAGCGCGCGGATCTGATCCCAGCGCGCCAGGGCGATCTCGATCGCCGGCAGCAGGTCGTTCTGCGTGAAGGGCTTGACCACGTAGGCCATGGCGCCCGCCTCGCCGGCGCGCTCCACGAGCTCCTTCTGGCTGAACGCCGTCAGCAGCACGACGGGCGCCAGCTTCAGGGCACCGATCTTCTCGGCTGCGGTGATGCCGTCCATCTTGGGCATCTTGACGTCCATGACGATCAGGTCGGGCACGAGCTCGGTCGCCAGCTCGACGGCGCGCTCGCCGTCGCCGGCCTCGCCGATCACGTCGTAGCCCGCCGCCTGCAGCGTCTCGACGATGTCGAGGCGGATGAGCGACTCGTCCTCGGCGACCAGCACGGTGCGCGCCCTGGTGGTGCTCTCGGCAGGAGCCGTGTCGGTCATGGGCTCAGCGAAGAGATCATCGGTCATGACCACTAGCCTAGTCTTCGGTCGACCGGACCTCGGTCCGCGGCCCGAGCCGGTGTGGCGGAATTGGCAGACGCGGCGCACTCAAACTGCGCTTCCGCGAGGAGTGTGGGTTCGAGTCCCATCACCGGTACAGCACGACGGCCCGCCCTCGGAAGAGGACGGGCCGTCGTCGTCGTGACGCCGGGACTAGGCGTCAGCGGGGTGCGGCGCCGACGGGTGCGGCACCTGGATGCGGCGCAGGCCGTGGTACGCCGGCACCGCCTCGGCGTGCACGTCGCCCACCGTGTGGATGCGCAGGTCGTTCGTCGAGCCGGACGTGCCGGGCGGCATGCCCGAGATCACGACCACCTTCTTGCCGACGGGCACCAGCTTCTTGCCGATCAGCACGTCGTCGACCTGCGCGATCATCTCGTCGGTGTGCGTGACGCGGTCGACGAGGTGGGTGTTCATGCCCCACACCATCTGCATGCGGCACTCGACCTCGGGGTCGGGCGTGAAGCCGAACATCGGGATCTTCGAGCGCAGCCGCGACATGCGGCGTGCCGAGTCGCCCGATTCGGTGAACACCACGATCGCGGCGGCGTCGACGAAGTCGGCCACCTCGAGCGCGGCGAGCGTCACTGCGCCGCCCTGCGTGCGCGGCTTCGTGCCGAGCGGGGGGATGCGGCCGAGGCCCTGCTCCTCCGCAGCCTCGACGATGCGCGCCATCGTCTCGATCGTGACGATCGGGTGCTTGCCGACGCTGGTCTCGCCCGAGAGCATCACCGCATCTGCGCCGTCGAGGATCGCGTTGGCGCAGTCGCTCGCCTCCGCGCGCGTCGGGCGGGAGTTCTCGATCATCGACTCGAGCACCTGCGTCGCCACGATGACGGGCTTCGCCCACCGTCGGGCCAGCTCGATCGCACGCTTCTGCACGAGCGGCACCTGCTCGAGCGGCAGCTCGACGCCGAGGTCGCCGCGCGCGACCATGATCGCGTCGAACGCGTCGATGATGTCGGACAGGTTCTCGACCGCCTGCGGCTTCTCGATCTTCGCGACCACCGGCAGGCGGCGCCCCTCCTCGTCCATGATCGCGTGCACGCGCTCGATGTCCTTGGCGTCGCGCACGAACGACAGCGCGATGATGTCGGCGCCGAGGTCGAGCGCCCAGCGCAGGTCGGACTCGTCCTTCTCGCTCATCGCGGGCACGTTGACGGCCACGCCGGGCAGGTTGATGCCCTTGTTGCTGCTCACCGGCCCGCCGATGACGACCTCGGTGATCACGTCGGTCGGGGTGACCTCGACGGCCTTCAGGGTGATGCGGCCGTCGTCGATCAGCAGCGGGTCGCCCGGCTTCACGTCGGCCGGGAGGCCCGTGAACGTGGTGCTGGCGCGCTCGCCGTCGCCCTCGATGTCATCGGTGGTGATCGTGAAGCGCGCCCCCTCGACGAGCTCGTGAGGGCCGTTCGCGAGCTTGCCGAGCCGAATCTTCGGGCCCTGCAGGTCGACCAGGATGCCGACCGGCTTGCCGAGCTCGTCGGAGGCCCGGCGGATGTTCGCGTACACCTCCTCGTGAACGCTGCGGTCTCCGTGGCTGAGGTTCATGCGTGCGACGTTGATGCCGGCCGCGATCGCGGCCCTGGTCATCTCATAGCCGGCGAGTGCCGGCCCGAACGTCGCGACGATCTTGGCTCGTCTCATCGATTGCTCGCTTCCATGTTCGTGCCGCCTGGGTGCAACGGCGCGGGCACCCCCATCCTCGCAGACACCCGCGAGGAGGGGGCGTGGCTCTACGCGGCGAAGGGCCGGTCGGTGGCGCGCACCGGCGACGGCAGCGAGGTCTCGCCCTCGAGGTAGGCGTCGACGGCAGCGGCCGCGGCGCGGCCCTCCGCGATCGCCCACACGATGAGCGAGGCGCCGCGACCGGCGTCGCCGGCGACGAAGACGCCCGGCTGCTCGGTCGAGAAGTCGGGCCGCCGCTGCGGCAGGCCGCGCTCGAACGGGACCTCGAGCGCCTGGCCGATCGACGCATCCGCCCCCGTGAAGCCCAGCGCCAGCAGCACCAGGTCGGCGGGGATCTCGCGCTCGGTGCCGGCCGCAGGTCGGCGCACGCCGTCGACGATCTCGGTGTCGGCGACCTGCAGGGCGCGCACCTCGCCGGCGCCGTTCGCGAGCAGCGCGACGGTGGAGACGAGGTACTTGCGGTCGCCGCCCTCCTCGTGGCTCGTCTGCACCTCGAAGACGTTCGGGTGCACGGGCCAGGGCTGGTGCTCGGGGCGCTCCGACGGCGGCTGCACGCCGATCGCCAGGTTGGTCACCGACAGCGCCCCCTGGCGGTGCGCGGTGCCGATGCAGTCGGCGCCGGTGTCGCCGCCGCCGAGCACCACCACGTGCTTGCCCTGGGCGCTGATCTGGTTGGCGGGCAGGGTGCCCGCGACCGCCCGGTTCTGCTGCACCAGGTACTCCATCGCCAGGTGCACGCCGTCGAGCTCGCGGCCCGGGATCTCGAGCTCGCGCGCCTCCGGGGCGCCGGTGGCGACGACGATCGCGTCGAAGCGGTCGCGCAGCTGCTCCCAGGTGATGTCGCGGCCGACCTCCATGCCGGCGCGGAAGCGCGTGCCCTCGGCCTGCATCTGCGCCAGGCGCGCGTCGATGCGCTGCTTCTCGAGCTTGAAGTCGGGGATGCCGTAGCGCACCAGGCCGCCGATGCGGTCGTCGCGCTCGTAGACGACCACGGTGTGGCCGGCGCGCGTGAGCTGCTGCGCGGCCGCGAGGCCCGCCGGGCCCGACCCGACCACCGCGACCGTCTTGCCTGTGAGGCGGGCCGGCGGGTGGGGCTCGGTCCAGCCATTGGCGAACGCGTCGTCGGCGATCGACTGCTCGACCGACTTGATCGTCACCGCCGGCTGGTTGATGCCGAGCACGCACGACGACTCGCAGGGCGCCGGGCAGAGCCGCCCGGTGAGCTCGGGGAAGTTGTTCGTCGCGTGCAGGCGGTCGCTCGCCGCCCGCCCCTCGCCCTTCCAGGTGAGGTCGTTGAACTCGGGGATGAGGTTGCCGAGCGGGCAGCCCTGGTGGCAGAAGGGCACACCGCAGTCCATGCAGCGGCCGGCCTGCCTCCGGAGCACGGCCTTGTCGCCCGGCTCGCCGATCTCGCGCCAGTCGAGGATGCGCACCGGCACGGGACGCTTCTTGGGGAGCTCGCGCTCCGTCACCTTCAGGAATCCACGAGGATCAGCCACCGGTCACCTCCAGGATCTGCCGCCAGATGTTGTCGGAATCGGGGTCGACCCCCTGTGCCTGGGCGTCCAGGCGGATCTCGCGCACCATCGCCCAGTCGCGCGGCACGAGCTTCGAGATGCGCGACAGGTCGCCGTCGAGCAGCTCCTGCGCGACGGGCGAGCCGGTCAGCTCGACGTGGCGGGCGAGGATCGCGCGGAGCTCGATCTCGTCCTCCTCGCGCAGCTGCTCGACGCGCAGCTCGCCCTGGTGGAACGAGTCCTGGTTCAGGAGCCGCTCGTCGAGGTCGAGCAGGTAGGCGATGCCGCCGGACATGCCGGCGCCGAGGTTGCGGCCCGTCTTGCCGAGCACGACCGCGATGCCGCCGGTCATGTACTCGAGGGCGTGGTCTCCCGCGCCCTCGCAGACGGCGGTGGCGCCGGAGTTGCGCACCAGGAACCGCTCGCCCACGATGCCGCGCAGGTAGAGCTCGCCGCTGGTCGCGCCGTAGCCGATCACGTTGCCGGCGATCACGTTGCGCTCGGCGACGAGCGCCGCGTCGGCCGCCGGCCGCACGGTGACGATGCCGCCGCTGAGCCCCTTGCCGACGTAGTCGTTGGCGTCGCCCTCGAGGTGCAGGGCGATGCCCCGCGGCACGAACGCGCCCAGCGACTGCCCGGCGGAGCCGCGCAGCGTCAGGTCGATCGTGCCCGGCGCGAGGCCCTCGGCCCCGGCGCGCAGCGTGACGGCATTGCCGAGCATGGTGCCGACGGCGCGGTCGGTGTTGGCGATGTCGAGCTCGAGCACGAGCCGCTCCCCCGCCTGGAGCGCCTGCTCGAGCTGCGGCAGCAGCGTCCAGTCGAGCTGCTGCTCGAGCTCGTGGTCCTGCTCGGTGGTGCGGCGCGGCTGCCCCTGCGCGCCCTCGGGGCGGGTGAGCACGGGTGCCAGGTCGAGCCCGTCGGCCTTCCAGTGCTGGATGGCGCGGTCGATCTCGAGCAGGTCGCTGCGGCCGATGGCTTCGTCGATCGAGCGCAGGCCCAGCCGCGCGAGCAGCTCGCGCACCTCCTGGGCGATGAACTCGAAGAACTGCACGACGAACTCGGGCTTGCCGGTGAAGCGCTCCCGCAGCACCGGGTTCTGCGTCGCGACGCCCACCGGGCAGGTGTCGAGGTGGCAGACGCGCATCATGATGCAGCCGGAGACCACCAGCGGCGCCGTCGCGAAGCCGAACTCCTCGGCCCCCAGCAGGGCGCCGACGATGACGTCGCGGCCGGTCTTCAGCTGCCCGTCGACCTGCACGCTCACGCGCTCCCGCAGGCCGTTCATCATCAGCGTGTGCTGGGTCTCGGCGAGGCCGATCTCCCAGGGGGTGCCCGCATGCTTCAGCGAGTTCAGCGGGCTCGCGCCGGTGCCGCCGTCGTGGCCCGAGACGAGCACGACGTCGGCCTTCGCCTTCGCCACGCCCGCCGCGACCGCGCCGATGCCCGACTGCGAGACGAGCTTCACGTGCACGCGCGCCCTCGGGTTCGAGCGCTTCAGGTCGAAGATGAGCTGCTTGAGATCCTCGATCGAGTAGATGTCGTGGTGCGGCGGCGGCGAGATGAGGCCCACGCCGGGCGTCGCGTGCCGGGTCGAGGCCACCCACGGGTAGACCTTGCCCGGCGGCAGCTGGCCGCCCTCGCCGGGCTTCGCGCCCTGCGCCATCTTGATCTGCAGGTCGTCGGCGTGCGTCAGGTACATGCTCGTGACGCCGAACCGGCCGGAGGCCACCTGCTTGATCGCGCTGCGGCGCTCGGGGTCGAGCAGCCGGTCGGCGTCCTCGCCGCCCTCACCGGTGTTCGACTTCGCGCCCAGCCGGTTCATGGCGATGGCGAGCGTCTCGTGCGCCTCGCGCGAGATGGAGCCGTAGCTCATCGCCCCGGTCGAGAAGCGCTTGACGATCTCGGAGACCGGCTCCACCTCGTCGATGGGGATCGGCTCGACGTCGCGCAGACCGATGAGCCCGCGCAGCGTCTTCAGCTCCTCGGCCTGGTCGTCGACGAGCTTCGTGTACTCGCGGAACACGTCGTAGCGACCGGTGCGGGTCGAGTGCTGCAGCTTGAACACCGTCTCGGGGTTGAACAGGTGCGGGGCGCCGTCGCGGCGCCACTGGTACTCGCCGCCCGTGGCGAGCCGTTCGTGGGCGAGCGGTGCCCGCTCGTCGGGGTACGCGGCGCGGTGGCGCAGCCGGTTCTCCTCGGCGATCACGTCGAGCCCGACGCCGCCGAGCGGCGAGTGCGTGCCGGTGAAGTAGCGGTCGACGAGATCCTGCGAGAGGCCGATCGCCTCGAACGCCTGCGCGCCGCCGTAGGAGCCGACGGTCGAGATGCCCATCTTCGACATGATCTTCGTCACCCCCTTGCCGAGCGCCTTGATGAGGTTGCGCACCGCGGTGTCGACGTCGGCGCCCAGCTCGCCGGTGAGGGCGAGCCGCTCGGCGGTCTCCATCGCCAGGTACGGGTTCACGGCGCTCGCGCCGTAGCCGATCAGGAGCGCCACGTGGTGCACCTCGCGCACGTCGCCCGCCTCCACGACGATGCCCGCCCGCATCCGGGTGGATGCCTTGATCAGGTGGTGGTGGACGGCGCTCGTCATCAGCAGGGTCGGGATGGGCGCCAGCTGGTCGGTCGAGTCGCGGTCGGAGAGCACGATGAACTGCGCGCCCTCGGCGATCGCCTCGTCGACCTCGGCGCACATCGCCTCGAGCCGGCGCTCCATCGCCTCGGGACCGGCGTCGACGCGGTACAGGCCCTTCACGACCACGGTGCGGCGGGAGCCGGGCGTGCGGTCGATCGAGCGGATCTTCGCGAGCTGGTCGTTGTCGATGACCGGGAAGTCGAGGATGATCTGGCTCGCGTGGGAGGGCGTGGCGGTGAGCAGGTTGCGCACCGGACCGACGCCCATCGACATGCTCGTCACGATCGCCTCGCGCAGCGAGTCGAGCGGCGGGTTGGTGACCTGCGCGAACGCCTGCGTGAAGTAGTCGAACAGCAGCCGCGGGCGCTCGGCGAGCACCGCGATGGGGGTGTCGCTGCCCATCGCGCCGAGCGGCTCGGCGGCGGTCTTCGCCATCGGGGCGATGAGGACCCGCACCTCCTCCTCGGTGTAGCCGAAGGTGCGCTGGCGGCGCGTCACGGAGGCCGCGGTGTGGGCGACGTGCTCGCGGTCGGGCAGGTCGGCGAGGTGGATGCGGCTCGACTCGAGCCACTCCCCCCAGGGCTCCATGTCGGCCAGCTCCTGCTTGACCTCCTCGTCGGGCACGAAGCGGCCCGCCTCGGTGTCGATGAGGAACAGCCGGCCCGGCTGCAGGCGCCCGCGGCGCACGACCCGGCTCGGCTCGATCGGCAGCACGCCGGTCTCGCTGGCGAGCACGAAGAGGCCATCGTCGGTCTCGAGCCAGCGGCCCGGGCGCAGCCCGTTGCGGTCGAGCGTCGCCCCCACCAGGCTGCCGTCGGTGAAGCTGATCGCCGCCGGGCCGTCCCACGGCTCCATCAGCAGCGAGTGGTACTCGGCGAAGTCGCGCAGGTCCTGCGGCATGTCGGGCTGGTTCTCCCACGCCTGCGGCACCATCATCATGATCGCGTGCGGCAACGAGCGGCCCGCGAGCGTCAGCAGCTCGAGCACCTCGTCGAAGGAGGCGGAGTCGCTCATGCCCGGCGTGACGATCGGGCGCAGCGGGCGCAGGTCGCCCAGCAGCTCGCTGGCCAGCTGCGACTCGCGCGCGCGCATCCAGTTGCGGTTGCCCTCGACGGTGTTGATCTCGCCGTTGTGGGCGATCATGCGCAGCGGCTGCGCGAGCGGCCACGACGGGAACGTGTTCGTCGAGTAGCGGGAGTGGACGATCGCGAGCTTCGTCTCGAAGCGGTCGTCCGAGAGGTCGGGGTAGAACGGCTCGAGCTGGAGCGTCGTCACCATGCCCTTGTAGGTGATGGTGCGGCTCGACAGCGACGGCAGGTACTCGCCGACCTCGCGCTCGATGCGCTTGCGCAGGCGCCAGGTGAGGCGGTCGAGCTCGATGCCGGTGGCCAGCGCGTTGGCGGAGGCGACGAAGAGCTGGTGGATGGAGGGCATCGCCTCGCGGGCGAGCTTGCCGAGCGCGTCGGGCACGGTGGGTACCTCGCGCCATCCGAGCACCCGCAGGCGCTCCTGGCCGGCGATCTCCCAGACGCGCTCCTGCACCGCGTGGCGCTCGGCCGCGTCGAGCGGCAGGAACGCGAGGCCGGCGGCGTAGGCGCCCGCCTCGGGGAGGTCGAAGTCGACGACCGACCGGAGGAACGCATCCGGCATCTGCGTCAGGATGCCCGCACCGTCGCCGGTGCCGGCGTCGGAGCCGACCGCACCGCGGTGCTCGAGGTTGCGCAGCGCATCGAGCGCGAGCGCGACGATGTCGTGGCCTGCTGTTCCGCGGGTGGTGGCGACCATCGCCAACCCGCAGGAGTCCCGCTCATGTCTGGGGTCGTACATCCCTGACGCCTGCGGCAGGCCGAGGCCCCGCGAGGTGAAGGCCCCGTTCGAGAGATCGCTGATGGTGCGCATCATGCTCCTGTGCTGTGTTCTGCGGTCGGAGCGGGACGCCATCGGCCCGCAGCGCGCTCAGGAGCGCGCAATCCTCATCTGGTCGCGGCCGCGGGTTCTGCGGCGGACTCGTCCTCGTCCTTGGTGCGGGACTCGGGGAGCTCGGTGTAGACCTCAGAGTCTACGCCCTCCTCAGCACCCGGCTGACGCCCGGGCTGCCAGGGCGACGGCTCGAGGCCGGGGTGCCGGCGGGTCTGGATCACCCAGACGACCACGCCGAGCGCGATCGCGAGGAAGGCCATCCAGACGTTCGTGCGGATGCCGAGCAGCAGCTCGGACGGGTCGAGGCGGATCGTCTCGAAGACCGAGCGGCCCAGGCCGTACCAGACCAGGTAGAGCGCCACCAGGCGGCCCCACTGCACGTCGCGCTTGCGGTCGATCCAGAGGAGCACGGCGGCGCCGAGGACGTTCCAGATGATCTCGTACGCGAACGTGGGGTGGAACAGCGTGCCCTCGGGCAGGCCCACCGGGAACGCCGGGTTCGTCGCCTCGATCTCGAGGCCCCAGGGCAGCGTGGTCGGCTGGCCGAACAGCTCGTGGTTGAACCAGTTGCCGAAGCGGCCGAACGCCTGCGCGAGCAGCAGGCCGGGCGCGAGCGCGTCGGCGAAGGTGCTGAAGCGCAGCCCCGTCTGCCGGCAGCCGATCCAGACGCCGACGGCGCCGCCGATGAGGGCGCCGAAGATGGCGATGCCGCCCTCCCAGACGTAGAGCGCCGTCATCGGATCGCGGCCCGGGCCGAAGTAGTCGTCGGGGTGCGTCACCACGTGGAAGATGCGGGCGGCGACGATGCCGAGCAGCACGGCCCAGACGGCGATGTCGATCACGTAGCCGGCGTCGACGCCCCGCTGGCGCAGGCGCCAGCCGGTGAGCACCGAGGCGACCACGATGCCGGCCAGGATGCACAGCGCGTAGGTCTGGATGCCCCATGCGGGGGTCACCGAGCGGAGCACGAAGGCGAGCAGCAGGGCGAAGCCGACCGAGCCGATCAGCGTCCAGCCGATCGCACCGCGGTTCAGCCGGCCGGAGACGGCGGTGACCAGCAGCACCACGACGGCGATCACGATGCCCAGCACCAGTGCGAAGACGACGGCGCCGAGGAACGAGCCCTGCACGAACGGCAGGATGCCGAGCGCGTCGAGCCACTGGCCGAGCGGCACCTGCTGCCATTCGGGGGCGGGGCTCGGGATGCTCTGGAACACGGTCACGCGGGCGCGCCCTTCTCTGCGGGGGGTGCGGCATCCGGAGAAGCCGGGCCGCCGTCGAGTGTACCTGTGGCGAGCGACGCGGCGAGCGCGCGCACGGCGTCGACCCCGCCTGCGCCGAGCGCGCGGACGAGCGCCGAGCCGACGATGGCGCCGTCGGCGTAGGTGAGGACGTCGCGCACCTGCTCGGGAGTCGAGATGCCGAGGCCGACGCATCGCAGCGCCTCGCTGCCGGTGGCGGCGGCGCGCGCGGCGATGCGCTCCGACAGCCCGCGCGCGGCCTGGTCGACGTCGCTGCGGGCGCCGGTGGTGCCCATGGTCGAGACCGTGTACACGAAGCCGCGGGATGCGTCGATGGCGGCATCGAGGCGGGCGTCGGAGGACGACGGCGCGGCCAGGAAGACGCGGTCGAGCCCGTGCCGCTCGGCGGCCTCGAGCCACTCGGCGGCGTTCTCGGGCGTGAGGTCGGGCGTGATGAGGCCCGCGCCGCCCGCGGCGGCGAGGCGCTCGGCGAAGCGGTCGACGCCGTGCCGCAGCACCGGGTTCCAGTAGGTCATCACCAGCACCGGCACCTCGGTGCGCGCGGTGATGCGGGCGACCGCCTCGAAGAGGTGGTCGAGCGTGAAGCCGCGGTCGAGCACGCCCTGCGTCGCCGCCTGGATGACGGGGCCGTCGAGGCCCGGGTCGGAGTAGGGCACGCCGATCTCGAGCGCGGTGCAGCCAGCCTCGGCGATCGCGACCGCCGCCTCGACGCTCGTGTCGAGGTCGGGGAAGCCGACCGGCAGGTAGCCGATCAGGGCGCGGTTGCCGCTGGCGCGGATGGCCTCGGCGGTGGTGATCCTGCTCACAGCTGCTGCGCTCCCTCGTCGAGCAGGTCGAACCAGCGGCCCGCGGTCGCCACGTCCTTGTCGCCGCGCCCGGAGAGCGAGACGAGGATGGTGGATCCGGGCCGCTCCTTCGCCAGGCGCAGCGCGCCCGCGATCGCGTGCGCCGACTCGATGGCGGGGATGATGCCCTCCGTGCGGGTCAGCGCCAGGAACGCATCCATCGCCTCCGCGTCGCTCACCGGCTGGTACTCGGCGCGGCCGATGTCGTGCAGCCAGGCGTGCTCGGGCCCGACGCCGGGGTAGTCGAGGCCGGCGGAGATCGAGTGCGACTCGAGCGTCTGGCCGTCGACGTCCTGCAGCAGGTAGGTGCGCATGCCGTGCAGGAGGCCCGGCGCACCGCGCTCGATCGACAGCGCGTGGCGCTCGGTGTCGGCGCCGTCGCCGGCGGCCTCGAGGCCGATCAGGCGCACGTCGGCGTCGTCGAGGAATGCGTGGAAGATGCCCATCGCGTTGGAGCCGCCGCCCACGCACGCGAGCACCGCGTCGGGGAGGCCGCCGGTGAGCGCGATCGTCTGCTCGCGCGCCTCCTCGCCGATGGCGCGGTGGAAGTCGCGCACCATCTCGGGGAACGGGTGCGGGCCGGCGACGGTGCCCATCAGGTAGTGCGTGGAGTCGACGTTCGCGACCCAGTCGCGCAGGCCCTCGTTGATGGCGTCCTTGAGGGTGCGGGAGCCGGTCTTCACCGGCACGACGGTCGCGCCGAGCAGGCGCATGCGGGCGACGTTGAGCGCCTGGCGCTCGGTGTCGACCTCGCCCATGTAGACCACGCACTCCATGCCGAACAGCGCCGCAGCGGTGGCGGTCGCGACGCCGTGCTGGCCGGCGCCGGTCTCGGCGATCAGGCGCGTCTTGCCCAGCCGCTGCGCGACGAGCGCCTGACCGAGCACGTTGTTGATCTTGTGGCTGCCGGTGTGGTTCAGGTCCTCGCGCTTGAGCAGGATGCGCGCGCCCGCCTGCGCGCTCAGTCGCGTGGCGTCGGTGAGCAGCGAGGGCCGCCCCGTGTACTCGCGCGACAGTCGCTGGAACTCGGCCTGGAACTCCGGATCGACCTTGCACGCCTCGTAGCAGGCGGTCAGCTCGTCGATCGCGGCCATCAGCGGCTCGGGCATGAACACCCCGCCGAACTCGCCGAACCAGGGGCCGTGCTGCTCGCGCAGCGGCTGTGCCTGTGCCTGTGCCTCGGTCATGATGCCCTCCCGAACTCCGCGACGCGCGACCGTGGGTCGCCGTCGGTGACCAGCGCCTCCCCGACGAGCACCGCATCCGCCCCGTCCTGCCGGTACCGTGCGACGTCGGCCACCGAGCGCACACCGGACTCGGCGACCGCGACCGTGCCGGCCGGGATGCGGGCGCGCAGCTCGGCGAAGCGCTCCGGGTGCATCGTGAAGGTCTTCAGGTCGCGGGTGTTGACGCCCAGGATGCGCGCCTCGGCGTCGAGCGCCGCGTCGATCTCGCGCTCGTCGTGCACCTCGACCAGCACCGACAGGCCGAGGCTCGTGGCGAACCGGTGCAGCTCGACGAGCCGCGCGGGCGCCAGCGAGGCGACGATCAGCAGCACGATGTCGGCGCCGAACGCGCGCGCCTCGAGCAGCTGGTACTCGTCGGCGATGAAGTCCTTGCGCAGCACCGGGATCGTCACCTCGGCGCGCACGGCGCGCAGGTCGTCGAGCGACCCGAGGAACCGGCGCTCCTCGGTGAGCACGCTGATGGCGCTGGCGCCGCCCGCCTGGTAGGCGGCGGCGAGCACGGCGGGCTCGGGGATGTCGGCGAGCGCGCCCTTCGAGGGGCTCGCCCGCTTCACCTCGGCGATGATGTGGGGGCCTGCCGAGTCGGGCTTGGGCGTCGCGAGGATGGTGACGGCGTCGAGCGGCGTGCGCGACTGGAGCGCCATCGCCTCCAGCCGGTCGGTCGGCAGCGACTCGCGCCGCCGAGCGGCATCCTCGAGCGCGCCCGCGGTGAGCGCGTCGAGCACGCTCAGTGGTCCTTCGGCCCGAAGCCGGCCTTCTTGAGGATCGGCCACAGGATGATGCCGACGAGCAGCAGTCCGGCGCTCGCCCACACCAGCATCGGCTGGTCGAGCACGAAGAAGAGGGTGCCGAACGAGATCGCGACGAGCATGACGAGCACGCTGACCCAGCCGGCGCGCGAGTGGCCGTGCCCCGGGTCGACGAACGCCGAGTCGTACTGGGCGACGTGGTGCTCGGTCGCGTGGTGGTCGGTGATGCCGTTGCCTGCGCTCACGGTGCTCCTCGGGTCAAGTCGGTGGGGCGCGCTCGACGCGCCTGGAGCAGTCTATCGAGTCGGGTCTTCGCCGTCGTCCATGACATCCCACGCGAGCCCGGATCCGGTGCGCTCGTAGCGGGCAGCGCGCTGCGCCTTCGCGGGCCAGCGGCGCGCGGTGATCATCACCCAGACGCCGACGAGTGCGGCCAGCACGCCCGCGGCCACCGCCAGCCATGGCCAGGGCGCAGCGGTGCGGGTCGTGATCTCCGCGGCCTGGGCGGCGCCGGCGATGCCGGTGGCCTCGGCCACCACCGCCTCGACGGCGGCGTCGATGCCGCCGACGGCCGAGGACGCGTGCACGGCCATCAGCGCGCCCAGCACGATCGCGAGGCCGGCCAGCACGAAGCGCCACACGACGCCGGCGATGGGCAGCACCAGCGCGAGCGCGACGCAGGCGAGCGAGAGGATCGCCAGCCCGCCCGCGAGGTCCTGCCCCGCCACCGCGAGCCCGCGGCCGTCGGCGAGCTCGACCTGCGCCCACGGCTGCGTCGCGGCGACGAGTCCCAGCGCGCCGGCGGCGAGCAGGCAGAGCACGGCGACGACGCGACCGCTCATGCGCGCCGCATCGTGCTCGCGACCGCGACCGCGCGCAGCGGTGCGGCCGCCTTGTTCCGCACCTCCTGCAGCTCGGTCTCGGGATCGCTGTCGGCGACGAGGCCCGCACCGGACTGCACGTGGGCGACGCCGTCGCGCATCGTCACCGTGCGGATCGCGATCGCGAGGTCGGCGTCGCCGGCCAGGTCGAGCCAGCCCACGACGCCGCCGTAGACGCCGCGCTGCGCGGGCTCGAGCTCGTCGATCAGCTCGAGCGCGCGCGGCTTCGGCGCGCCCGAGAGGGTGCCGGCCGGGAACGTGGCCCGGAAGGCGTCGATGGCGGATGCGTCGGGTCGCATCTCGCCCTCGACGGTCGAGACGATGTGCATGATGTGGCTGAAGCGCTCGATCGCCATCAGCTCGGTCACGGCCACCGTGCCGGGCACGCAGACCTTGGCGAGGTCGTTGCGGGCGAGGTCGACGAGCATCACGTGCTCGCTGCGCTCCTTGGGGTCGGCGAGCAGGTCGTCGGCGAGCTCGCGATCGGCCACGGCGTCGCTGCCGCGCGGGCGGCTGCCGGCGATCGGGTGCATCGTCGCGCGCCCCTCGTGGACGGTCACCAGGGCCTCGGGGCTGGAGCCGACGACCGCGTACGCTCCCCCGTCGGCGTCCTCGAGCGACAGCAGGTAGAGGTAGGGCGACGGGTTCAGCATGCGCAGCACGCGGTAGACGTCGAGCGGGTCGGCGTCGGTCGGCAGGTCGAAGCGGGCCGAGAGCACCACCTGGAAGACGTCGCCGTCGACGATGTGGCGCTTCGACGACTCGACCATGGCGCGGAACGCGTCGGCGCTCACGCGCGAGGAGGGCTCGGGCGCCGCGTCGCGGTCGAGCGCCGCGACGGATCCCGGGCCGTCGGCGGCGAGGGCCTCCTCGAGCGCGTCGAGACGGGCCTGCGCGTCGTGCCACAGCGCATCCGCGTCGTCGGTGCCGTCGTTGAGCACGTTCGCCACCAGGTGGGCGGCGCCCGTGCGGTGGTCGAGCACCACGAGCGTGGCGGTGAGCGACATGGCGACCGCGGGGACGTCGACGTCGCGCTCCGGGGCCTCGGGCAGCCGCTCGAGCTCGCGCACGACCTCCCAGCCGATGTGGCCGATCATGCCGCTCGTCATGCGCGGCAGGCCCTCGATGCGCGGCGTCGCCCAGCGGCGCAGCACGTGCTCGACGGTGCCGAGGCCGGTGCGCGGGGCGTCGTCGCCGAGCAGCCGCTCGGCCGTCACGCGGTCGGAGCGCCAGGCGATGCGGCCGCGGTCGGCGGTGAGCAGGCCGAACGTCTCGACGCCGACGAACGAGTAGCGGTTCCAGACGCCCTGCTCGGCCGACTCGAGCAGGAACGTGCCCGGTCGCCCGGCGGCGACGCGGCGATAGACGCCCACCGGGGTCTCGGCGTCGAGGAACACCTCGCGCACCACCGGCACGACGCGGTGGTCGGGCAGCAGCGCGTCGAACGCGGCACGGGTGGTGGTGATGCTCACGCGGGCTCCGGATGCGTCGTCGCGATCGGCGTGAAGAAGCACGAGCGCGCGCCGGTGTGGCAGGCGGGCCCGGTCTGGTCGACGCGGATCAGCAGCGCGTCGCCGTCGCAGTCGATCGCGATCGAGCGGGGCACCTGGATGTTGCCGGACGTGTCGCCCTTGCGCCAGTACTCCTGCCGGGAGCGCGACCAGAACGTGACGCGGCCCTCGGTCGAGGTGCGGCGCAGCGCCTCGTCGTCCATGTACCCGACCATCAGCACGTCGCCGGTCGCGTCGTCCTGGATCACCGCGGCGACCAGCCCGTCGGCATCCTTCTTCAGCTCTGGCAGCGTCATCGCACCGTCACCTGCCTTCATCGTACGGTCACCCCGGCCTCGCGCATCGCGCTCTTGACCTGACCGATCGTGCACTGCCCGCTGTGGAAGATGCTCGCCGCCAGCACGGCGTCGGCGCCCGCGGCGACGGCCGGCGCGAAGTGCTCCGGGCCGCCGGCACCGCCGGAGGCGATCACCGGCGTCGTGGCGACTGCCCGGACCGCGCGCGTCAGCTCGAGGTCGAAGCCGTCCTTCGTGCCGTCGGCGTCGATCGAGTTGACCAGCAGCTCGCCCGCGCCGCGGCGCACGCCCTCGCGCGCCCACTCGATGGCGTCGAGCCCCGCACCGCGGGAGCCGCCGTGCGTGGTCACCTCGAAGCCGGAGGGCATCTCGGTCGAGCGGCGCACGTCGAGCGAGAGCACCAGAACCTGCGAGCCGAAGTCGGCGACGATCCGGTCGATCAGCGCAGGGTCGCGGATCGCGGCGGAGTTGACGCCCACCTTGTCGGCGCCGTGCGCGAGCAGGCGCGCGACGTCGTCGCGGCTGCGCACGCCGCCGCCGACGGTCAGCGGGATGAAGATCTGCTCGGCGCAGCGCTCGACGACCTCGAGCATCGTGCCGGCATCCTCGACCGTCGCCTTCACGTCGAGGAAGGTCAGCTCGTCGGCGCCCTGCTCGGCATAGCGGGCGGCCAGCTCGACCGGGTCGCCCTGGTCGGTGAGGCCCTGGAACTGCACGCCCTTGACGACGCGGCCGTGCGCGACGTCGAGGCAGGGGATGACGCGGGTGGCGAGCATCAGATGCGTGCGGCGTGGATGCGCGTGACGATGATCGCCCGCGCGCCGACGTCGGCGAGCGCATCCATGACGTGGTTGGTCTCGTCGCGGCGCACCATGACGCGGACGGCCGCCCAGTCGGGGTCGCGCAGCGGGCTGACCGTGGCGCTCTCGAAGCCGGCCGCGACGGCGATCGCCGCGTCGAGGCGGGAGCGCTCGATGTCGTAGTCGACCAGCACGTAGTCGCGGGCGACGATCACGCCATCGAGCCGGCGCTTGAGCGTCGACAGGCCGGGCTTGCCGCTGCCGTTGCCGATCAGCACGGCCTCGCTCGTCAGGATCGGGTCGCCGAAGACCTCGAGTCCCTGGGCGCGCAGGGTGCCACCGGTCTCGACGACGTCGGCCACCGCATCCGCCACCCCGAGCCGCACGGCCGACTCGACGGCGCCGTCGAGGCGCACGAGCTCGGCCGTGACGCCCAGCGTCGCGAGGTGCTGCTCGACGAGGCCCGTGTACGAGGAGGCGACGCGCACGCCCTCGAGGTCGGCGGCCGACGAGAAGCGGCCAGCGGTGCCGGCGAAGCGGAAGGTCGAGCGGGCGAAGCCGAGGCCCTGCACCTCGAAGGCGTCGGAGCCGGAGTCGAGCAGCAGGTCGCGGCCGGTGATGCCCACGTCGAGGGCGCCGGAGCCGACGTAGGTCGCGATGTCGCGCGGGCGGAGGTAGAAGAACTCCACCTCGTTGCGCGCGTCGACGACGATCAGCTCCTTGCTATCGCGTCGCCCGCGGTAGCCGGCCTCGTCGAGCATCCAGGCGGCCGTCTCGGCCAGCGAGCCCTTGTTGGGCACGGCGATCTTCAGCATGGGTTCCTTGCATCGTCTGACAGTGGTGGGCTGCGCGTCAGAGATGTCGGTAGACGTCCTGCAGCGTGATGCCCTTCGCCAGCATGAGCACCTGCAGGTGGTACAGCAGCTGCGAGATCTCCATCGCGGCGTCGTCGTCGGACTCGTGCTCGGCGGCCATCCAGACCTCGGCGGCCTCCTCCACGATCTTCTTGCCGATCGTGTGGACGCCCGCGTCGACGGCGGCGACGGTGCCGGAGCCCTCGCGGCGCTCGGCGACGGTGCGCTCGAGCTCGGCGTACAGCTCGTCGAAGGTCTTCACGGTTCCAGGCTACCGGCCGCGCCGGCCCCCGATGCGCCGGAGCCGGATGCGCCGGAGCCGGCGCTGCCGCGGTGGATCGCGCGCAGGTCGATGCGGCCGGTGTCGAAGGCGCCGCTGCCCGCGTCGCGCAGCGCCCGGATGCGGTCGGCCGGCGAGGCGTGCCCGTAGACGGCGCTGCCGGCGACGAACACGTCGGCGCCCGACGCCGCCGCGATCGGCAGCGTGTCGGCGGTGATGCCGCCGTCGACCTGCAGGGCGAGCTCGAGGCCGAGCTCCTCGGCCCGGCCGCGGAGCAGCTCGAGCTTCGGCATCATGGCCTCCATGAAGGCCTGCCCGCCGAAGCCGGGCTCGACCGTCATCACGAGCACCATGTCGAACTCGGGCAGGTGCTCGAGCACCTCGTCGACGAGCGTGCCGGGCTTCAGCGCGATGGCCGCGCGCGTGCCGCGAGCGCGCAGCTCGCGGGCGAGCGACACCGCGTCACGGGTCGCCTCGGCGTGGAAGGTGACGGAGTCGACGCCGTCGATCGCGTACTGCGGGGCCCAGGTGTCGGGGTCGTCGATCATGAGGTGCACGTCGACCGGCAGCTCGGTGACCTCGACGATCCGCTCGACCATCGGCAGCCCGAAGGTCAGGTTGGGCACGAAGTGCGCGTCCATCACATCGACGTGCACGCCGTCGGCGCCTGCGATGCGCTCGAGGTCTCGCTCGAGGTTCACGAAGTCTGCCGACAGGATGCTGGGGTGGATCCTGACCATGGCTTCCAGCCTACCGACTGGCGCGCGCCACGCCCGCTCAGGCGGTCGTCAGCAGCTGGATGAACATCGCGTCGGTGCCGTTGCGGTGCGGCCACAGCTGCACCGCGTCGCCCGTGTCGCCGAGGGCGATGCCGGGCGACAGCTCGGCCACCACCTCGCGCGTGTCGAGGGTGCGCAGCCCCAGCGCGGCGGCGCGGTCGACGATCGCGCGAGTCTCGGCGAGGTGCGGCGAGCAGGTCACGTAGGCGATCAGCCCGCCGGGCCTCACCGCGCGGGCCGCTGCCTCGAGCAGCTCGGCCTGCAGCGCGGCGAGCTGCGGCACGTCGGTCGGCTGCTTGCGCCAGCGCGACTCGGGCCGTCGGCGGAGCGCCCCGAGCCCGGTGCAGGGCGCATCGAGCAGGATGCGGTCGTAGGCCGCCGCCTCGTCGCCGCGGCCGTAGCGGCGCGCGTCGCCCACCACGACGCGCGGCTGCGGCTCGATGCTGCGCACCGCCTGGCGCACGAGCTTCGCGCGGTGCGGCAGCAGCTCGTTCGCCTCGAGCTGCGCGCCGGCGACGGCGGCCTCGGCGGCCATCAGCGCCGCCTTGCCGCCGGGGCCGGCGCAGAGGTCGAGCCAGCGCTCCCCGGCGACGACCGGCCGCGCACGGGTGAGCGCGAGCGCGGCGAGCTGCGAGCCGGAGTCCTGCACGCGCCAGGCGCCGCCGGCCACCTCGGCGATGCGCGCCGGGTCGCCGGAGGGCGCGACGCGGCCGAGCGGGCTGGCGGTGGGCTCGAGCCCCAGCTCGTCGGGGTCGGCGAGGCCCGGCAGGGCGACCAGCTGCACGGCAGGCGGCACGTTGTCGGCCTCGAGCAGCGCGGGCAGCTCGTCGACGGCACCCTCGCGGTCGAGCGTGCGCCGCATCGCGCGCAGCACCCACGTGGGGTGACCGGTCTCGAGGGCGAGCCGCTCGTCGGCGCCGAGCCCCTCGACCAGCCGCGCGAGCCGCTCCTCGGCGGGCACCTCGGAGAGCCGGCGCAGCACCGCGTTGGCGAACCCGAGCCTGCCCGTGTTGCGACGGCCCAGCAGCTCGACCGTCGCGTGCACGGCGGCGTGGGCGGGCACGCGCATGCGGCTCAGCTGGTGCGCGCCGATGCGCAGCGTCGCGAGCGTCTCGGCGTCGATCTCGTCGATCGGGCGGCCCGCCGCGTCGGCGATCAGGGCGTCGTGCTGGCCCTGCCAGCGCAGCGTGCCGTAGGCGAGCTCGGTCGCGAACCCGGCGTCGGCGGCGTCGAGCCCGGCCTCGCGGATGCGCTGCGGCAGCAGCAGGTTGGCGTACGCGTCGTCGCGGTCGACCGCGAGCACCACGTCGCGGGCCACGAGGCGCGCGCTCGCCGTGGTGGCGCTCATCGCGCCACCTCGAACGTCGCCGCTCCCCCGCGCCCGCGCAGCCAGTCGGCGCCCGACATCGCGCGCTTGCCGGCAGGCTGCACCTCGAGCAGCTCGAGCGGCGCGCTCGCGGTGCCGACGACCGCCGTGCGGCCGGCCAGCGCCGCCTCTCCCGGCGCGAGCGGCTCGGCACCGGAGCGCGCCAGCGCGAGCAGCTTCACCCGCTCGCCGTCGACGGTGGCGTGCGCGCCCGGCTCGGGCGTCACGCCACGCCAGCGCGCGAGCACGGCGGGTGCGGTGCGGGAGAGGTCGAGCGCGCCGTCGGCGAGCGTCAGCTTCGGCGCGAAGCTGGGCGCGCCGGTCTGCTCCTCGAACTCTGCCGTGCCCGCCTCGATCGCATGCACCGCGTCGACGAGCTCGTGGGCGCCGAGCTCGGCGAGGTGCGCGAGCAGCTCGCCTGCGGTCGCGCCCTCGGGGATCGGCAGCTCGCGCACCCGGAGCAGCGGGCCGGCGTCGAGCTCGGCCACGAGGCGGAAGACGCTCACGCCGGTCACGCCGTGCCCGTCGATGAGGGCACGCTGCACGGGCGCCGCGCCGCGGTAGTCGGGCAGCACCGAGAAGTGCAGGTTGATCCAGCCGTGCTCCGGTGCCGACAGCAGCGGCTCGCGCACCAGCCCGCCGTAGGCGACGACGACGGCGAGCTCGGGCTCCAGCGCGACGATGCGCCCGGTGACCTCGGCGTCGAGCCGGTTCGCCTCGATCACCGGCAGGCCCAGCTCGGCGGCGCGCTCGGCGACGGGGGTCGGGGTCAGCACGCGCTTGCGGCCCTGCGGCGAGGCGGCTCGGGTGACGACCGCGGCGATCTCGTGCGCGCGGGCCAGGGCCTCGAGGCTCGGCACGGCGGCGGCAGGGCTGCCGGCGAAGACGATGCGCATGCGGCTCCTCTCGGTGGTGGTGGCGGGTGGGTCGTGGCGGGTGGGTGCTGGTGCTGCGGGCCGCCTCGGCGGCTCAGAGACCCTCGAAGGGCTCAGGATCATCCAACCGGATGCGGAGCCGCGCCGGCGCGCCCGGCCGCTTGGGCTTGCCCGCGGCGGAGAGCACCCGGCTGCGGGCGATGGCGGCGGCCTTCGCCCCCTCGGCGTAGGCGAACCGCACGATCGCGCGCTCGGCCACCTCGCCCGCGCCGCTGCCCGGCCGCGCCGGTGCGGGCACGGGACCGAGCACATCCGCGTGCTCGAGCGCACCGAGCGCCTCGATCGCCTCGGCCACCGCGTCGGGGTGGCCGACGACGGATGCGGTGCGCACGGCGGGCGGGAACCGCAGGCTCCGCCGCTCGGCCAGCTCGCCCTTCGCGAACGGCACCGTGGTGTCGCCGGTGAGCGCGGTCACGACCGGCCCGCCGACGCCCGCGAGCACGACGGTCGCCCCGTCGGCGGCGAGCGCCCGCGCGCCGGCCCAGTGGCGGAGCGCCTCCTCGCCGACGCGCAGGCCCTCGCGCGACAGCATCGTGTCGCCGTCGAGCAGCAGCACGGCGCCGTAGCCGCCCTCGGCGATCGGCTCGGCGCCACGCGTGGCGACGACGATGCGCGGCTTCGCGTCGATCGCGAGGCGCTCGTGCTCGCCGTCGGCGACGACCACCGGCACGTTCGGCATGGCGCGGCCGAGCTCCTCGGCGATGCGGGTCGAGCCGCGGCCCACGGGCGCGAGCTTCGCCTCCCCGCAGCTGCGGCACCGCCAGCCCGCGGCCAGTCGGCCGCAGAGCCGGCAGGCGGGCGTCGAGCCGCGCTCGCGCAGCCCGAGCGGGCCGGCGCACGTGGTGCAGCGGGCGCTCGGGTCGCGGCGGCTCGGGCCAGGGCGCACCGCGCGGTGGCTCGTCGGTGGCGTGGTCGTCGACCGGCGGCGGCTCGCTGCAGAGCGGCGGCCGTGACGGCGGCGCCCGCGACGGCGGTCGTGACGGCCAGCGTCGCGCACCGCGTCGCGCGCAGGGCTGAGCCCCGCACCACTCGCGCTTGACCGAGGCCCCCGCAGCATCGCGCTGCGGGGGCCTCGTGCGTGTCGGGAGGTCGCCTTGCGCCGCCGCTCAGCGCGCCGCGAGCACCGCCGCGCCGATCGCCGCCGCGTGGTCGCCGAGCCGGGCGAGCTCGAGCCGTCGCGGCTGGGGCACGCCCTGCAGCGGGGCGTGCTCGGCCAGCTCGCGCTCGATGACCGGCAGCAGCAGGTCGGCGCAGGCGAGCAGCACCCTGCCGCCGAGCACGACCGCCTCGGGGTCGAACGCCGGCAGCAGCCGCCGCAGCCCCGCCGCCACGGCCCAGCCGGCCCGCTCGAGCACCGCCATGGCCTCATCGTCGCCTGCGCGCGCCGCCTGCTCGAGGTGGAGCGCCGAGGGGCGGCCATCCGGCGCGAGCGCCACCGCCGCGGGCACCGCCGCCGCGTCGCGCGCGAGCGCGTTGCCGCCCGCGTACGCCTCGATGCAGCCGCGCGCGGTGCACGAGCAGACGGGGCCGTTCTCGTCGACCGTCACGTGCCCCAGCTCGCCCGCGAGGCCGTGGGCGCCGATCAGCGGCCGCCCACCCGCGACGTACGCGCCCCCGACGCCCGTGCCGAGCGCCAGGAGCAACGACGACGACGCATCCGCCGCCGCCCCCATCGCCGCCTCGCCCACCAGGTAGCCGTTGGCGTCGTTGTCGATCGTGATGGGCAGGCCGAGCCGCGCGGCGAGGGCCGAGCGCAGCGCGAAGTCGCGCACGCCCAGGTGCGCGGCCCAGGTGATCGACTCGCGGTCGGCCGGCATCCACGCGGCGATCGCGAGGCCGACCGCCTCGATGGGCGCCTGCCCCGCCGCGGCGAGCTGGCGGTCGAGCTCGCGGACAGCGGCCTCGAGGTCGTCGACGAGCGCTTCGGGCCCGTGGATGCGGTGGGTCCGGTGCGTGCGCACCTGCAGGTCGTCGAGGGTGCGGCCGGGCGCCGCGAGGGCGACCGCCGCGATCTTGGTGCCGCCGACGTCGAGTCCCGCTACTGTCATGCGCCCATCCTGCCGCCTGGCGGGCGCGCCGGACGCCGCGTCCTCGCCGCCGATCAGCCACGAACCGGGCTCAGCGTGCAGGATGGGCCCATGCGGCTGGCGACGTGGAACATCCTGCACGGCAGGAGCATGAGCGACGCCACCGTCGACATCGACCGGTTCGCGCGAGCGATCGCGACGCTCGACGCCGACGTGCTCGCGCTGCAGGAGGTCGACCGCGCGCAGCCGCGCTCGTCGTCGGTCGACCTGACGGCCGTGGCGGCCGAGGCGATGGGCGCCACCGAGCGGCTCTTCGTGCCGGCACGCATCGGCGAACCCGCTCGTGCAAGGCGCGCCGCGCACGAGCACGACGTCGAGGCGACGTCGACGGGCTACGGCATCGCGCTGCTGTCGCGCTACCCGGTGCTGCGCTGGCAGGTGCTGCGGTTCCCTCCCTCGATGCGGCTGCGCGCACCCACCGAGGCCGAGCTGCGCCGCCGCCGGCATGGCGGCCCGGCGTCGCCCGAGCGCAGCGTCCGGCGGCTCCGCGAGGAGCCGCGCGCCGCCATCGCCGCGACGATCCGCACGCCGTTCGGCGACTGGACGGTCGCCTGCGCGCACCTGACGTTCCTGCCCGGCACGAACGTGCGGCAGCTGCGCCGCACCATGGGCTGGCTGCGGCAGATGCCCGGCCCGCGGGTGCTGATGGGCGACCTCAACCTGCCGCCCGCGGCCGTGTCGCGCGTCGCGGGGGCTCGGCTGCTCGCGCGCGGCGCCACGTTCCCGGCCGGGCACCCGATGGTGCAGATCGACCACGTGCTCAGCGGCGACCCGCTGCCCCGCTCGCGGCAGATCCGCGTGCCTCGGCCGCCGCTCTCCGACCACCTGCCGCTCGTCGTCGAATTCCCGCCGGACCCGCTGCTGTAGGGATGCGCCGGCGCACCGGCAGGGGCAGACTCGTCGCATGCGCATCCTCGTCACCGGCTTCGAGCCCTTCGGCGGCGACCCCGAGAACGCGAGCCTCGAAGCGGTCCGCCGGCTCGCCGACGCCTGGGCCGCCGACCCGCAGCCGCACGTCGAGCTCGTCACCGGCGTGCTGCCGGTCGCCTTCGCGACCGCTGGCCCGGCGCTGCGGGCGCTCGTCGACCAGCATCAGCCGGATGCGGTGCTGGCGGTCGGGGAGGCCGGTGGCCGCAGCGCCATCACCCCCGAGCGATGGGGCGTGAACGAGGACGACGCACGGATCCCGGACAACGCCGGCGCGCAGCCGAGGGCGACCCCCATCGAGCCCGACGGCCCCGCGCGGCGACCCTCGAGCTTCGACGTCGACGCGCTGGTCAGCGCGATCCTCGCGGTGGGCCTGCCCGCCGACGCGAGCGCTGACGCGGGCCGGTTCCTGTGCAACCACGTCGCCTACCTGGTGGGCGGGCTCGAGGTGCCGGGCGGCTTCGTGCACGTGCCGGCGGTGCGCACCAGCGGCACGGCGGGCGTCGGCGACGAGACCGACGCGGGGTCGCGACCCGGCGCATCCGCCCTGCGCCACGAGGGGCGCAGCCTGACCTTCGACGACCTGGCGCTCGGGCTCGCCGCCGCGGTTCGGGCGATCGCACGGGGGGAGACGCAGATGCACGAGCAGCACGACGCCGGGCGGGTCGACCGCGCCGGCACGGTGATCGGCGTGCCGCCCGCGCGGGTGTACGAGGCGCTGCTCGACGCGACCGCGCTGACCGCCTGGTTGCCTCCGCAGGGTGCGACGGGCGAGATCACGCAGATGGACGCCCGGGAGGGCGGCGGGTTCCGCGCCGTGCTGCGCTTCGCCGACCCCGTCGACCCCAAGACGACCGAGTCGACGGATGCGTCGCAGGTCACCTTCGTCGAGCTGGTGCCGAGCCGGTTGGTGGTGCAGCGGGTCGCCTTCGAGTCGCAGGAGGAGCGGTTCGGTGGCGAGATGCTCATGACCTGGCGGCTCGAGCCGGTCGCGGCGGGCACGCGGGTGACGGTGTCGGCGACGGATGTGCCGGCCGGCATCGATCACGCCGACCACGAGAACGGGCTCGGGCAGTCGCTCGCCAACCTGGCTCGGTACCTCGAGGGCTGACGGGGCCGGGTCAGGGCTGCTGCTGCGACTTCCCGACGGCGGCGGCCGCGGCCGCTGAGCCCCGCTCGACCCACCTCGGCGTCTCGCCGTAGCGCTGGGGCGGGATGAGCCGGCCGGCCGCCGAGTCGTCGGCGAGCTGTTGCGCCCGCTGCTGCCGGGTGGCCTCGCGCTTGGCGCCGAGCACCCAGGCGATCGCCGCCTTCCGGTAGCCGGCCGGCGCCTCGGCGAGGAAGGCCTGCGCGGCGGCCGACGCCTCGAGCGGGCCAGCGAGCTCGCTCGGCAGGGCGCCCTCGGGGTTCTCGTACGAGTAGACCGCCGACGCCTCGGGTCTCCTGGCCTCGAACGCGGCGATGCCGGCGGGTCGCATGCGCCCCTCGGCGGTCAGCCGCTCGACGTGGGCGATGTTCACCGCCGACCAGTTGGAGGTGGGCTTGCGCGGCGTCCAGCGCTGCCGGCGGGCGTCGTCGTCGATGCGCTGCGAGAGCGAGTCGATCCAGCCGAAGCAGAGCGCCTCGGGCACGGCCTCGGCCCAGGTGAGCCCGCGCGGCTCGACGTGCTTGGCGTTGAGCCCCATCCAGAGCTCGCTCGCGCTCTCATGATGGGCCTCGAGCCAGGCCCGGAACTCGGTCGCATCGCGGAAGAAGGTCGCCGGCCGCTCGACGGTGCCGCCGGCCGTGCCGGGGGTGCGATCGGGCTTCGCCATGGCCTCAGCCTGCCATGGGCCGCCCACGCGCGTTCTTACACCCGACCGCCCCGCACAGTGTCCGGAAACCATCGGCGAACGTCCTGCCGACGTTCAGATTTGGGGGACAAGGTGGCCCTCTCACGAACATCCATCAGCGGAAGGCTCTGCCTCCGCGCGATCAGGACGGACGGATCATGACCAACGTGCAGCAGCCCGGACCCGACGAGGTCCGCATCCCCGCGAGTGCCGCGGTTCCCGGCACGAACATGCCGCAGACCGGTACCCCCGGGGGCACCGGCGCCGGCGCTGGGACCACGCGCACCGGCACCACGGGAACCACCGGAACGACCGGCACCACCGGGACGACCGGTACCACCAGCGTCACCGGGACGACCAGCTCAGGCGCCGCGACCGGCGGCACCGGAGGCTACGGCGCCGGCGGCACCGCGACCGGCTCCTCCGGGGGCGGCACCACCGACACCGCCAAGGAGGAGGCTGCCCACGTCGCCGACACCGCGAAGGATGCGGGGCGACGGGTGACCGGCACGGCGAAGGAAGAGGCACGCCACGTGGCCTCGGAGGCGAAGGCGCAGGGCAAGCGCCTGCTCGACGAGACGATGCACGAGGCCTCGTCGCAGGCTAAGACGCAGCAGCACCGGGCGGCGCAGGGCATGCACACCTTCGGCGACGACCTGCGCAAGATGGCGTCGGGCGAGGGTTCGCCGCAGAGCGGATTCGCCGCGCAGCTGATCGGCGAGGCGGGCGATCGCATCGACGCAGCAGGGCGCTGGCTCGAGGATCGTGAGCCGGCCGACCTGCTCGACGAGGTCAAGCGCTTCGCGCGCCGCCGCCCCGGCACCTTCATCGCCATCGCGGGCGTCGCCGGCCTCATCGTCGGCCGTCTCACGAGCGGCATGATCGGCCAGGCCAAGGACGAGCACGAGCGCTCCGCTCGCGCGCAGACCGCCTACGGCACCGGCTCGGGCGGTCGCTACGACACTCGCTACGACACCGCCTACGACACGGACACGGACTCCCCGTCGTCGCTGGGCGGCGCCTACGGCGCCAACCCGACCGGCATGGCCGCCGACACCTATGTCGCCGACGACGCCCTCGCGCCCGAGACCCGCCGCCGCCCCGGCGACGACCTCACCGGCGACGACGCGCTGCGGAGGGGGGCCGGGCTGTGAGCAGCAGCATGCAGGACTCCGGCCGGCACTCGGCCGCCGACCCGGCCGTGCAGGCGGCCGACACGCCCGCTGAGCGCAGGGCCGCATCCGAGTCGCTCGGCGACATCGTCGGCGGTCTCCTGCGCGACATCTCCACGCTCATGCGGCAGGAGATCGCGCTGGCGAAGGCGGAGGCCAAGGAGCAGGCCAGTCGCGCCGGCAAGGGCGTCGGCATGCTCGGCGGCGCCGGCTACGCGGGCAGCATGGTGCTGCTCTTCCTGTCGCTGGCGCTCATGTTCGCGCTCGGCGACCTCACCGATCACCTGGGCTGGGGCGCCCTGATCGTCGGCGTCATCTGGGCGATCGTCGCCGCGGTGCTCTACGCCGTCGGCCGCAAGGAGCTCAAGCAGGTCGAGCCGATGCCGGAGACGGTCGACTCGGTCAAGCAGATCCCCGACGCACTGCACACCAAGGAGGAGAACCGATGAACGAGACACCCGAGGAGATCCGTGCGCGCATCGACATGACGCGCGAGCAGGTGAGCGGCGATGTCGACGCGCTCGCCGAGAAGGTCTCGCCGACCGGCATGGTCGAGCGCGAGGCCGAGCGAGTGAAGGGCAAGGTCAACGACGTGAAGGATCGCCTGTTCGGTGCCAACGACCACGACCCGGGCGCCGTCGGGCGCGTCGGGGACGACGTCAAGCACACCGCCGACCGAGCCGTGCAGAAGGCGAAGGGCAACCCCCTCGCCGTCGGCCTCGTCGCCTTCGGGGTGGGGGCGCTCATCGCCTCGCTGATCCCCGCGAGCGACAAGGAGAAGGAGGTGGCCGTCAAGGTCAAGGAGTCTGCGGAGCCTGTCGTCGAGGGCGCGAAGGACGTCGCGAAGGAGATGGGCGAGCACCTGCAGCAGCCGGCGCAGGACGCCGCGCAGGCGGTCAAGGAGACCGCGCAGCAGGCGGGCGAGCACGTGCGCGACGAGGCGCAGAGCGGCGCCGACGACGTGCGCGCCGACGCCGACCGGGCTCGTCAGCGAGTGCAGGACCAGTCGGGCTCCTGACGCGCGCCTGACCTGACCGTATCTGGAGCAGGGCCCCGGCGGAACACCGCCGGGGCCCTGCTTCGCCGCCGGCAGCGACGCCGCGATTCGAGGCATGCTCCCAGCCATGCGCGCCCCGACAGGGGTACAACTGATCCACGGAGGGCTCGGCCTCCGTGCACGCCAGAAACGGACAGCACCATGACCGATCGCACCCTGACGGGCGCGACGGGCAATGGCGGCAGCGTCGCCGCCACGCCCGCGCCCGGCAACGACCACCCCGCCATGTCGGCGGCCGTCATGCGCGCGCGCGAGGCAGCACGCCACGAGTGGCTGCGCAGCATCCCCGCCGACCCGAACGAACGACAGCGCATCGCCGACGACCTGCGGCCCTGACCGCGGGAACCTTGGCCCTCAGCGCATGCGCCCTGAGGGAGTGCGCCCAGAGGAAGTGCTTCCTTGAGGTCTACGCGCCGATCGCCTCGCGCACGGCGTGGGCGAACGCATCCACGTCGTCCTCGGTGGTGTCCCACGTGCACATCCAGCGCGCTTCACGAGCGGATGCGTCCCAGTCGTAGAAGAAGAAGGCGTCGCGCACCCGGTCGGCCACGCCCTCCGGCAGCCTGGCGAAGACACCGTTCGACTGGGTCGGGTAGGCGAACGAGACGCCGGGCAGGCCCTCGACGGCGGAGCGCAGGCGCGCGGCCATGGCGTTGGCGTGCGCCGCGTTCTCGTGCCAGAGGTCGCCCTCGAACAGCGCGATCAGCTGCGCCGAGATGAAGCGCATCTTCGAGGCCAGCTGCATGTTGAGCTTGCGCAGGAACAGCAGGCCGTGGCCGGCGGCCCCGCTGAGCACGACGACCGCCTCGGCGCCCATCGCACCGTTCTTGGTGCCGCCGAGCGAGACGATGTCGACCCCGGCATCCGTCGTGAACGCCCGGAACGGCACGCCGAGCGCGACCGCGGCGTTCGCGATGCGGGCGCCGTCGAGGTGCAGCAGCATGCCGTGCGCGTGCGCGTGGTCGGCGATGGCGCGGATCTCGTCGGGCGTGTAGAGCGTGCCCAGCTCGGTCGACTGCGTGATCGACACGGCCAGCGGCTGCGCGCGGTGCTCGTCGCCCCAGCCCCACGCCTCGAGGTCGATCAGCTCGGGCGTGAGCTTGCCGTCGGGCGTCGGCACGGTGAGCAGCTTCATGCCGCCCACCCGCTCGGGCGCACCGCCCTCGTCGACGTTGATGTGTGCGCTCTTGGCCGAGATCACGGCGCCCCAGCGCGGCAGCAGCGACTGCAGCGAGAGCACGTTGGCGCCCGTGCCGTTGAAGACCGGGAAGGCCTCGGCCTGCTCGCCGAAGTGGCCGCGCACGACCTGCTGCAGGCGCGCGGTGTAGTCGTCGGCGCCGTAGGCGGTCTGGTGGCCGCCGTTCGCCGCGGCGATCGCGGCGAGCACGTCGGGGTGCACCCCGGAGTAGTTGTCGGAGGCGAAGCCGCGGCGGCCGGTGTCGTGGAGCGTCTGCACGCGACGATCCTCGCAGACCGCGCGAGGCCCAGTCGGCCCGCGCGCACGAAGTTCCGGGTGCATCGTCAGGCGATGGGGCCACAATGCCCGTCGGGGGATCACTCCACGCGGGGATCACTCCACGGCGCCGGCCATCGAGCGGCGCCGCACGCATCACGATCGGAGGAGCAGATGAACCACGCATCGCAGCCCGAGGGCGCCCGCCCCGTGCATCCCGACGGTGAGATCGACGAGCCCGGCAGCGACGCCCAGACCGGCGCCCAGTACGGCGGCACGACCGGCGCCGAGCACGACGGCGGCCGCGAGCACATGGCTGCCGAGATGGCCGAGGCGACCGACGAGTCGATCGAGGGCCGCTCGCCCCGCGGCGCCGGAGCCCCGGTCGACGGCGACGTCGACGCGATCCACGGCGCCGGCTCGCCCACCGAGGGCACCGGCGCGGGCGCGACCTTCGACGGCTCGCCGGTGCGCGAGGCGGCGTCGCCGGCCGAGGGGCTCGGGGGACCGACGCCCGGCACCGGCACGCCCGTGCAGGCCGAGAGCCCGGGAGCGGGTGCGGGTGCGGGTGCGGTGCAGGACGCCGCTTCGCCCGTGCAGGGCCTCGGCCCGTCGCCCGACGGCGAGGGTGCGCCCGTGCAGGACGCCGATTCGCCCGCGCACGGGACCGGCGCGGCCGTCACAGAACCGGCCGGCGTCGACATCGACGAGACCCGCCGCACCGACCCGTTGGGCTCCGAGAACCGCAACCTCGGCACCGACGCCATGGAGGGCGACCGGCTGGGCCTCGGCGACGACGGCACCGATCGCCGCGACTGAGGCCGCAGCAACGCACGACGCCCGCCTGCGAGCCAGAGGCTCGAGGCGGGCGTCGTGCTGCGCGGTGCGCCCGTGCGGGTGGGTCAGCGCGGATGCCTCAGCGCGGGTCCGTCACCTTGCCTGAGCGCGCCGCACCAGCGTGAGCCAGACGGCCGCGCCGAGCAGGCCGAAGCCAGCGAGCACGGCCATCCAGGGTGCCCAGCCCATGCCGAGCACGCTGAGGCCGAATTCGCGGAACGAGTCCGAGAACAGCGTGCCCGCGACGATCGCCAGCACGATGACGGCCAGCGCCATCCAGAAGATCCAGAGGAACGACTGGCCCCAGCGCTGGAAGGCGGTGGTGATCGCGGCGCCGACCAGCATGACGACCAGGATCAGGGTGAACGACTGCAGCAGCGTCTGCCACCACTCGCCGAGGCCCGTGTAGGCGACGTCGAAGAAGCGCACGCTGAGGCCGAAGCCCCCGGTGGCCACCTCGATGACCTTGCCGATCGTGATGATGATGGCGTAGAACGCCGCGTTGCCGACGAAGACCGCCAGGGTGCCGGTGGCGAACTCCCGGCGTGTGAGGCCGAGGCCCAGCGCGAGCGGGAAGTACTGGCCCATCGCGGTGAAGCCGAAGCCGATGAGCGGGCCGAGCAGGGCGAAGATCGCGCCGCTCCACTGCATGCCCTGGTTCATGCCCTCGCGGGCGCCCGCGCCGCCGAAGCTGATGACCATCGCGCCGACGATGAGCACCAGCACGAGCGACATGCTCATGATGATCAGCGGCCAGCCGAAGGCCTGCAGCTTGTTGACGGTGTGCAGCTGGATGACGTTGCGGATGCGCATGGTCGCCTCCTCAGACGGTCGCGACGTCGGTCGCGGGGTCGGTGGCCGCGGCTGCCGCGGCCTGGGTGGTGAGGTGCACGAAGAGTGCCTGGAGCGAGACGGGCGTCACGTCGAGCCCCGCCTCGCGGGCGTCGAGCTCGTCGCCCGGGGTGTTGCGCACGGTGGCGGTGGCCAGCGTGCCCAGCGACTGACGCTCGAGCACCTCGCGGCCCGCCAGGAACGCATCCACCGTGTCTGCGCGCCCCGAGACGGTGATCGCCGCGTCGTGCAGCTCGTCGGTGTCGGCGTCGAGCAGCACCCTGCCCTGGTCGAGGATCACGACGTGCTCGAGCAGGTTCGCGACCTCGTCGATGTGGTGCGTCGAGAGCACGATCGTGCGCGGGTGCTCGCTGTAGTCGGCGAGCAGGCGGTCGTAGAACAGGCGCCGGGCGACCGCGTCGAGGCCCAGGTAGGGCTCGTCGAAGAACGTCAGCGGTGCGCGCGAGGCGATGCCGAGCACGATGCCGATCGCCGAGAGCTGGCCGCGCGAGAGCTTCTTGATCGTGCGCTTGACGGGCAGCTTGAAGTCGGCGACGAGCTGGTCGGCGAGCGACTGATCCCAGTTCGGGTAGGCGCCGGCCGCGATGCGCAGCACGTCGATCGGCCGGAACGTGTCGGGGTAGCGCTGGCTCTCCTGGATGAAGCAGGTCTGCGAGAGCACCGCGACGTTCTCGATCGGGCTGGCGCCCAGCACCTGCATCTGCCCGGAGGTGGCGAACACCTGGCCGGTGAGCAGCTGCATGAGCGTCGTCTTGCCCGCGCCGCTGCGGCCCAGCAGGCCGTGGATGCGGTGCTCCTCGAGCTGCAGCGTGACGCCGTCGAGCGCGCGCACCTCGGGGTAGTGCTTCGACAGGGCGGTGGTGACGATGGCGGTCATCGTGCGACTTCCTTCGTGATCATGTCTGCGAGCTCTGCCGGCGAGATGCCGAGCTGTGCAGCCTCGCGGAGCAGGGGTGCGATGAACTGATCCTCGAACGCGCTCTTGCGGCGCTCGCGGAGCGCCGAGGCGGCGCCGGGGGCGACGAACATGCCGATCCCTCTCCTCTTGATGAGCACGCCCGCGTCGACGAGGAGGCCGAGGCCCTTGCCGGCGGTGGCGGGATTGATGCGGAGGAAGGCGGCCAGCTCGTTCGTCGAGGGGACGGGGCCGTCTTCCTGGTAGCTGCCGTCGAGGATCCCGTCCTCGATCTGCTCGGCCACCGAGACGAAGAGCGGCTTGCTGTCGTCGAGCATGCTGCCTCCTGGTTGGTGTCGGGTCGGATGTGCGCACATCCCGGAGCTCGGGGTTCCTTACTCCGTTGGTTCATTACTCGACTAATGAACCATGGGACCGGCGCCGTGTCAACCATCTGCCCATGTCGGGCTCGGACGCCCTCGTCTGGTCGGATGCGGTGGGTCGCGTGGGTGCGCGGAGCGTGGCGGCGGATGCACAACGCAAGCCCGCCGAGCCGATCCGGCGGCCGCCGCCCCGGTGGGGGCGCGTCCGTCGCGGAACGAGGCTGGCGGGCTTGCGTTGTGCGGGGGGAGGGGGGAGAGGGGGAGGTGCGGGCTACGCCTTCAGGGCGTCGCGCCACTTCACCATCGCGCCGGTCTTCAGCAGCGAGCGCTCGTAGACCTTCGCGGCGAACACGATCACCAGCACCGTGAAGGCGGCGAGGATGCCCAGCGACAGGAACGGCTCCCACCATTCCATCGTCTGCAGGTAGACCCGCATCGGCACGGCGACCGGCGCCGAGAACGGCACGTACGACATGACCTGCAGCGCCACCGGGTTGTTGTTGAAGAAGATCACCAGGATGTACGGGAGCATGATCAGCATCATCAGCGGGCTGGTGGCGGTGCCGAGATCCTCGGCGCGCGAGACCAGCGCGGCGGCCGCGGCGTAGAGCGCCGCGAGCATCACGAAGCCCACCGTGAAGAGCACCACGAACCAGACGATCGGCATGCCGAGCCCGTCGAGCAGCAGCTGCGAGCCCGTGATGGCGCCGCCCAGCAGCACCACCGCCGCGATCAGGATGATCTGCCCGAAGGCGAGCACCGAGTTGCCGATCACCTTGCCGGCCAGGATCGCCCGCGCCGGCACGGTCGCCAGCATGATCTCGACGATGCGCGACTGCTTCTCCTCCACCACCGACTGCGCGATGGTCTGGCCGAAGGTGATCGCCGACGAGAAGAAGACGATGCCGAAGGCGATGCCGATGAAGTAGGTGAGCATCGGGTCGGGCGCGTTCGGGTCGAGCAGCTCGAGCGCCGGCGCGACGCTCAGCATCTGGATCAGCGACGAGGGCGCCTCGCGGTCGGCCAGCACCAGCAGGCCGCTGGGCCCATCGCCCGGCACGACCCCGGCGTCGGCCGTGCCGTCCAGCACTGCTTGACGCACCGCATCCGCCCCCGACAGGGTGTCGACGGCGAGGCCGTCCATCGCCTCGAGGGTCGCGGCGAGCGAGCCGACGGTGGCGACGCGGGTGTCCTCGTCGAAGAGCGCCGGGCCGACCGACGAGAAGATCACCGCCGCCAGGATGAGCGCGAGCATGATCGCGGTCGAGATGACGAACGACTTCGAGCGCAGCCGCACGAGGATCTCGCGCTGCGCGACGATGCCGGTCGCCGCCCAGAAGCCGGTGCGGCCGCGGGTGTTGGGGGATGCGTGCACGGCAGTCATCGGACGACCTCCTGGAAGATCTCGGTGAGCGGGCGGATGGTGGGGGCGAAGCTGCGCACGCTGCCGCGCTCGATCGCGTCGCGGAGCACGCGGTCGGCGGCCTCGTCGCTCTCGGCGGTGAAGCGCACATGGCCGCCGTCGAACTCGATCACCTCGACGCCCGGGATGCCGCGCACGAAGCCGGCGTCGTCGGTCTCGAGGATCCACTCGGGGCGGGCGTGGGCGGCGCGGATCTCGGCACGGGTGCCGGCGGCGCGCACCTCGCCGTGCGCGAGGATCACGAGCGAGTCGCAGAGGCGCTCGACGACGTCGAGCTGGTGGCTCGAGAAGAGCACGGGGGCGCCGGTGCGGGCGACGTCGCGCAGCACGTCGACGGTGGTCTCGACGGCCATCGGGTCGAGGCCCGAGAAGGGCTCGTCGAGCACCAGCGCGGTCGGCTCGTGCACGAGCGCGGCGGCGATCTGCGCGCGCTGCTGGTTGCCGAGGCTGAGCGACTCGAGGGTGTCGTGCTTGCGCTCGCCGAGGCCGAGCTGCTCGAGCAGCGCGTCGGCGCGCGAGGCGGCGGCGGTGGCCGTCATGCCGTGCAGGCGGCCGAGGTAGACGAGCTGCTCGTGCACCTTCATCTTGGGGTACAGGCCGCGCTCCTCGGGCATGTAGCCGAACTGCGCGCGGTCGTCGGCGTTCACCGGGCGGCCGTCGAGCAGCACCTCGCCCGAGTCGGGGGCGAGCACGCCGAGGATGATGCGCATCGCGGTGGTCTTGCCGGCGCCGTTGGCACCGACGAAGCCGGTCATCAGGCCCGGGTGCACGTCGAAGGTGACGTCCTTGAGCGCCTGGTGCTCCTTGAAGGAGCGGGAGATCGATCGGATGGAGAGCATGCTTCGACGCTACGCACGCGGGCGTCGGCGGGCTTCCCCCTGGCGGCTGGACTTCGCGCTCCGCCGGTCGGGGGAGCGGGCGTGTCACCGGCGCCGGAAGGGGGAGCGGATGCGGTGCTGGCGCCGCGTCGATCGGCGCGGCAGGGTGGGGCGCATGGAGTTCGCAGAGCACGACGGGCCGATGCCCGACCCACCCACGCTCGCGACGGTCGGCGCCGAGTTCCCGGCGCTGCTGGTCACGCTCGTGCCCCAGCCGGGCATTCGCGAGATCGGCGTGAACACGGCCAAGTCGGGGAACGACGGCACCTGGGACTACGAGCAGGCCGCGATCATGTACGCGGTCTTCTGGAACCCCGACGACCTCGACGATCCGATGAACCACGTCGAGCTGGCGCCCGAGCTCGAGGAGGCGCTCGAGAACCCGTCGCCGCGGCTGTCTGGCGTCGCGCGCGAGTGGATGCAGTGGATGCGCTTCCCGATCGCCTACGAGGCGGTGCAGACGCACGTGCCGCGCGAGAGCCTCCAGTCGCTGCCCGAGCGGCTCGCCATGCACATGCGGAACGTCATCGCGAACACGTTCCGCCAGGAGCGCCATCCGGTGGTGCACGAGCCGTCGTCGTTCATCGACCCGCCCTCCGCCGATGACGCACGCCCCGCATCCGTCATCGTCGACGGCGTGGAGCTGCCGGCCGTCTCGATCGACGACGAGCACGTGGTCGGCGTCGGGGTCGAGCTCGACGACGCGGTCGCCACGGTCGTCATCGCGAGGCACCTGCTGCCGCTCCTGCGGCTCGAGCTCACCCGGCGGCCGCGGCCGTAGCGGCCGCCCCTGCGTCAGTCGCGGGCGACCCGGTAGCGCAGGTCGACCTCGTCGGTGGGCCGCTCGCCGTTGACGAGCGCGAGCCGGATCTCGGCGCCGCCGGGCACGTCGTAGAGCCGGATGCCGTCGCCGAGCAGGATCGGCGCGACGTGCAGGTCGATCTCGTCGATGAGCCCCAGCGCGAGCGCCTGCGCGCCGATCGAGGGCGAGAGGATCTCGAGGTTCTTGCCGTCTGCGGCGGCCAGCGCGATGCGCACCGCCTCGGCCACGTCGCAGTCGAGGAAGGTGACGCCGTCGGCCGGCGCAGCGTCGTGCGGATGGTGCGTGAGCACGAACAGCGGCCCCGTCCACGCGCCGCCGTAGACAGCGCTCACGTCGGGGTAGAGATCCCAGCCGTCGCGGCCGCCGAGCACGGCCCCCGTGGTCGCGACGTACTCGTCGACCAGGCCTTCGCGGCCGGTGATGCCGCTGCTCATCCAACCCATGTCGTGCTCGGGTCCGGCGACGAAGCCGTCGAGCGACATCGTGAAGTGCCAGAGCACCTTGCCGGCGGCGACCTGCGGCTGAGGGTCGCTGATCATGCCGGCGCCGCCACCGCGTACTCGGTCATGACGTGCCCCGAGGGCAGCGCCGTCGACGACTCCAGCCGGAGCAGCGTGAGCCCGAGCCCGGGCGGCGTGAAGCGCAGCCCGTCGCCGAGCACGGCGGGGCAGACGCGCAGCCGCAGCCGGGTGACCAGGCCCGTCTCCATGAGCGCGTTGGCCAGCTGCAGCGATCCCCACACGATGACCGTGCCGAAGCGGTCTGCGAGGCCGGCCACCGCATCCGCCGCCGTCGGGTCGGGGCGCAGCACCTCGATCTCGTCGGGGCCCGCGCCGCCCCACGGCGCCCGCCCGAGCGTCGACGAGACGACCAGCTTCGGCAGCCGGTTGATGGGCTCGGCGACGCCCTCGACGGCGGGGTCGGCGCCCGGCCAGTACTGCGCGAACATCGCGTAGGTGCGGCGGCCGAGCACGATCGCGTCGACCGACTCGAGCATCGCCAGCTGCGCGTGGTCGGTCAGGTCGTCGCGGGGCATGGTCGCCTCGGCGAACTCGAGCCCGCCGTCGGGCGCAGCGGCGAAGCCGTCGACCGTGACCATCTGCTCGACGATGATGCTCAGCTGCTGCGCCATGGGGGCCTCCTCGGGTGCGTTCGCTCGCGCGGTCGCCCCCATGGTGACCCGACGCATCCGGGCTGCCAACCCCCGACCTCAGCCCGCTCGAGCGCCTCGGTCTCGGCGCTCAGCCGGCCCGCTCGACCACCCCGTGCTCGTACGCCCAGATCACCGCGTGGATGCGGTCGCGGATGCCCAGCTTGAGCAGCACGTTCGACACGTGCGTCTTCACCGTCGCCTCGCCGACGAACAGCTCGCGCGCGATCTCGGCGTTCGAGCGTCCACGGGCGAGCAGCAGCAGGGTCTCGCGCTCCCGCTCGGTCAGGCCGTCGAGGTGGGCGGATGCCTCGGGTCGCGGCGCGCTCCCGGCCCCGTCGGTCGCGGGGCCGGTGTGGGCGTCGCGCGTCGACGCATCCGCAACCGTGAACCGCTCGATGACGCGCCGGGTCACCTCGGGCGAGAGCAGGGCGTCGCCGCGGGCCAGCGCGTGGACCGCGTCGATGAGGTGCTCGGGCTCGGCCGTCTTCAGCAGGAATCCGCTGGCGCCGGCCGACAGCGCCTCGAAGAGGAAGTCGTCGCGGTCGAAGGTGGTGAGGATGAGCACGGCGGCGTGCGCGGAGCCCGCGGTGATGGCGCCGGTGGCGGCGAGGCCGTCCATGACGGGCATCTGCACATCCATGCAGATGACGTCGGGCTGCAGGTCGGCGGCGAGGCGCACGCCCTCGGCGCCGTCTCGCGCCTGGCCGACGACCTCGAAGCCGGGCTCGCTCGAGAGGATCGTCTCGAAGCCGGCGCGCACGAGCGCTTGGTCGTCGACGAGCAGGATCCGGGTCACGCCTCCACGCTATCGGCGGCCGTAGACGCCGCAGGCCCCGCCCAGTAGCCTGGCCCGAACCCTGCCCTCGAGCGAATGGTTGCCGGATGCGCACCACTGCCCGCCCTGTCGTCGCCGTCGTGCTCGCCGCCCTGCTCGGCGCCGTGCTCACCGTCATCCCGCCGTCGGGCACCGCCGGGCAGGCTTCGGCCGCGGTCGCGGCCGACTTCGACGCCGGCAACCTGGTCTCCGACCAGCGGTTCTACGACGGCGGCGCGATGACGGCCGAGCAGGTGCAGGCGTTCATCGACGCGCGCAGCCGCGGCTGCGACGCCGGCTACACCTGTCTCGACACCTACACGCAGGACACGATCGCGATCGCAGCGGATGCCTACTGCGACGCACTGCCCGCCACGACCGACGAGTCCGCGGCCAGCATCATCGCGCGCGTCGGCGTCGCGTGCGACATCTCGCAGCGATTCCTGCTCGTGCTGATCCAGAAGGAGCAGACGCTCGTCACGCTGTCGAATCCCAGCCCGGTGCGGTACGAGCGCGCAACAGGATTCGCCTGCCCCGACACCTCGCCGTGCAACTCGGAGTTCGGCGGCTTCTACTACCAGCTGTACTTCGCCGCCAGGCAGTTCAACCGCTATGCGGCCCTGCCGCAGAACTACCGGCACCAGGTCGGTCAGGTCAACCAGATCCTCTACTACCCGCAGGTGCCCGCCAACGACTGCGGCACGGGTCCCGTGCTGATCCGCAACCTGGCGACCGCCGGCCTCTACAACTACACGCCCTACCAGCCCAACGCGGCGGCGCTCGCGAACCTCTACGGCACGGGGGACGCGTGCTCTTCGTACGGCAATCGCAACACCTGGCGCATCTGGACCGACTGGTTCGGCGACCCCACCCTCGAGCTGCCGACCGCAGCGCGAGTCGCGGGGCCTGATCGCTACGCGACGTCGGTGGCGATCTCGCAGCGCGCGTTCCCGGCGGGCGCTCCGGTCGTCTACCTCGCGAGCGGCGAGAACTTCCCCGACGGACTCGCCGCCGGTCCCGCCGCCGCGCACCAGGGCGGGCCCGTGCTGCTGACGCCGGGCGGCCGCGCGATCCAGGGCGTGCTCGACGAGATCACGCGGCTCGCGCCCACGCGGGTCGTCATCGTCGGCGACACGCCCTCGGTGTCGGCCGAGGTCGAGACCGCCGTGCGCGGCCTGGATCCCGAGCGCGAGGTGCTGCGGCTCGGCGGCACCGACCGGTTCCACACGAGCCGGCTGATCGCCGAGCACGCGTTCGAATCGGCGTCCAACGCGTTCGTCGCCACCGGCCTGAAGTTCCCCGACGCGCTCGCCGCCGGGCCCGCGGCGGCGGTCTTCGACGGCCCCGTGATCCTGGTGCACGGCGCGATGGCGGCGCCCGACGAGGCGACCGTCGCCACCTTGCAGCAGCTGGGGGTCGGATGGGTCGGGGTCGTCGGCGACGAGAGCTCGGTCTCTGCGGGCATCGCTTCGGGGCTGGGTGCGGCCGCCGCCGAGGTGGAGCGCTTCGCCGGCGCGGATCGTTTCGCGACCGCGGTGCAGCTCGCCGCCGTCTTCGGCGACGTGAGCACCGTGTACGTCGCGAGCGGCCTGGGCTTCCCCGACGCGCTCGCGGGTGCGGCCGCGGCCGGCCACCAGGGCGCGCCGATGCTGCTGGCGCGGCCCGAGTGCATGCCGGCGACGACCCGCAGCGCGCTGCTGCAGCGCGCCCCCGACGACGTGATCGTGCTGGGCGGGCTGCCGACGCTGGGCGAGGCGACGGCCCGCTACGTCAGCTGCGGCTGACCGGCGCCCGTCGCTCGAGATGACGCGGAGTCAGGTGGTGGACTGACCCGCAGCCGCAGCCGCAGCCGCACCCGCAGCCGCAGCAGGTGCGGGCGCCGGCACCGCCGCGCGCACCAGCCAGCCGCCGCGCGAGCGCGGCCCGACCTCGAGCGTGCCGCCGAGCGCCGCGACGCGCTCGCGCATGCCCAGCAGCCCCGCGCCCGCGCCGTGCTCGCCCGCGCCGGCGCCGTGGCCGTCGTCGGCGATCTCGACCTCGAGCGCATCCGACAGGTAGCGCACGCGCACGTCGATCTGCGCCGCCGGCCCCGCGTGCTTGCGGGCGTTGGTGAGCGCCTCCTGCACGGTGCGATAGGCCGTCAGCCCGACCATCGCCGACACCGCGCGGGCCTCCCCGACCACCTGCAGCGACACCGACTGCCCGCTCGCCTGCGCCGCCGAGACCAGCGCCGGCAGCGCATCCAGGTCGGGGATCGACGCGGCACCGTCGTCGTCGGAGCGCAGCGTCAGCACGAGCGACCGCAGCTCCCCGATCGCGTCGCGAGCCGACTGCTCGACGTGCCGCAGCGCATCCGCCGCCCTGCCGGCATCGACCGCGAGCACCCGCCGCGCGGCGCCTGCCTGGATGCCCATCGCCGACACATGGTGCGCGACGACGTCGTGCAGCTCGCGCGCGATGCGCACGCGCTCGAGCGAGACGGCCTGCGTCGCGAGCTGCGCCTGCTGCGCGCGGATCTCGTCGTGCGCCGCGGTGAGGCGCTGCTGCTCGAGCGCCGACGCCCAGGCTCGGTCGCCGAAGAGCCAGGCGGCGCCGAAGTAGGCGATGTTGATCAGCAGCTGGATCACCAGCAGCGCGAAGAAGGCCGAGACGCCGCGCTCGCCCGTCTCGGGGTCGAGGAACCCGCGCACGAACGACGACGCCAGCCACAGCCCCATGGCGATCGAGATCGCGACCCGCACCCAGTGCGCGCGGCGGCGCTGCGGCTCCCACGCGCCGATCGAGTAGAAGCCCATGAAGAGCGCGACCTGCGACGCGTAGAGCTCGAGCGCGCCCGCCTCGCCGGCGACCACGTAGATCACGATCTGCACGATCGCGACCGGCACGGGCGCGACCCGGCGCCACACGAGCGGCAGAGGCAGCAGCAGGGCGGCGAGCATCGGCTGCCAGATCGGCTGCTCGGCGAACTGCATGCCGCTCGCCTGGCTGAGCGCGACCATCACGAGGCCGGCGGCCGCGAGCGCGGCGGCGAGGATCGCGTCGTGGCGCAGCGAGGTCGCATCGGGGGCACGGCGCACAGGCATGCCGTCGAGCCTAGGCGCGCCGGTGCGGCGGGCGCTTCCCTCATGCGGCGGGCGGATGCGTCGGCTCACCTCCGCCGGTCGGGGGAGCGTGCCGCTCCACTCGCGGCCGCCCGCTCGGCACGACGCAAGCCCGGCGGCCCCGCACAACGCAAGCCCGGCGGCCCCGTCTTGCGGCCCGCGGCCGGAGCAGCCGCCTTTCGGCCCACGATGGGTCGGGCGGGCTTGCGTTGTGCAGGGGACCCGCCGTCGCCCGCCGCGGTATGCCCGTTCTCAGACAGCGGGGGCATGCTCGGCTCATGGCTCACATCGACGACGAATCCACGGGCACCCCGGGCATGCGAGCGGTCTTCTCCAGCTGGATCGCGGTCATCGCGATCGGGCTGATCGTCATGATCGCGCTGCTGCTGGCGGGGCGGTGAGCGGCATGCGCAACCACGGCCTCTCGATCGCGTTCGGCGCCGCGTTCCTGGTCGCGCTGGTCGGCCAGTCGATCGCGGGCTTCTTCGTCTTCAACGCCGAGCAGCAGTCGCACGGCGCCGATCCGGTCGCGTTCGGCGACTTCGTCACCTCCTCGCAGTTCCTGGTCGACGTCGCCGAGAACTGGCAGTCGGAGTACCTGCAGTTCTTCCTCTTCATCTTCGCGACCATCTGGCTGGTGCAGCGCGGCTCGCCGGAGTCGAAGAAGCGGGGCGAGGAGGGACTGGGCACCGACGAGGAGCAGCTGGTGCACGAGCACGCGCGCGCCGACTCGCCGAAGTGGGCGAAGGTGCGCGGCTGGCGGCACGCGCTGCTCTCGAACTCGCTGCTGCTGACGATGGGCACGATCTTCGTGCTCTCCTGGCTCGCCCAGTCGCTGGCGGGTGTCACGGTCTTCAACGAGGAGCAGGCGCAGCACGGGGAGGCGGCGATCGGCTGGCTCGACTACATCGTCTCGGCCGACTTCTGGAACCGCACGCTGCAGAACTGGCAGTCGGAGTTCCTGGCGGTCGGCAGCATGATCGCCCTCTCGATCTACCTGCGCCAGCGCGGCTCGCCCGAGTCGAAGCAGGTGGGCGCGCCGCACGGCGAGACCGATGTGAGCCCGTGACAGCCGTGGCTGCGGCTAAGGCGACGGCGCCGCGCATCTCCGCCGCCGTACCCCGGTCTTGTCCCCCGGCTGGGGTACAGTCGAAGCATCGAACTCCATCTTGACCAGAACGTCGTCTATACCGATGCCGACATCGACGAGATCCTCGCCGAGCTGAACGCATCGTCCGCAGGCTCTCCGACCTCGCTCGTGCAGCCCTCCCATGCAAACCGCCAGATCGCGCGCATCCTCGCGGGCTCAGGCCTCAGCTCGATCCGCCTCGCGTGCCCCACAGAACGAGGGGAGACCGTCGAGCTCACGCTCGTCGACGGCGCCTGGCGACGGGGGGCCGAGCATGGATGAGCAGCAGTTCGACGGCTCGATCCTCCTGGTCGCCGGCGCAGTCGCGCTCTTCCCCATCGCCGTGGTGGTGGGCGTCAAGGTGCTGCGCAGCATCATCATCCGCCGCAACCCCGACCTCGAGGCGTAGCGGCCGAGCGCCGAGACCCGCGGGCGCCGACCGCCGTACCCTGTGCTCGTGACAGGCGAGCGGATGCTGCTGCCGGGCCGCGCACTCCCACGTGACGGCCGCTCTCTGCGCGCGCTGCTGCTGCTGGCCGGGATCGTGCTGCTGCTCGTCGTCGGGTTGCTGGGCATGCATCAGCTCGGTCCGTCCGCCGCGGGGCACGGCGCCGCCGCGCCGGTCGTGGCAGGGCATCACGCGCTCGCGCCAGGGGAGCACGCCGCCGACCAGGCGACCGGGGAGCACGCCGCCGGCCAGGCGACNGGTCCGTCCGCCGCGGGGCACGGCGCCGCCGCGCCGGTCGTGGCAGGGCATCACGCGCTCGCGCCAGGGGAGCACGCCGCCGACCAGGCGACCGGGGAGCACGCCGCCGGCCAGGCGACCGGGGAGCACGCCGCGGGCCACGCGACCGCCCGCGCCGCCGGCGGGCACCCCGACCGCGCGCTCGCGCTCGGAGACGCGCCGCCCGCGCCGGCGGAGCCCGAGCACGCCATGCTGATGGCCTGCGTGCTCGCGCTGCTCGCCGGCCTGATCGTGCTCGCGCGGCCCGCTCCCGTGAGGCGCAGCTGGCTCAACGTGGCAATGCGCCCCGCGACGTCGCTGCGACCACGTGCGGCTCGGGCCGGCCTGCCGCCCCCTTCGCTCACCCAACTCTCGATCAGTCGCACATGATCGGCGGCCTGGCCCGGCCAGGCTCGCGGCGTCCCTCCGGGCGCCCGCCGCACCGATCGACCTCGACCGAGAACAGGAACGACCATGAACGACCGAATCCGCGTGCCCCGCACGCACCTGCCCCGACGCCGCGCGCTCGCCATCGGCGCGCTCGTCGCAGTCTTCGCGCTCACCGCCTGCGCCGCCGGCACCGCACCGATGGGCGGCAACCAGCCCAACGCATCCGACACCGCATCGCAGGCGAACGCCGAAGACCAGATGTTCGTCGCGATGATGATCCCGCACCACGAGCAGGCCATCGAGATGTCGGATGCCGTGCTCGGCAAGGAGGGCATCGACCCGCGCGTCAGCGACCTGGCGCAACGCATCAAGGAGGCCCAGCAGCCCGAGATCGACCAGATGGAGGCGTGGCTCGACGACTGGGGCATGGGCTCCGAGGGCGGCCACGGCATGGGCCACAGCGACGGCATGATGTCGGAGGCCGACATGGAGGCCCTCGAGGCGGCCGAGGGCGACGAGGCGAGCCGGCTCTACCTCGAGCAGATGATCGAGCACCACGAGGGCGCGGTCGACATGGCGGAGGACGCCGTCGAGGCGGGCCAGCACCCCGACGTGATCGCGCTCGCGCAGCAGATGGCCGACGCGCAGACGGCCGAGATCGCCGAGATGGAGCAGCTGCTCACAGAGCTCTGAGGCGGCCGTCTGTCGCGAGCCCGGCCAGCACAACGCAAGCCCGTCTGCTGCGACCAGCGGCCTGTGCGGCGGACGACCGGCCACCCCGGCCGGATCGCCCGCCGGGGCTTGCGTTGTGCGGGCGGCACTCGGCGCGCAGCGACCCCGTGCCCCCGGCGCGCAGCGCCCCGCACCCTGGTGTAACCGACGCCGCTTCCCGGACAATCCAGGCTGTGGACCTCGCGCAGACCGACGAGCAGCTGTGGCGTGCCGTCGTGCGCGGGGACGGCGTCGCCTTCGCCGCGATCTTCGACCGCCACGGCGACCGCGTGTGGCGACACGCCTGGAGACTCATGCAGCACCGGCAGGACACCGAGGATGTCGTGGCAGCCGCCTTCGCGGAGGCCTGGCGGCGGCGGGCGCACGTGCGCATCGTCGACGAGTCGGTGCTGCCCTGGCTGCTCGTGACGACCACCAACTGCGCCCGCAACGCCCGCCGCAGCCTGCGCCGCAACGAGCGGCTGATCGCGCACATCCCGCTCGGCCCCGACGCGCCCGACGCCGCCGACGTGGCCGCCGACCGGTTCGAGCGCTTCGACGCGGGCAGCGCGGTGGCGCAGGCGATGCGCGAGCTCTCCGACACCGACGCCCGGCTCGTCTCGCTGGTGATGCTCGAGGACGTGCCGCTCGCCGACGCCGCCCGGGCCATCGGCATCGGCTACGGCGCGGCGAAGACGCGCATCCATCGCGCGCGGCAGCGCCTGCGCGGCCGTCTCGAGGCCGCCGGTGCGGCCGAGGAGGTGTCGGCATGAGCGATCAGTGGCTTCCCGAAGGGCCGGGGCCAGAGCCGATGGACGATGCCTTCAAGGCGCGGATGCGTCAGGGCCTGTCGTCGATGGCGGTGCGGGAGCGTCTGCGCGAGCGCAGGCGCAACCGGGCGATCGCCGGCGGGGCGCTCGCGGCGGTCGTCGTCGCCACGGTCGCCGTGATCGGCGCGCAGGCGCTCGGCGGCGGGCAGCTCGAGCAGGATCGCGCCCAGCCGGGCACGACGCAGACGCCGGCGCCGGCCACGTCGAGCACCCCCGCCCCGACCGAGCCGAGCACGCCCGCCCCGACCGAGCCGAGCACGCCCGCGCCGAGCGAGCCGGGGCCGGCTCCGGCGACGCCACCCGCGGGCTTCGAGGTTGTCGCAGCCGGCGAGCCCCGCGTGCTCGACGTGCAGTCGTGCGCCGACGGCTGCGGCGATGCCGGCACCGGTGGCGGCAGCCCTGTCGAGCGCACCTTCGACGTCTACCTGCTCTGCGAGGGCAGCGGATCGGTCGCCTACGGCGGCCAGTCGTGGGTCGACTGCAGCGAGCATCCGGCGGGCAGCGCCTTCGTGCAGCTCGATGCGATCGACACGGTCGACGACGGCGATCCGCAGTTCACGACCTCGACCGACTTCGACGGCCAGCTGCGGGTGGTCGAGCCCGGCCGGCTGCCCGCCGGTGACGCCGGCGGCAGCACCGCCACGGTCTTCGTCACCTGCCAGGGAACGCGCGGCACGGTGCGCGTAGCCGGCGTCGTCTTCGACTGCGCCGCCGCTGAGGCGGCTCCCGGCATGGTCGTGCGCTCGTCGACGATCGCCGCCTGGGGCGTGCCGATCGAAGCCGGAGCGCTCGCCCCGCGCATCGAGCCCGACCCCGATGCTTCTGTGCAGGTCGCCTACGTGGTCGAGCGATGAGCTGCCGCGCACTCACGGTCGCGGCTGCGCTGCTGACGCTCGCCGGCGCGACCGGCTGCGGTCAGGCAGGGCTGCTCGCGCCGACGCCGACGCCGACGCCAAGCCCGGCCCCGACCTCGACATCGCGCCCGTCGCCGACCCCCGCCGACGGCCCACCCGCGACGCCGCCCGCCGCATCGCCCCTGCCTACCCCCACGCTCACCGAGTCGGCGCCGCCCGCACCGCGCGCATCACCACCGCAGCCCCCGGTCGTGCCGTTGCCGCCCCCGTCGCCGCCGCTGACCGAGATCGCGGTCGATGGGCCGGCCGCCCTTCCCGGCGCGACCTACGACCTGGCGATCGCGTGCACGGCGCCGCTGCTCGTCTGGCTCGACGACCGCGGCGACTTCGCCTATGGCAGCGCCGGCGACGGCCCGGCGCTGCCGTGCTCCGAGGGCGATGCGCTCCTCCTTCAGCAGGGCGTGCCCGGCGAGGTCGCGCGCCCCTTCGGCGTCGTCGAGGCCGACATCGGCGCGCCGCTGATCGTCACAGCCGAGGCGGGCTCGGGATTCGGGGCGGATGCCGTGGCCGCGCTGGCATCGGCCGCCGACGCCCCGCTCGTCACGGTGCAGGTGTCGTGCCCGCGGTCCTTCGAGGCGAGCCTGGCCGCGCAGCTGGGCGCGTGCGACCCGCTCGCGGGATCGCTGACCTTTCCGCAACCGGTGACGGTCGATGCGGCACTGACCGAGCTGGTGCTGCCGCAGGACTACGCCGGGCTCGTCCAGCTCCGTCGACTCGAATGACGCCGGCGGTGACCGGCGGCCGGCCGCGCCGAGGTCGACAAGATCGCGCGACGCAGCCGTAACCGGCGGCCCGTGCCGGACATGTCTAGGTGAGCGAGGCGACGGCGCCCCGCCGGCAGGAGGCACGCCATGTACGACAGCACCCGGCAGCCCGCACCGCTGCCCACGACCGCGCAGCGCACCGCGCCCGCACCGGTCGCCCCGACCCACCGCAGCGCCCGTCGGGCTGCCATCGCCCTGATGCTCGCGGCCTCCGCAGCGCTCGCCGGCTGCGCCGCCCCGGGCGCCGCGCCCGACGCGCCCGACGCGGCGCCGCCGAGCCCCAGCGCGACCCCGGCGCCCAGCGCGACCCCGACGCCCAGCGCGCCGCCCCGAGCGACGCCGACCCCGACCCCGACCCCGGCCCCCAGCCCCGTGGCCACACCGGCGCCCACCGACGCGGGCGAGCCCGACGCATCCGTCTTCACCACCCAGAACGGCACCGCGAGCTTCGCGCTGCCCTCCGGTTGGAGCATCGTCGACAACAGCGTCGCGATGCCCAACCACGACGGCGCCCAGCAGTGGTTCAACCAGGTCGGGCTGGTCGACGAGCAGGGCCGTGAGCTGCTGCAGTACACCGATGGGGCGATCGACGACACCGGATGGATCGATCCGCAGTGGGCGGTCCTCGACGAGCGGCCGATCGCCGGCGAGCTGCCGCTCGCCGAGCTGAGGGCCCGCGCCTGGTGGCTGATCAGCGAGGGGCGGGCGCCGCTGGTGTTCGCCGCGGTGGCGCAGCAGTCGACGGCGGCTGAGCCGCCCTACGCGTCGTTCTTCGAGGTCGAGGGGCGCATCGGCTTCTTCCGGGCCGAGCTGGCGCTGCTGGATGTCTGCGCCGCGGTGATCGACATCCCCGCGGCCGAGGCGTGCCTGCGCAGCTCGGAGACCGACGAGCTGCTCGACGTGCTCCAGACCCTCGAGCTGCACGACGTGCCGTGGAACGCGATGCCATAGCTGCCGCCGCAGACGCCGATCGTCCCGCGGAGCACCGCGGGGCGGTCGAGCGGCCGCCGTGACCCACATCGACCACTGTGCGGCGAACCACAAGGCGAGGACCGGCAGAAATGCCGAATCACGATGTTTCCTCACAATCACGTTGCGCGTGTCAGCGCCGGGCCATACTCTGCGAGCAGTTGCCGTCCCCAGCGCCGACAAGGCGAGGCAGCTGAAGGAGATCACGATGTCCGCATCCCGCGTCCCTGCGCCCGCGCCCGCGTCGCCGCCCCCGCCGCCGCCTCAGACGAGCGCCGTGGCTGCATCGAGCGTCTGGGAGGGCTGGCCGATCGAGAAGGCCGCAGCCTGGGCCGACGCACTGCTCGCCTACGACGACTTCCGGCCCGAGAGCGAAGTCACGCCCATGCTGCGCGTCGCGCTATGGCACGGCTTCCACCTGCGCGGCGTGCTGCCCGAGCTCAGCGCGTGGGCCGAGCAGGCCGCACGGTTCGAGGCGGTCGGGGTGACGGTGGATATGTTCGTCCGCGTCCACGAGGGCGCCGGACTGACGCGGTGGACGCCCGAGGCGGAGCGCCGCTGCCGACGCGAGCGCGAGGGGCGCGGCACGGGACGTGCGCGCACGAGCGAGCGGAGCGCATCCGCCCCGCTGCAGCGCCGCGAGCCGCAGCCCGCGTAGCGGGCGGCAGCGGCGGCCGCCGGGTCAGGGTTCGCTGCGGAACGACGCCTGCAGCGCCTCCATCGTCGCGGTGCGCTCACGCCTGGCGAGCCATCGGTAGACGGGCATGAGCAGGCTGCGGCTGCCGTGCACCTCGAGTCGCGCGCCATGGCGCACGCGCGTCGCATGGTCGGAGACGACCTCGAGCTCGTAGCCGGGCCAGCCCTCCGCGTGCACGCGGCCGCCGCGGCCCGGCTCCCACCAGTGGAAGACGAGCCGGGTGGGCTGCTCGAAGGCGACGATCTCGCCGAGCACCGTGCCGGCCGAGGTGCGATCGGTGTAGGTGCTGCCGAGACCGGGTTCGCCGGGGGAGGTCTGCTTCGTGCTGCTCAGGATGCTGCCGCGGGTCGGCATCCACTCGTTGTAGCCGTCGATGTCGGCGAGCCGGGCGAAGACCGCGTCGATCGGGGCGTCGACGATGCGCTCGAGCGCGAGCTCGCTGGCTGCCATGGGCTCAGCGTGCTCCTCGCGCTTGCAGTTCTCAAGGTGCTCTTCGAGCTTCGAGCTTCGAGCTTCGAGCTTCGAGCTTCGAGCGTCGAGCTCGCGAACGCCGGTCGCGCCAGGCATTGACGCTCCCGTTCCACGGGCCCTACCATTGCTTACGTCGAACCCCTTTGAAAGGAGCGTAAGATGGCGCGCACTGCCTCTCGTCACGAGGAGGAACTCCGCCAAGCACTTGAGCTGGTGGCCTCGGCGACGCCTCGTGAACTCGATCACGTCTACGCCTCACACTCGACGACGCTTCCCGACGCTGCGGCCGCGGTCCGGAATGCACTTGCGCAGTGGAATGCCGTGGTGCAGCTGGAGTCGGCTCTCGTGGCACTGCCTGCCCCGATCGATCCCGCGACCACACGTGCCGCGCAAGCGACGGAGAACGTCTGGCGTCGGCTGGCCACCGAGTTCGGCATGCTGTCGTCGTCAGAGGTCAGCGAGCTCCTCGGAGCATCGAACGCGAACCGGGTGTACGCATCCGAGCGCCGCAAGAGGGGCGAGCTGCTGGCAGTGCAGCGGAAGAATGCCTACGTCTTCCCGGCGTTCCAGTTCGATCACGAGACCGGGGTCGTGCATCCCTGGGTCGCGCCGCTGCTCAAGTTGGCGGAGCACCACGGGCGATCGGCCGCAGGCGTCATCAGCTGGATGATGGCACCGACGACGTACTTCGACGGGGGGCGACCAGTCGATCACGTCGAGGCCCCCGACCGGCTGCTCGACGTCGCTGAGCGGGCCTGGGGCATCGATTGGTAGCAGCCACGGCGGCCGCAGTGCCGCCACCGCCTGAGCCGTTCGATGCGCTCACCCACCTGCTGGCCGGCGGCAGTGGTCTCAATCGAGTGCATCATCAGAGCCGCGAGGCGACCGCGTTCAACCCGGGCCGAGGCATGCCGACTCGGTTCGCGCCATTCAACGTCGACGGAGCACCGATCCCGACGCTGTACGCCGCTGCGTCTGCCACTGCGGCCGTCTGCGAGTCGATCCTTCACGACGTGCCGCTGTCTGGCGGACTGCTTCCCGCTGCCCGGTACGAGCAGTACGTCGAGAGCGGGCTGAGGGTGACGCGCGACCTGCGCTTGGCGATGCTGAAGGGCGAGGGGCTGCGGCGGCTGGGAGTTTCCCCGCAGCAGCTGACCGCCACGGAAGGGGACGTCTACGGGAGCACCGTGCATTGGGCGCGGGCCGCGCACGCGGCAGGGTTCGAAGGCGTGGTCTGGATGAGCGCTCGCGACAACAGCGCCGAGGCGTACATGCTCTTCGGTGATCGCGTTGCCGCCGACGACCTGATGATCACTGCCGAGGGTGCCGGTCGCCTTGGCGTGGGCACAGACGGCTTCCGATGGCTGTCGGCCTACTGTTCGCTGGTCAAGGTCGACGTGCTGCTCGAATGATCGAAGGGCCGCCCACAGCAAGGGGCAACACGGCGCGCGAACTCGTCGCGACGCCGTCAGGAGCTCGCTGCAGCGAGACGAGACCCGCGCGGGAACGCCAGCATCACCGCGGCGCTCAGCAGCCAGACCGCGCCCGAGCCCGCGAGCAGCAGCAGCGGGTCGAGCCCGGCCAGCAGCCCGGCCACTGCCGCACCGCCGGCGCTCGCGGCGGCGCGCAGCGCGGCGCCCACCGTGAACACCTGCGAGACGACGTGCACCGGGCTCTGCGTGCGCCGCAGCAGCAGCATCGCGGCGGTGGGTGCTGCCGAGCAGAGGCCGGAGATGCCGACGAGCGCGATGGTCCAGCCCAGCCCGATGCCGAGCGACGCCGCGAGCGTCGCGAGCCCGACGAGGCCGAAGCCGACCAGCATCGTCGTCTGCGGTGTCAGCACGTCGGGCCGCAGCGGCTCGAGCGCGGCGCCGACGAGCGCGCCGGCGGCGAAGGCGGCGACGACGTAGGCGCTGGCCGAGGCGTCGCCGGTGGCGCCGAGGGCGATGCCGATCGCGGCGATGGGCATGATGCCGCGGCCGAACTCCGCGAGCGTGCCCGAGGTCGTGACGGCGGCGAGCGGCCGGTGGGTGGCGAGGGCGACGAGCCCGTCGGCCATCGAGCGCACCAGGTGCGGGTGCGAGGCGGCGCGCGGCGGCACCCGCAGCAGCGGAAGGCCGGCGAGCGAGAGCAGCGCGATCACGGCCATCGCGAGCAGCGCGGCGCGCGGCCCGAGGGTGGGCGCGAGCGCCGCGACGAGCGCGGGCCCGGCGACGCCGCCCAGGTTGTAGCTGAGGGCGTCGAGCGCGTAGGCCTTGCGGGCATCGGTACCGGGCGCGGCGACGAAGCTCGAGAGCCCGCCGAAGCCGAAGGGGATCAGCAGGCCGCTGACGGCGAGGCCGAGCATCACGGCCCAGACCGGCACCGGCCCGAGGAATGCGGCGACGCCGTAGGCAGCGGCGGTGCCCGCGGCGGCGAGCATCATGAGCAGCCGCGGGTTGTGCGAGCGGTCGAGCAGCGCGCCCACGAGCGGCGCGACGACGATGCCCGGCACCAGCGCGATCGCGACCAGCGCGGCGCCGAGCGCCAGGTCGCCGGTCACGTCGACCGCGAGGATCGGGATGGCGATCGTCGCGCCACCGGCGGCCGTGCGGATGGGGACGGAGGCCGCGAGCTGCCGGGCGCCGCCCATGGGCGGCGCCTCGCTCACGACCCCCGTGTCGAGAGTCGGCTCCCTGTCGGTCAGTTCTCGACCGGGATGATCAGGCCGGTCCACGTCTCGAACATGTACTCCTGCGTCTCGGCCGACGTGAGCAGCTCGTAGAGCTTCGCGATGCGCGGGTCGTCCTGCAGCTCGGGTGTGGTGGCGAGGATGTTGAAGTAGTCGGAGTCGTCGGTCTCGGTGAGGATCGCGTCGTCGCCCGTCAGGCCGGCCGGCAGGGCGAACGAGGCGGTGACGAACACCGCGTCGTTGTCGGGCAGCGCCAGCGGCAGCGTGGCGTTCTCGACCTCGGTGAACGCGAAGTTCTTCGGGTTGGCGGTGATGCCGTCGAGGTTCGTGGCGTCGTCGGCGATCTCGATCAGGCCCTCGGCCGCGAGGATCTCGAGCGCGCGCGCCTCGTTGGTCGGGTCGTTGGGGATGGCGATCGAGGCGCCGTCCTCGAGGTCGTCGAGCGACGAGAGCGACTCCGAGTAGAACGCGGCGGCCGGCAGGTAGACCTCGCCGACCGAGACGAGCGAGCCGCCGGCCTGCGAGTTGTAGGTCTCCATGAACGTGGCGTTCTGGAAGAGGTTGGCCTCGGTCGAGCCGTCGGTGAGGGCCGGGTTGGGCGTGTTGTAGTCGGTGAACTCGACCCACTCGATGTCGAGGCCGGCCTCCTCGGCGAGGTTCTCGTCGACCCACGTGAGCAGGTCACCGGCGGGCACGGGCAGCGCGCCCACGCGGATGGTGCCGAGCGAGCCGTCCTCCGGCGCCTCGGGGGCGGCGGCGGGCGACGAGCAGGCGGCGAGCGCGGCGACGGCGATGCCGGCCACGACGGTGGTCGCCAGGCGGCGACGGATGCTGATGGTCATGGTGCTTCCTTCGGTGAGGGGTTCAGGGGCGGATGCGCGACGCACCCTAGATCTGTCGGGGCGTGTCGAGATCGAGGTGGGCACGGGCATCCGCCACCGCACGGTTCGACTCGGTGGAGCCGCCGTCGGCGGGAGCGGCCCCGACACCCTTGCCGCGCCGGGTCACGGGCGCGCCGAGCTGCCGGGCGAGCGCGGTCAGCGCCCACTGGATGACCTGCACGAGCGCGAAGAGGATGACGACGACGCCGACGATGTGCACCCAGCTGTAGCGCTGCATGCCGTAGGTGAGGGCGACGTTGCCGAGGCCGCCGCCGCCGACGACGCCGACCATCGCCGAGAAGTTGATGATCGACGTGATGGTGGTGGCGGTGCCGAGCAGGATCGACGGGGTCGCCTGCGGCAGCAGCACGCGCCGCACGAGCAGCCAGCGCGAGGCTCCGAGCGAGTCGGCAGCCTCGAACAGGCCCGGGTCGACCTCGCGCACGGCGATCTCGACGACGCGCACGAAGAACGGGATCGCGACGAGCGTGAGCGGCACGATCGCGGGGCCGGTGCCGATGAACGAGCCGAGCAGCCAGCGGGTGAAGGGGATGAGCGCGATCATCAGCACGATGAACGGCACCGAGCGGCCGAGGTTGACGATGAAGCCGAGCACGGCGTTGATGGCGCGGCCGAGCGCGCGCGAGCCGAGCGGCGCCTCGAGGAACCGCCCCTGCTCGGTCCCGACCAGGATGATGCCGAGCGGCAGGCCGACGACGAACGTGATCGCCATCGCGACCGCCGTCATGTACAGCGTCTCCCACGTGCCCTCGAGCAGCACGGCGATGAGGTTGGGCCAGAACTCCGGCGCGGTGGGGTCGATCATGCGAGCACCTCCCAGGCGGTGACGCCCTGTGCCGTGAGCTTGTCGATGACCTTGAGGGCGACGGATGCGTTTCCGGGCACGGCGAGGCGGGTGCGGCCGGCCTGGCGGCCGCCGATGGTCTCGAGGGCGGCGCCGAGGATCGAGACATCGAGCCCGAAGTCGCGGGCGAGCTGGGCGATGATCGGGCGATCGGCGCTCAGGCCCGTGTAGGTGATGTCGATGATGCGGTGACCCGGCGTGTAGTGCGCCTCGCCCACCGGGAAGAGCTCGGCGGCGATGGCGCTGCCGGGGGTGCGGATGAGGTCGGCGAGCGAGCCCTGCTCGATGACGCGGCCGTGCTCCATGAGCGCGGCGGCGTCGGCGATGCGCTTGACGACCTCCATCTCGTGGGTGATGAGCAGCACGGTGAGGCCGAGCTCGCGGCTGAGCCGCTTGATGAGCTCGAGGATGCTTCGGGTCGTCTCGGGGTCGAGGGCGCTGGTGGCCTCGTCGCTGAGCAGCACGTCGGGGCCGCTCGCGAGGGCGCGGGCGATGCCGACGCGCTGGCGCTGCCCGCCGGAGAGCTGCGCCGGGCGGTCGTCGGCGCGGTGCGCGAGGCCGACGAGGTCGAGCATCTCGAGCGCCTTCGGGCGGCGATCCTTCTTAGCTGTGCCGACGGCCTCGAGCGCGAACTCGACGTTCTGCGCGACGGTGCGGTTGCCGACCAGGTTGAAGTGCTGGAAGACCATGCCGATCTTGTGGCGGGCGGCGAGCAGCGCCTTGCCCTCGAGGCTCGTGACCTCGACGCCGTCGACGACGACCCGGCCGGAGTCGGGCCGCTCGAGCGCGTTGACGGTGCGGAGCAGCGTGCTCTTGCCGGCGCCCGACTGGCCGACGACGCCGAAGATCGAACCGCGCGGCACCTCGATCGACACGTCGTCGAGTGCGACGACGGCGTCGGGGCCGTCGCCGAAGCGGCGGCTGACGTGCTCGATCGAGATCATGGAACTCCAAGCGGGGGCGCGGCCGGCGCCCTGCAGTGTGGTCTGGTTCGCCCGTCCTCGGTGGCGGGCTATCTGACATTGTCCCGCAGATTGGTCGCTAGGTCGAGCACGTGTCCCGGCGACACGGTTAGAGCGCCGTGACAGGGCGCGAGCTTCGACGCTGAGCTCTCGGTCGTGGAGCCGAATAGCATGTGGCTATGGATCAGGGTTCGAATCCCTTGACCGCACATTGCCGACGCTCGACAATCGACGACCGGGTCACCGCGATCCCACGGGAGGTACACACCGTGCCGCCGGTGAGCGAGGGCTTGGAGTTGAAGCGCGACGCCGATGTACTCGGCACGACGCAGTCTCTCGCCGGCGAGTAGCGCCCTGGCGGGCTTCCCGAGCGGTCAGACCCGCTCTGCTGACGCCGCGACGAGGGCCCGCGCCGGGTCGATCGACTGGCGTGCGGTCGTCTCGCCGTCCGGCCGGATCCCGACTCAGCCGCGGAACGCGGGGATGCCGGTGATTTGGTTGCCGAGGATGAGCGTGTGGACCTCGTCGGTGCCCTCGTAGGTGCGCACGGACTCGAGGTTGTTTGCGTGCCGCAGCGGCGAGTAGTCGAGGGTGATGCCGTTGCCGCCGAGCACCGCGCGCGCCTCGCGAGCGATGTCGATCGCGATGCGAGTGTTATTGAGCTTCGCGACTGAGATCATGTGGTGCTCGAGGGTACCGGCGTCCTTGCGCCGCCCGAGTTGCAGCGCGAGCAGTTGTGCCTTCTGGATCTCCAGCGCCCAGTTGACGAGCTTGAGCTGGGTGAGCTGGTAGCCGGCGAGCGGCTTGCCGAACTGCATGCGGTCCAGCGCGTAGGCGAGCGCAGCGTCGAAGCTGTCGCGGGCGGCGCCGACCGCGCCCCAGGCGATGCCGTAGCGGGCCTCGTTCAGGCAGGAGAAGGGGCCGCTGAGGCCATTCGCGCCGGGCAGGAGCGCATCGGCCGGCAGCCGCACGCGGTCGAGCGCGATGTCGCACTGGATCGACGCTCGCATCGAGAGCTTCTGCCCGATGGGGGTTGCGGTGAAGCCCTCCGCGTCGGTCGGCACGATGAACCCGCGCACTCCCTCGTCAGTCGCGGCCCAGATGATCGCGATCTGCGCGATCGACGCCAGGCCGATCCACCGCTTCGCACCGTCGATCACCCACTCGTCGCCGTCTCGGCGAGCGGTGGTTCGCATGCTCGACGGGTCGGAGCCTGCCGTCGGCTCGGTCAGCCCGAAGCAGCCGATCACCTCGCCCGCGGCCATGCGCGGCAGCCATGTCTGCTTCTGCTCCTCGGAGCCGTGCTTGACGATCGCCGTCATCGCGAGCGACCCCTGCACCGACACGAAGGTGCGGATCCCGCTGTCGCCCGCCTCGAGCTCCTGCATCGCGATGCCGTACTCGACCGCGGAGCGCCCCGCGCATCCGTAGCCCGTGATGTGCATGCCGAGCAGACCGAGCTCGGCCATCTCAGGCACCAGCTGGAGCGGGAACACCGCGGCGTCGTACCACTCAGCGATGTTGGGGCGGATTCGGCGGTCGACGAACTCGCGCACGCCGTCGCGGACGGCGAGCTCGCGCGCGCTCAGCTCCTCGTCGAGCCGCATCAGGTCGCTGGCGCTGCGCACGGCGCTGCTGTCGATGGTCACGGAGACTCCTTCTCTCGGTCTGCGTGACCAGTGTGGGGGCAGTCACCGACTGATGCTCCGCGAGCGCACGTTTGGTATCGATCGATGTCGATCGAGCATCAGTAGCCCGGCGGACGGCATCCCGCAGGGAGGCTCGACCCGTCCGCTCAGCGAGTCGCGACTGGTCGCCGGCAGTCTGCGCGGAGCCGCGCCTCGTCATGTACCTGGGCGCGGAGCGAAGGAGCATCAAGTGATTGCAGCGACCGACTATGAGTCGATCTTCGAGCGCCCCTTCGGCGGGCCGCTCGCGGGCGTGGTGGTCGCGGACCTCAGCCGCGTGCTCGCGGGTCCGTACGCGACCATGCTCCTCGCCGACATGGGCGCGCTCGTCGTCAAGGTCGAGAGTCCGCATGGCGATGACACCCGGGGCTGGGTGCCGCCGGTGCGCGACGGGGTCGGCACCTACTACCTGACCGCCAACCGCAACAAGTACTCGATCGCCATCGACTTCTCCGATCCTGAGCAGCTGGCGCTCGCGAATCGGATCGTCGACCGTGCCGACGTCCTGGTGGAGAACTTCCGGCCGGGGGGCCTCAAGCGGTTCGGGCTCGACGCCGAGACGGTCCGCGCTCGGCACCCAGAGCTGATCTACGCCTCGGTGACCGGCTTCGGTTCGAAGGGCGGCGCCGACCTGCCCGGCTACGACCTGCTCGCGCAGGCCGTCTCGGGCCTGATGTCGTTGACTGGCGAGGCTGAGGGCGATCCTCTCAAGGTCGGGGTCGCCGTGGTCGATGTGATCACAGGCCTGCATGCAACCGCAGGCATCCTCGCCGCGCTGCACGCGCGCAGCGCGACAGGGACCGGCGACCGCATCGAGACGAATCTCCTGTCCTCGATCCTGTCAGGTCTCGTGAACCAGGCGTCGGCGCACGTCGCGGCTGGCATCGTTCCCGCCCGCATGGGCAATGAGCATCCGAGCCTGTACCCATACGAACCGTTCCCGACCGCCGATCGCCAACTCGTGATCGCCGTCGGCAACGACCGTCAGTTCGCGCATCTGTGCGAGGTGGTAGGGCTGCCGGACGCGCCCGCCGATCAGCGCTTCGCGACGATGGGTGCCCGGAACGCGAACCGCGCGCTGCTCCGCGAGCTGCTCGTGGAACGGCTGCGGACGGCTGGGGCGGATGTGTGGTTCGACGCGCTCCGTGCCGCGGGGGTGCCGTGTGGGCCGATTCAGGGCATCGACGGCGGCGTTCGTCTTGCCGATCAGCTTGGCCTCGAACCGATCGCGCTCGCGGGCCCGCCTGGCTCCGGTGTTCCCACCGTCCGTCACCCTGTCAGCTACGAGAACGCCAAGGTCGACTACTCGCAAGCGCCGCCTGCGCTGGACGGCGACCGCGGGCGAGTGCTGCGCTGGCTCGCCAGCGAGCGCTGACGGCATCGCCGCACCCGCGGTAGGCGCATCACGCGCCGTCGGAGAAGACGCGGCGGGAGACGTCGAGCACGGCCTGCACGGCAGGATCGACAGACCCGGACCGCCAGGCGAGCCGGACCGCGACCGCGCCGAGGTCAGCCGTCAGCGGGCGGAACTCGACGCCGCGCGCCGGGAGGTTGTCGCGCACGCCCGAAAGCGTCAGCGCGATGCCCTCGCCGGCGTTCACGAGCAGCAGCTCCGTCGCGGAATCCGGAGCCGTCTGCACGATCCGTGGCACGAACCGCCCTTGCAGGCCGAGCATGTGGAGGCGGTTCGAGAGCGTCGCGCCGCTGCCTCCTGGCAGCACCACCCACGGTTCTGCTGCCAGGTCGTCGGGCCGCAGCTCGCTGCGCCGCGCGAGGCGGTGGTGCGACGGCAGCGCGACGAGGAGCGACTCGCGCGCGATCACGCGCGAGCCCACCTCCCGGGGCAGGAAGTCCCACCGGCCGAGGAGGACGTCGAGGCTGCCGTCGCGCAGCCGCTCGAGGCCAGGATGCGAGAGCTGCGCGCTCTCGAGCTCGACCGTCAGGCCCGGGTGCGCGCGCCGTACCCCCTTGATGAGGTCTGCGACGAGGTGATTGACTGACGCTCCCGCGAAGCCGAGCCGAACGCGACCGGTCTCGCCTGTCGCCGCGCGACGCACGATCTCGTGCATCCGCTCGGAGAGCGTCACGAGCTCTCGCGCCGGACCGACGAGCGCCTCGCCCTGCACCGTGAGCGTGACATCGCGGGTGGTGCGCGCGAAGAGCGCCGCGCCGAAATCCTGCTCAAGCTGCCGGATCAATCGGCTGAGCGCCGACTGCGCGATGTGCAGCCGCGCCGCCGCACGCCCGAAGTGCAGGTCTTCGGCGAGGGCCAGGAAGGCGCGGGCCTTGCGGATCTCCACCAGCACACGGTAGCGGTCGAGCTCCGGACGGCGCGCCCGACCGGGTCTCGCTAGAGTTGCTGCCCGATTGACCACAGCCCGTCGGCCCTGTCGCCGGTGTGCTGCTGCCCGAGCACCTCGACATGCAGGGCACGAGCGGCGCGACGCTCGGCAGCACGATGGAGCGCTTCGGGCTCGACCCGCAGCGCGCGCTCGCGAACGCCTGGCAGCCCGGCTCGCTCCACGCCTACATCGAGCTGCACATCGAGCAGGGTCCGATGCTCGAGCGCTCGGGCGACGAGATCGGCATCGTCACGGCGATCGCTGGCATCGACCGACTGATGGCGACCTTCACCGGCCGCCAGGACCATGCGGGCGCGACGCCGATGGACGCACGCATGGATGCGCTGACTGCGGCTGCATCCGCCGTGCTCACGATCGAGCGCGAAGGCTGCGGGGCGCCGGTGCACGGCGTCGCCACCACCGGGCGCATCGAGGCGTACCCGGGCTCGTTCAACATCGTGCCCTCCGAGGCGCGGCTGTGGGCCGAGCTGCGCTCGACCGACTCGGAGTGGCTGAGCGGCGTGAAGGGTCGCCTCGCCAAGGACATCGGGCTCGAGGCCGAGCGCCGGGGAGTCGGCCTCATGATCGAGTGGCTGACCGACCAGGATGCAGTGCCCACGTCGCCCGCGATCCGCGACCTCATCGCCAAGAGCGCCGACCGGCTCGGCTACTCCTGGAAGGCGGTGCCCTCGGGCGCCGGCCACGACGCCGCGCACCTCGCCCACCTCGGGCCGATGGCCATGATCTTCATCCCCTCCGTCGGTGGTCGCAGCCACGCGCCGGAGGAGTTCACCCCGACGGACGACATCGTGCGCGGTGTCGACGTCCTCATCGATGTGCTCACCCAGCTCGATCGCACCGAAGCGCTGCTGGCCTGAGCCGACCACCCACCCGTCCGATCTCCTCTATCCCAAGGGCTCCCATGACCATGACCTCCTCCGCCTCGCCGCCCGACGCCGCGCGCTCGAAGCAGAAGGATCCGCTCAAGAAGGTCGTCGCCGCCGCAGCCGCCGGCAACGCCCTCGAGTGGTTCGACTTCTCGAGCTACGCCTTCTTCGCCGCCTACATCAGCGCGAACTTCTTCATGCAGGGCGACACCGGCTCAGGCATGATCGCCACGTTCCTCGTCTTCGCGGTGGGCTTCATCGCCCGCCCGCTCGGCGCGATCGTGCTCGGCTCCTACCGTGACACGCACGGGCGCAAGGCCACGCTCATGCTGACCGTGTCGCTCATGGCCGTCGGCACCTTCATCATCGGCTTCGCCCCGCCCATCTGGGCGATCGGCATCGGTGCGCCGATCCTGCTCACGATCGGCCGGCTCTTCCAGGGCTTCTCCGCGGGGGGCGAGATCGGCGGCGCGACCTCGTACCTCGTGGAGAAGGCCCCGCCGGAGCGCCGCGCCGGCCTCACCGGCTGGTTGCAGGGCTCGATGGGCATCGCGAACGCGATGTCGGCGCTGCTCGGCGTCATCATCACCTCCGCCTTCCCGGAGGAGGAGATCGTCGCGTGGGCGTGGCGCATCCCCTTCTTCGTCGGCCTGCTGATCGTGCCCGTGGCCATCTACATCCGCAAGCAGCTCAACGAGACCGAGGAGTTCCTCCAGATGAAGGAGGACCTCGGCGCGAAGAAGCAGACGCCGATCCGTGATCTCTTCCGCTCGTACCGGAAGCAGCTGCTCGTGGCGGCGCTCATGGCGATCCTCTGGCAGGTGAGCGTCTACGCGCTGGTCATCTACTCGACCGTCTACTACGCGTCGGATGCGGCCGGCCTGGGCTTCACCTCGAACGAGGCGTTCTGGGCGTCCCTCGCCGGCAACCTCGTGATGATCTTCGCCTGCGTCTACGCCGGCCGCCTCGCTGACCGGTTCGGCACCCGCCGCACCCTGCGCTGGACGACCTGGGCGCTCATCGTCGTGCCCGTGCCGGCGCTCGCGCTGCTGCACGCCGTGCCGACGCTGCCCATGCTGATCGGCATCCACATCGTGCTCTGCGTGGCGGTGTCGGGCTTCGCCGGCATCATCCCCTCGGCGCTCGCGCGAGCCTTCCCGCCCGAGGTGCGCTCGACCGGCACCTCGTTCTCCTACAACATCGCCGCGATCTTCTTCGCCGGCTTCACGCCCGCGCTGATGACCTGGGCGATCGGCTTCACGCCGCTCGCGACGGGCATTTACGTGGCGCTCGCGGGTGTCGTCGCGCTCATCACGCTGCCGTTCTTCACCCGGATGGTCGCCAAGCAGGAGTCGTTCGACTGACGCGGGCGGGCCATCGGGCCCGCTCCTCCTCGCAGGTCCCCACGGCCGGCTGCGCTCCAGCCGAACGCGGGGACCTGCTCGTGGAGGGGACGGAGAGGGCTCGGAGCTGCGGTCTCTAGACCGGTGTCGCGCCCGAGCACACGGGTCCCGTCAGGTCTGCTGGCTCCCTAGGGCTACGGCACGCGGTCGGCGACCTCGTCGGCGCTCGTCAGCACGATGAGCCGCTCGGTCGCTCGGGTCGCGCCGACGTAGAGGAGGTCCTGCCAGTTCGGGGTGGCGTCGTCGACGTCGGTCAGCACGACCACCGGAGCCTCGAGCCCCTTGAAGAGGTGCACGGTGCCCCATCGGATACCGGGACCGTCCGCGCCGTCGGGCGCCAAGGCATCCGCCACAGTGCCCGTCGCGGTGCGGGCAGCGGAGGCGCGGCGCGGGGAGAGCAGGAGGATGTCGCGGGACTCCCAGCCCTCCTCCCACACGTCGCGCAGCACCTGCTGCAGCAGCCGCTGCTGGTGCTCGGCGCTGTCGAACCGCAGCACCTGGCCGCAGTCGGCGCCCACCTCGGCGCGGTCGTACTGCGCGTAGACGTCGTCGCCGAGCAGCTGCTCGACGAAGGCGGCGAGCTCGGGGCGCTGGCGCACGTTGCGGGTGACGGTCATGCGGCCGGCGTCGGGGAGGCGGGCGAGGAGCGCTTCTCGTCTCGATACGCCCGGCTCCGTCGGGCTACTCGACGAGCGTGACTGGCGCGGGCGGTAGATGTCCTGCCCGTCGAAGTCGCCGGCCACGACCACCCGCGCGCCGGCGAGACCGCCCACCAGCAGGCTGTCGAGCACGTCGAGGGTGGAGTCGCGCGCGAGATCCTGCGCCTCGTCGGCGACCAGGCACGTGTAGGGAGGTTCGAAGTCGGGCGCCCGCGTGACGGCGAGCGTCTCGTTCGGCAAGGTGCCGTTCCACCAGGCGTCGTCGGCGTCGTCAGGGGGCGTGAGGCCCGTGAGCGCGAGCATCAGCTGGTGCACGCGCGCGACGGTCAGCTCGGAGCGGTCGCGCAGGCGGTGCCGCAGGTCGGCCTCGAGCTTGCGGTTGAAGCACGTCAGCAGCACGCGCTCGTCACGGTTGGCGGCCTGCAGCGCCGCGCGCACGGCGATGTTCGTCTTGCCGGTGCCCGCCGGACCCTCCACGACGAGCCGCGGGTAGTGGGCGAAGTACTGCAGTGCCTCCTCCTGGCGCTCGGTCGCCTCGCGCAGGTCGCGCTCGCGGGCTTCGCGAGCATCGGCGGTCACCTGCTGCCAGGTCACCGGCGGCGTCAGGAGCTCGCGCGCCTCGGCGATGTCGTCGGCGGTCGGCCGCCCCTCCTCGTAGCGCACGCCGCGACGCCGCAGCTGCTCCTCGCCCGCGCGCAGTGCTTTCACGATCTTCGTGACGAGGTGCCCGGGCTGCAGGTCGGGCCGCGTCAGGGTGACGTCGGGCGTGACGTCGACGCGCGCCTCGAGCTGCGCGACGAGCTCGCCGCCGCGGTTCGGGAACCACACCGCGTGCCAGATCGGGTACCGCGGGTCGTAGGCGCGACGCATGACCCACGACCGCAGGCTGCGGGCGTTCTCGATCGCCTGGTCGTAGGGGGAGCGATCGGTGGGCTCCTGGCTCCCGAGCCGCCACAACCCATCCGCCCCCACCTCGATGCGGTCGTGCGACTTCACCTCGATGACGAGCATGCCTTCGCCCGGCACCATGACGACGAAGTCGGCCTCGCCCTCGACCTGCGTCTCGTGGTGGCGGATGCGCATGCCGTGCCACACGACCCAGCCGTCGATGCCGGGGTGGTCGCGGAGCGCCTCGAAGACCTTCACCTCGCCCGGCGGGGTGCCGGGCCGGATCTTGGCGGGGATCATCGTGGCCATGGGCTCAACGTAACCGAGGCGTCAGCGGCGGCGGCCTCGGCGCACCAGCGCTGCGATTGCGCGCCAGCCCACGAGCATGAGTAGCAGCGTCAGCGTCGCGACGATGACGAAGGGCAGCGCCGTGCCCTGGCCGAGGAGGGTGCGCAGCAGCATGCCGCCGCCGACTGTCACGAGCCAGACCGGCACGCCGGTGCGCAGCGGCGCGAGGGGCCGGCGCCAGACGAGGCTGACGACCCAGCCGACGGCGAGCGCGATAAGGAACGGCAGCGCGGTCATGCCGACGCCCCAGAGGGTCAGCCCCTCGTCGTGGCTCGCCCGGCCGATGGCGGCGAAGACGACGACGAGGATGGCGTCGGCGGCGAGGGCCAGCAAGGCGGGTCGAACCGACGTGGCGGCGGGCGGTCGATTCGGACCGGTCACCTCGTCACGGTAGCCCGCTGGGCCGCCGTGGGACGGCTCGGCCGGCAGCGCACAAGTCGCCGACCGTCGGCGTCAGCGCAATGGTGGCTTCGGGAGCCATGTCGGGCCGAGTCTGTTCGAAGCGTCCCCGCCGCCGCCCCAGGACGTGTTGCACACAACGCACGTCATCGAGCCGTTGGGTTCGCGCACATACGTGCCGTAGCTCTCGCACATCGGGCACTCGCCTGACTCCGCCATGCGCCGACCATAGCGGCGAGCACCGGTGCCTCGCTCGGCAGCACACCGCCGCGGCCGACCACCTGCCACGATGATGCGCATGCAGAGCCTCCGTCGTGTCGTGCTGATCGTCGCCCTGCTCAACCTCGCCTACTTCTTCGTCGAGGTCGGGGTGGCGCTCGCGATCGGCTCGGTGTCGCTCTTCGCCGACAGCGTCGACTTCCTCGAGGACGCGCTGATCAATCTGCTGATCTTCGCGGCGATCGGCTGGTCGGCCTCGCGCCGCAAGCTGGTCGGCTCGGTGCTCGCCATCGTGATCCTGGTGCCGGCGGTCGCCACGATCTGGATGGCCGTCAGCAAGGTGCTCGACCCCTACCCGCCCGAACCCGTGCCGCTCACGCTCGCTGCGGTCGGCGCGCTCCTCGTCAACCTCAGCTGCGCGCTGCTGCTCGTGCGGCACCGCCACCACAGCGGCAGCCTGACGAAGGCGGCCTGGCTCTCGGCCCGCAACGACAGCATCGCCAACCTCGCGATCGTCGCCGTCGGCATCCTCACCTTCTGGTTCGCGACCGGTTGGCTCGACATCGTCGTGGGCGTCGCCATCGGACTGCTGAACGCCGACGCGGCCCGTGAGGTGTGGCAGGCGGCGCGCGACGAGACCGGTGCCGACCCGCAGCCCTGAGCTCGCCAGCGCGCTGCGCGGCGGACTCCGCGGCCGGTAGCCTCGCGACATGGACGAGTCGACGATCACCCCGGTGGAGCTCTCGCGCGAGCTGGGCATGGACCGCAAGGGCAAGCAGATCCGCGGCTTCCTGCGCAACCCGACCGATGGCGGCGGCCCGTTCGAGGGGCACGAGATCGGCACCGAGTGGCACCTGACCCCCGAACAGGCGGAGCGCATCCGCAACCACTTCACGCGCTGACCCCGGCACGGAGCCCGTGATGGATGTGGCGCTGACGGTCGCAGGGGCGCTGATCGTCGCGCTCGGGCTGCGCGACATGTTCCACACGCTCCTCCACCCCGTCGGCCGCGGCAGGCTGACCCGCAAGGTGCTCGCGATCGTCTGGCGGCTGTCGCGCGCGACCGGCCACCGCGCGGGCTCGGCCGCCGGAGCCACTGGCATGATCGTCGTGATCACGCTCTGGATCGCGCTCCAGGTGGTGGGCTGGGCACTCATCTACCTGCCGCGCATCCCCAAGGGCTTCAGCTACTCGCAGGGCATCGACGCGAACGACTACACGCCGATCGGCGAGGCCCTCTACTTCTCGTTCGTGATGCTCACCACGCTGGGCCTCGGCGACATGACGCCCGTCGACCCGTTCGTGCGTGCCGTCTCGCCGATCGAGGCGCTCACCGGCTTCGGGCTGCTCACGACGGCGCTCGCCTGGTTCTCGCAGGTGTATCCGCCGATGTCGCGACGCCGGGCGCTCGCGCTGCAGATCGACGGGCTTGCGGAGGCCGGCTACGCCGCCGCGGTGCCGGAGGTCGATGCCGGTTCCCTCTCGCGCACGCTCGACTCTCTCGCGCTCGAGATCGCCCGCGTGCGGGTCGACTTCGCGCAGCACGCCGAGGGCTTCTACTTCCAGGAGCAGAACCAGGAGCTCTCGCTCGCACGCCAGCTGCCCTACGTGCTCGTGCTCCGCGACGCGGCACTGCGGCGACCCGAGCTCGCGGTGCGGCTGAGCACGCACCAGCTCGGCACGGCGATCGACCAGCTCGGTGCCGCCCTGCGCGGGGAGTTCCTGCGGGCCGGGGAGGACGTCGCCGAGGTCTTCGCCGCCTACGCGGCCGACCATCGCCACGACCCGCGCGGCTGACACAGCGGCAGCGCGGCGGCCCCTCGACCGGCGGAGCGCCGATGAGGAGCCGCCGCCGCGGCCAGACGGGCTACTCGGCCAGCGCCGCCTCGCGCCGGTACCCGGCGCCCTTGTGGACAGCCGGCTGCTGCGGGCCGGCCCCGGTGAACGCCTCGCGCAGCGTGAGCCCGACCGGCTCGTCGCCGGCCTCCGGCAGCAGGCCGCGATGCCGCAGCGGACTGCTCAAACTCGCGGCCGATCGGCATGAGCAGCCCCCGCAGCGACAGGTGGTCGGCACGCCCTCCCAGCCGACGACGCCGAGCAGGATCGCGCCGCTGCCGCGCAGCCGCTCGATGCCGTCGGCTGGCATCATCGAGCCGGTCGCCGCGTAGCGCTCGCACGACCAGTCGAGCTCGTCGTAGTCGAACGCGATGCCGTGGCGGCGGCCGACGGCATCGAGCACGGCGTGGCGGGGGAGAAAACCTCGCTGCCGATGCCGTCGCCGGGGACGAGCGCGATGCGGTGCCGCATAGCTTTCACTGCTCGATCTTCTCCTGAATGGGCTGCGGCCCTAAACGGCCGTGCTCTGTGATGAGCGGGCGCAGCATCACGTCGAGGCGCTCCGCGAGACGATCCCAGGTGGCAGAGATCGTCAGGTTGCGGGCCGGGCTGCGCAGTACTTCGTGGATGTAGGTGCCGTTGACGTTGCGAGCGACGAGCAGCGCGTCGACGTCGTCGCGCAGTGCGCCCGACTGCTGGCCGGCCGCGAGGATCCTCTGCACGCGGGCGATGACACGGTCGCCCGCGAAGGTGCTCTTCGGGCCCAGCGTGCTGCCGAACTGCAGCCCGGCCGTCACATACTGTGCGACGTTCACCGGATCGGCGACGTAGTAGTGGATGCGGGCTCGGTAGATCTCGGTGATCCGATCGAGGAACCACTGCGCGGGAGGCGACGGGGGAGCCTGCGCCTCGGTGCGGTCGTCGGCCTGCTCGAGCCGATCGAGCAGGACGTCCTGCTTGCTGCCGATGACGAGCAGCAGCAGATCGCTCTTGTTCGGCACGTAGCGGAATAGCGTCGCCTCACCCACCCGCGCGGCGTGCGCGATCTCGCGTGTCGTGACCTGGTCGAACCCCCTCTCGGCGAACAACTGCTCTGCTGCGCTGAGGATGCGAGCGAGCCGCTCCTGGCGATTGCGCTCGCGGAGGCCGAGCGGCTCGTCGCCGTCCGGCGCGGTGGGGGTAGTCGTCATCACGCTTCCTGAGTCTGGGCAGGCAGTCAGCACTGCCGTTGCGGCTGAGGATTTCGGCTGCGACGGATCGGCCCTAAAGTGAGAGTGTAATCCGTTCCAGAGTCTGCTTGCTAGTGCCGGGGCAGCCATAGCCATCGGGGGTCCCGTGATATCGAGCGTTCTGGTCGCGTTCCGCGAGCGGATCCGTGAGCGTGCAGCCGATGCGGGGCTGGCTCGGGCGCTCCGTGATCTCGAGTCGCACGAGGTGGCGTTCGTCAGCGGCACCGGGGCCGGCGCCGCGCACGGCGTGATCGCGATCGGCGCCCACGGCATCGAGTTCCTCCGCGAGCACGCCGGCGCCGAGCCGCTCCCGCAGCTGACAGCGACCGGATCCGAAGCGGCTTGGGAGGCGCTGCTCGCCGGCGAGCGCAGCTGGGTGGCGTCGACCAACGCGGCGCTCGGATCGATCCGCATCGCAGGCGACCCGGTGGTCTGGGCCTGGCTGACGCCGATCCTGTCGCGCCTGTTCGCCCCGCGCGCGACGATCGCAGTCCCCGTGGGCTCAATCGTTGGAGCCCACGCAGACACCTCGACCGTGACCGGCCGGTACGTCGAGGTCCGCGGCGTCCAGGCCTACTACGAAGCGACCGTAGTTGCGAACCCCGCGGCGGATGAGGTGCCGCCGGTGCTCTTGCTGCACACCGCCGGGCGCGATGGGCGGCAGTGGCACGCGGTCATGGAGCGGCTCGGCGCCTCGCATCGCCTCTACGCCCCCGACCTCCCCGGCCACGGCAAGAGTTGGCCGCAGCACCCTGAACCATGCCTGAGCGATATCGAGGAGATCGCCCGCTGGCTGCTGGAGTTTATGACGGCAGTCGGCCACGAGCGGTTCGTCGTCGCCGGGACGTCGGTCGGCGGCAACCTAGCGCTGCTGCTGCCCGCGTTGTCATCGCGCGTGCTCGGGTCTGTCGCCTTCCAGGGCAGCGACCACAGCCCGACCATCTCCGAGACGGCGCTGCAGCTGATGGAGCACCCGCGCGTGTCGCTGCCGTTCTCGAGCATGGATCAGGCGCTGAGCCTCGTCGGTGAGCGCGCCGTTCCGGAGGCCCGCGCGATCATCGAGTGGAGCATCCTGACCCTCAGCCCGCCCCCGCAGCGCGGCGACCTCACCGCCTACACGCGCACCGACACCCGGCACCTGATGGCGAGCATCGGCTGCCCGGTCACGCTCGTGCACGGGGATCAGGACTGGCTGGCGACGCGCGAGATGGTGGAAGCTGCGGCCAGCCGCATCGTCAACGCGCCGGACCTGCAGGTGGTCACCATGCCCGGGATCGGCCATTACCCCCACCTCGAGGCCCCCGACACCGCGGCGGCGCTGATCGAGCAGATGGCTCGGTCGGTGCAGCCGGGCTGAGCCGGATCAGGCGCTCGCGGCGGCATCCTCGGGAAGGAAGAGCCCGCCCCAGCGGCGCAGCAGGTGCGCGAGGAACGGCGGCGCGATCCCTTCGTGCACGAGTGACGACGGGAGCACCGGAGGGCGCACCGCCGCCAGGCCCTGCGTGCGCAGGATCGTGGGCGCCGCCCGATTGAAGATCGCCGCCCGGCCGACGGCGAGCGCATCAGCTCCCTGCGCGAAGCCGAGCACGGCATCCTCCGCCGTCCAGATCTTCCCTGCTACGACGAGCGGCGCGACGTCGCCGAGGTGTGCCTTCACGTGCTCGGTCGGAGTGATGTGCGGATGCTTCTGGGCTGGCTGATGAATGTCCCACACCGAGAGGCTGATGACGTCGGCCCCGGCCTCGGCGCCGAGCCTGGCGAGGGCTGCCGACTCGTCGAGGTCGATGCCGCGCGACTGGCGCATGTCCTCGGCGGAGATGCGTAGCTGCACGACAGTGTCGGCCGGCAGCGCGGCCCGCAGTCGCGCCACCAGCTCGAGCGTGAAGCGCGCCCTGCCGGTGAAGTCGCCGCCCCAGCGGTCGGTGCGCTGGTTCTCCTCTCGACTGAGGAACTGCGCTGGGAGGTAGCCGTGCGCCGCGTGGATCTCGACGCCGTCGAAGCCTGCCGAGACCGCTCGCGTGCCCGCAGCGACGAAGTCATCCAGCGTCGCCTCGACCTCTCCGCTGGCCAGGCCGCGGACGCCGACCCCGTCCGAGGGGCCGACCGGCTCGGCACGTCGTTCCTCCCAGGCGTTCACGCGCAGCCCGCCGTGCAGCAGCTGGGCGAGCATCACTGTGCCTGGGTGCCGCGCGGTGCTGAGTCGTGCGAGGCCGGGCATGAAACGGTCGTCGTCCGCACGGGGCTGGTCGATGTGCAGCTGGCCCGCGGGCGATACGGAGAGTCCGCCGGTGACGATCGTGCTGAAGCCGGCTTCACCGCGACCCCGGTACCAGTCGATGTCGGCCTGCGTGATCTCGCCGCCGACGGCGCTCAGCCGGTTGGTCATCGGGGCGAGCTGGAGGCGGTTCGTCGCGAGCGTGCCCGCGGCGAGCCGCAGCGGACGGTCGATCAACGCCGCGCTCCGGCCGGCACCGTCGACCGCGGGCGCGGTGGTTCGCATCGCGCCCTCCTCAGGCCCGTCGGAAGACGTCGGCGCCATCCCACCCCTGCGCAGCGCGGAAGACCTTCGTGTAGACGGCCTCCTGTGCGGGGTTGAGCTCGACGAGCTCGACCATGCCGCCGAGCTCCTCCGTGGCGTCGAAGTACGCCAGGCGCGCCTCGGTGGGCAGGACGCTCTCGTAGACGACGACGAGGCCCTGCTCCACGTACATCGCGAAGTCCTCGTCGAAGCGCTGCGTGCCGCGCGCGATGTGATGGAAGCCATAGCCCGAGGCCTCTACCCGCTCGCGGTAGACGGAGGGGGAGTCGTCCTGCTGCTCGATCAGCTCGATCATCGAATGGCCCGAGAAGGCCTGAGCCACGAGCAGCCTGCTCGGCGCCACGACCCCGCGGTACTTCGCCCGCTGCGTCGTGAACGGGCCGCGGAAGAACCAGGGCCCGATGCCGGTCAGCTCGGTCCAGCGCCGTGCCGCGCCCTCGGCATCCGGCACAGTGTAGGCGAACTGCACGATCCCGGAGACCGGTTGCCCGAAGTCGAGGATCATGCCTCGAGCCCCTCGAAGCTGATCATCTGTCGGATCGCGCGGCCCTCGTCGAGCACGTCCAGCGCGTGGTTGATCTCGCGCAGCGGCACGGTCGCAGAGGTGAGCTTCTCCACCGGCAGCGATCCTGCGCGCCACATCCGCTCGTACTCAGGGATGTCGCGCGCCGGCACAGCCGAGCCGAGGTAGCTGCCGATGATCGTGCGCGCCTCGGCGGTGATTGTCAGCGGGGCGATCTGCGAGCGGGCGTCGGGGGCGGGGAGCCCCGCGGTGACCGTGATTCCGCCGGGGGCGGTGAGCGCGACTGCGGTCTCGAACGCTCTCGGGTGCCCGGCGGCCTCGATGACGACCGGAGCGCGCAGTCCGCGGGCCACCGCCTCGTCAGGTGTCGCGGCATCGTGCGCACCCATCTCGAGCGCGGCGTCCAGCTTCGCGGGCATCGCGTCGACGCCGATCACGCGCCCTCCCGACGCTGCGGTGATCGCGAGGGCAGTGAGCACGGCGGCCATGCCGACACCGCCGAGGCCGACGACGATCACGTCCTGACCCGGCTGCAGCGCGCCCGCGTTCTTCACGGCGCCGCCGCCCGTGAGCACCGCGCATCCGAGCACTGCCGCGACCTGGGGCGGCACGTCAGCACCGACCGCGACGACCGAACGGCGATCGACGACAGCGTGGGTCGCGAAGCCAGAGACGCCGAGGTGGTGGTTGACGGGAGCGCCGCCCTCCGAGAGGCGGATGCCACCGGCGGGCAGCACGCCCTCGGTGTTGCTCTTCGAGCCCGGCTCGCACGGGAGCTTGCCCCCGGTGAGGCAGGAGGGGCATTCCTCGCAGCGCGGAAGGAAGACCGTCACTACGCGCTGCCCGACCTCCAGATCGGTCACCCCCTCGCCGAGCTCGTCGACGATGCCCGCGGCCTCGTGGCCCAGCAGCATCGGCAGCGGGCGCGGCCGGTTGCCGTCGACCACCGAGAGATCTGAGTGGCACAGTCCGGCCGTCTCGACGCGGATGCGCACCTCACCGGGGCCGGGACCGTCCAGCTCGAGCTCGACGATGTCGAGCGGTGTGCTCTCGGCGTAGGGGCGGGGCGCCCCTGAGCGCCGGAGCACTGCAGCGGTGATCTTCACGGGGCTACTCCTTTGGGTTCCGTGGAGGAGAGTTCGTCGGCACAAATTGCGGAGTGCGCTCTCATGTGCCTATAGTGAGAGAGTACTCCGAATGGAAGTGCACTCTCAATGAGGAGATCCGCCCGAGCGAGGGCCCCTCCACAGACACCAGTTGAGTGAAAGAAGGGGCAGTGAAGCTTCATCCCGACTCGGACGCGGGCACGGTGCCGTTCGGCGAGGCGCAGATCGCGTTCCACGACACCGGAGCGCCCGGCGACGGACGCACTCCCATCGTCCTCGTGCACGGAACCGGCGGCAGCACGGAGACGCACTTCCGTACGGTGTTCCCGATGCTCGCAGCACGCCACCGAGTCATCGGCCTCGACCTCACCGTCTCTCCGGGCACCGACCTCGACGCGCTCGTCGCGCAGGTCGTCGCGGTCATCGAGGCGCGAGCGGCGAAGCAGCCCGTCCACCTCGTCGGGTACTCGCTCGGCGCAGTCGTCACCGCTGCGCTCGCGGGCCGCCGACAGGACCTGGTCGAGACTCTCACCCTCATCGCCGGCTGGATCACCACTGACAAGCAGCAGCGCGTGCGCAACAGCGTCTGGCAGGCGCTGTTCGAGCAGGGCGGCCGTCCGCTGCAGGAGTTCGAGACGTTCGCGGCGTACAGTGCGCAGTTCCTCCGCAGCCGTGCAGACCAGGACCTGGAGAACCTCATCGCGGGCCGCACATCGCGCGCGGGCGTCGACATCGAGATGGCGATCAACCGTTCCGTCGACATCACCTCGGACGTCGAGCGGATCACCGCTCCCACGCTGGTGATCGGCGCCACCGCCGACCAGATGGTGCCGATCGTGCACAGCTACATGCTGTTCGGCGGCATCGAGGACGCGCGCCTAGCCGAAGTGGATGCCGGGCACGCCATCACCTCCGAGCGCCCGGCCCAGGTTTTCATGCTCATCGACGACTTCGTCAAGGAGCCCGCTGCGGTGCCCGCCGGCAACACGATCCAGCCGCTCACGGTGTAGCGCGAGCAAGAGACACGAGGAGCACAGCATGAGTGAGATCGCAACGACCACGAGGACGGATGTCCTCATCATCGGCGCCGGGTTCTCGGGCGTCGGCATCGGTGTCCACCTGGAGCGCGAGACCGACCAGCGCTACGTCATCCTGGAGCGCGGTCACACCGTCGGCGGCGCCTGGCGCGACAACACCTACCCGGGAGCCGAGTGCGACGTGCCGTCGCACCTGTACTCGTACTCGTTCGCGCTGAATCCCAACTGGACGAAGATGCACGCCCAGCAGCCGGAGATCCTCGAGTACATGCAGAGCGTGGCCGAGGCCGAGGGCGTGCTGCCCCGCATCCGCTTCAACACGAACGTCGAGAGCCTCCGCTGGGACGACGAGCGCAAGCTGTGGATCGCACGCTCGGGTGCCGACGCCTTCGAGGCTCCCGCGCTCGTCATGGCCACGGGCTACCTGTCGGACGCGAAGTTCCCGGATGTTCCCGGGATCGACTCCTTCCAGGGCGCGCTGTTCCACTCGGCGCAGTGGGACCACTCGGTCGACCTGACCGGGAAGCGCGTCGCGCTCATCGGCTCGGGTGCGAGCGCCATCCAGATCGTGCCGGAAGTGGCGAAGCTCGCCGAACAGCTCGTCGTCATCCAGCGCTCCGCCGCGTATGTCACGCCGCGCCACGACCCGAAATACACCGAGGCGCAGAAGCGAATGTTCGCTCGCCGACCGGAGCTGATGAAGCGGATCCGTGACGACCTCTTCTGGGCGAACGAAGAGCGCTACGCGCAGCGCCGCGGCACCCAGACGCTGATCGACACCGTCACGAAGGCAGCGCTCGGACACCTCGCGAACCAGATTCCCGAGGGGCCGCTGCGCGACCGGCTCACCCCCGACTACACGATCGGGTGCAAGCGCATCCTGAAGTCGAACGACTACTACCCGGCCTTCCTGCGCGACAACGTCGAGCTCGTCACAGGTGGTGTCACGGCCATCACGCCGACCGGCATCATCGGGGCGGACGGCGTCGAGCACCAGGTCGACGTGATCATCTCGGCGACCGGCTTCGAGGCGACCGACATCCCGATGGCCCACCACACCTATGGCCGCGACGGCCGGACTCTGCACGAGCACTGGGGCCGCGGTATGGAGGCGTACAAGACCATGGCCGTCAGCGGCTTCCCCAACATGTGGTTCCTGAAGGGCCCGAACACAGGTCTCGGTCACAACTCTGCCATCTACATCGCGGAAGCGCAGATGGAGTACGTCCTCGAGGCGCTCAAGCGCGCCCACTCCGGCGAGGTCCTTGAGGTGCGCGCCGAGGAGCAGGAGGCGTACATGCAGGAGCTCGAGGAGCTGAGCGCCGGCACCGTCTGGCTCTCAGGCGGTTGCAGCAGCTGGTATGTCGACCCGCGCTCGGGCCGCCTCACCACTCTGTGGCCGGACTTCTCCTTCACCTTCCGCGAAGTGAACAGCACCTTCGCGACCGACCCGTACGAGATCGAGCTGGCGGGAGCCGCAGCATGAGCAGCGCAGATCGTCAGCAGATCGCCGTCGTCACCGGTGCAGCCGGCGGCCTCGGCACCTCGATCGTCGAGGCGCTGCTCGGCCGTGGCGACCAGGTCGTCGCGTCCGACGTCAACGAGGCGTCGCTCGCCGCGCTGCGCGAGCGGCTGGCGGACGTTGCGGATCGCCTTGCGACCGTCGTCGCCGATGTCGCGTCGGTCGACGGCTGGCGTGCCATCCGGGAAGCCGCGCTCGAGCGCTTCGGTGCTCCGACGATCCTGGTCAACAACGCGGGCATCTCGCCGAAGCATGACGGGAAGAAGCTCGACGGCGTCGACATCCCGCTGGACGAGTGGAACGCCGTCGTCGGCGTCAATCTCACGGGCCCCTTCCTCGGCGTGCAGGCACTCGCGCCGGACATGATCGAGCAGGGATATGGCCGTATCGTGAACATCGCATCCGTTGCCGCACGGTATGGCGGTCGCCTCGGTGGCCTCCACTACGCGGCGACGAAGACCGGCGTGCTGGGCATCACCCGTGCCTTCGGGCAGGAGCTCGCGCAGCACGGCATCACCGTGAACGCGGTCGCCCCCGGGCGCATCGCCGCAGGCATGGCGAGCATGGTGGGAGCCTCGGTCAACGCCGACTACGCATCGACCATCCCGGTCGGCCGGCTCGGCACGGCGGGCGACGTGGCCCACACGGTGCGATTCCTCACCGACCCCGACTCGTCGTTCATCACCGGAGCCACGGTCGATGTCAACGGCGGCTCGCACATGCAGTAGACCCCTCTGGGCGCGTGACGGCGCGCCCGTGCACCTTCCGCAGCGGATCGAAAGCGCAATGATGACCTCCCCTTCCCAGACCGGCCAGGCCACCGAGCAGGCGGTCTTCATCACCGGCGGTGCCAGCGGCATCGGCCTGGCCACAGCACAGCGCCTCGCCGCGCGCGGCTGCAAGGTCGCCCTCGTCGACCAAGCCGGCGATCAAGCCGTGGCGGCTGCCGAGGCACTGGGCGCTGACCACATCGGCCTGCAGGCAGACGTGACGGATGTCGCTTCGCTCGAGGCTGCGGCCGAAGCCACCGTGCGCCGGTTCGGCCGGATCGACGTGGTCGTCGCCAACGCCGGCATCGGCAGCGCCAGCACGGTGCGCGCCTCCAGCGCCGAGCAGCTGCTGCGCATCATCGACATCAACCTGTCGGGGCAGATCCGCACCGTCAAGGCCACGCTGGAGCACGTCATCGCCTCGCGCGGGCACATCGCGTTCACCTGCTCGGCCGCAGTCCTGAAGCACACGCCGAAGTCGTCGGCGTATGCGGCGGCAAAGGCGGGCGTCGACGCGTTCGCCGGCGCCCTGCGCCTGGAGGTGCTGCACCGCGGAGTCACGGTCGGCGTCTTCTACCCCGGCTGGACCAACACGCCTATGCTCCAGGGCGCCACCTCTCGCGCCAGCTCGAGCAGCAGCCTGCCGTGGCCGCTGAGCATGACCAACCGCGTCGACGACGTCGCCGATGCCTACGCGGACTCCATCCTGCGGCGAGCGCGCACCACCTACGTGCCGAAGCTCTATCGCGCCATCCACTGGCTCCGGCCGCTCTACACGAGCGCTGCCTGGGATCGCAGCCAGCGCGCGGTCGCCGCCCAGAACGTGCAGCACTGGGAATCCGAGCTGCCGAGCTCGCCGCGGTCGCACGAGCAGCTCCCCGGCTCCAGCAGCGGCTGATGCTGCGCACCCGGTCGGCACGCATCGAAGGCGATGCCGCAGACCACGGAGACACCCTCCGCTCACCCATTCCCAACGTCTAGAAAGGAGCCGCCCTATGTGGGACCTGCTCGTACTCGGCATCATGGCCGGTGGCGTACTTGCCCTCGTGGCGGTTGGCCTCACACTCATCTTCGGCGTCATGGACGTGATGAACTTCGCGCACGGCGAGTTCGTCATGCTCGGCATCATGGGGACGATCGTCGTGGTCACCACTACCGGAATGAACCCCTACCTCGCCGGGCTGCTCGTGGTGATCGCCTCCCTGCCGCTGGCCTTCCTGGTCTACATCGCCATCATCCGGCCGACGCTGGGGAAGTCGATCAACGTCCAGATCTTCACGACGCTGGGCCTCAGCATCGCACTGCAGGCGGTCGCGCTCATGGCCTTCGGGTCGCGCACGTTCGCGATCTCCGACCCGTTCGCGTCGTCCCGCGTCGACGTCTTCGGCGTGCAGGTCGAGGCCGGTCGCGTGATCGCGTTCCTGGGCGGCATCCTGCTCGTCGCCGCGCTGTGGTTCTTCCTCTATCGCACGCGCATGGGCAAGCAGATCCGCGCGGTGTCGGAGGACAACTACGCGGCGAAGGTCGTCGGCTTGCGCATCAATCGCACGTACGCGATCGTCTTCATGCTCGGCACAGCCTTCGCGGTCGCCGCGGGCGTCCTGCTAGCGCCGTTCACGTCGGTGAACTCGACGACCGGCCTCAACTACGTGCTGACGAGCTTCGTGATCGTCGTGCTCGGCGGCTTCGGCTCGGTCGGCGGCGCCTTCATCGGTGGCCTACTGGTCGGCATCATCGAGACCTTCACCGGCTACTTCTTCGGCACCCAGTGGATGCAGGCGTCGATCTTCGTCCTGTTCGTGCTCGTCCTGGCCCTCCGCCCGCGCGGGCTGTTCGGCAAGAAGTCGCTCGACTCGGCGATGGTTGGAGGCTGATCATGCTGCAGAGGTTCAAGCCATTCATCCCGCTCGCGATCATCGCGGTGCTGGTGATCATCTACACGCTGAGCGGGCCGAGTCGACTGTCGCTCGATCTCATCAACACGATCCTGATCTTCGCGACGTTCGCCACCGCGTGGAACATCGCCGGCGGCATGACCGGGCTCTTCTCGCTCGGCCACGGCGCGCTGTTCGCGATCGGCGCGTTCGGCACCACGCTGCTGCGACTGCACCTGGGTATCGGCACGATCCCGGCGATGCTCATCGCCGCGCTGCTGGCCGTGCTCGTCGCGCTGTTCATCGGCGCCATCAGCCTGCGCCTACGGGGGCACTACTTCGCGCTGGCGACGCTCGGCCTCGCCGTGATCGTCTACATCGCGCTGCAGAACTTCTCCGAGCTCACGGGCGGCGACGAGGGCATCTCGATCCCCAAGGACACGGGCCTGTGGAACCTCATCTTCCAGTCGAAGGATGAGTACGTCTACGTGACCCTCGGCCTGTACGTCGTCACCGCAGCGGTCGTGATCGTGCTCAGCCGCTCGCGCCTGGGCTACCAGATGATGGCCGTAAAGGAGGACGAGGTCAGCGCGCGGTCGATGGGTATCCCCGCAGTCCGCACGAAGATGTTCGCGGTCGGGCTCTCGGGGTTCTTCTCGGCCCTCGCCGGTGCGATGTTCGCGCAGTACACGCTCTACATCACGCCGTCGAATGTCGGCTCGGTGAGCGTGACGTGGGAGCCGGCGCTGATGGCGATCATCGGCGGCATGGTCGGCATCTTCGGCCCCCTGATTGGTGCGACGCTCATCACGCTGCTGGAGCACTACGTCATCGCGTCGGTCGGCTCGTCGATCCCCGGACTGTCCGACCTGATCTATGGCGCGCTGCTCATCATCGTGATCCTGCTGCTGCCCAACGGGCTCATCGGCGTCATCCGGAACGGGTTCGCCTGGCTCAAGAGCGCGATCACACGGCGGCCGAAGCCGAGCGCGGTGATCCCCACCAGCGCGGTCGAGACGATCCACGTCGAAGAGCTCGGCTCGGATGCGTCGTCGGTCGAAGAGCGTGCGGCAGACGCCGGCACCCAGGAGGGACAGCGATGAAGGACAACATCCTCGAGGTCTCCGGCGTAAGCATCTCGCTCGGCGGACTGCAGATCCTCGACAATGTGCACCTCATGGCCGAGCGCGGCCAGATCACCGGTGTGATCGGCCCCAACGGCGCCGGCAAGACCACGCTGTTCAACATCGTCTCTGGCTTCATGAAGCCGTCGTCCGGCTCCGTGAAGTTCAACGGCAGAGAGCTGATCGGCCGCGCTCCCGAGCAGATCACGAAGGACGGGCTCACGCGGACCTTCCAGAAGGTGCGCGGGCTGCCCCAGATGACCGTGCGCGAGAACGTGCTCGTCGGTGCCCTGAACCGCCACCTGACGGTGAGCGACGCAAGGGACGTCGTCGAGCCGATCCTCGAGCGCCTCGGGCTCGCCTCCTTCGCGGAGGCGACCGCTGACGCACTGCCCATCGGCCTGCGGAAGCGCCTGGAGGTCGCGCGGGTGCTGGCCACCGAGCCCGAGCTCGTGCTGCTCGACGAGGTGATGGGCGGCCTCGTGCCCTCGGAAGTGCAGACGATGATGGACACGATCCGCGAGCTCGCCGCCGACGGGATGTCGGTCGTGCTGATCGAGCACCACATGAAGGCCGTCATGGGCCTGTCCCGGCACGTCGTCGTGCTCGAGCGCGGACGGAACCTCGCGGAGGGCACGCCAGCCGAGGTCACCAAGGATCCCGGGGTGCTCACCGCATACCTCGGAGAGGGGTACGAACATGTTGCACATTGAGAACCTCGCGGTCTCCTACGGCCGCGCGAAGGTGCTCCTCGACCTAAACATCACGGTCGGCGAGGGCGAGGTCGTCGCGCTGCTCGGCAACAACGGCGCCGGCAAGACCACGACGCTGAAGGCGATCTCGGGACTGGTGAAGCCGCGCGGCGGGTCGATCCAGTTCAAGGGTCAGGCCATCGACGGCCTGCCGTCGCACGAGATCTCGCAGCTCGGCATCGCCCACTGCCCGGAGGGGCGCCGCCTCTTCGGAGGCATGACCGTGGAGGACAACCTGATGCTCGGCGCCTCGACGGCGGGAGCCCGCCGTAAGCAGGCGCAGAACCTCAAGCACATGTACGAGCTGTTCCCGATCCTGAAGGAACGGCACCGTCAGCACGCCGGCTTGCTCTCCGGCGGTCAGCAGCAGATGGTCGCGATCGCGCGTGCGCTGATGGCCGACCCCGAGCTGCTGATCCTCGACGAGCCCTCGCTGGGCCTCGCTCCCAAGATCGTCAGCGAGGTGTTCGAGGTGATCGAGCGCGTCAAGGACGACGGCGTCACGGTGCTGCTCGTCGAGCAGAACGTGGCGCAGGCCCTCGGCGTCGCCGACCGCGGCTACGTGATCGAGCAGGGAACGATCGCGCTTAGCGGGTCATCGCAGGAGCTCCTCGCGAACAACGAATTGCAGACCGCCTACCTCGGCATCTAGCAACACCCCAACGAAAGGACACCATGAACAAGAAACTGATTGCTGGTGCGGCCATGGCGGCCGTCACAGCACTGACGCTCGCAGGCTGCTCCGCGGCGGCCGGCGGTGAGGGCGCTGGCGACGGTGACAGCGTCACCATCGGTCGCATCCTGCCGCTGACCGGCGGGCTCGCGGGCACCGGCAACCGCGTGGCTGACGGCTCGGAGATCGCTCGCCAGATCATCAACGAGGACGGCGGCATCAACGGCGCGACCGTCGAGTTCGTGACCGAGGACGCACCGGACGACGAGTCCGCGCGCCAGGCGGCCGAGCGGCTGCTGAACGAGGACATCGACGTCGTCCTCGGGACGTTCGGCTCATCGCTCGCCCTCGCAGCGATCCCCGTCATCACGGGCGAGGGCGGCCTGTACTGGGAGACCGGCGCATCGGCCGTGGGCATCACGGACGGTACCTACGACAACGTCTACCGCGCCTCGCTGACGGCACGGGACATCGGCCTCGACTCGGTCGCCTTCGCGGCTGAGCAGCTGGCCGAGCAGATCGGCAAGGCTCCTGAGGAGATGACGGTCGCATGGGCGGGCGTCAGCAACTCCTACGGCCAAGACGTCATGAACGGCGTCATCGACGCGGCCGACGAGTTCGGCATGGACGTCGTGATGCAGTCGGCCTACCCGCTGGACAGCTCCGACCTGACGAGCGTCGCGCTGCAGATCCGCGACTCGAACCCCGACGTCCTCGTGCTCACGAGCTATGACGCGGATGCAGCGGCCCTCGGCCGCGCGATGCGTGCGGCGAGCGTCACGCCGCCGGTCATCATCGGCTCGGGTGGCGGCCACGTCAACCAGTCGTGGATCGAGTCGATGGGCGACTCCGGCAACGGGTTCTTCAACGTCGGCTTCTCCTCGCAGCTCAACAGCGACGGCCTGAGCGACGAGGCCAAGGGCTACTACGACCTGTTCATGGAGCGCTACCAGGACGCGAACGACGGCGCCCTGCCCGGTGCCTTCGACATGAACGGATTCATGGGCGCCATGGCACTATTCGACACGATGCGGGCCGCAGACGAGCTGACGCCCGAGGGCATCGCCGCAGCAGCCGACGAGATCGACCTCGCAGACCGTACCGGCGTCGACGGCTCCGGCCTTTCGTTCAACGAGAACGGCCAGAACGACCGCGCCCTATTCTTCGTCAGCCAGTGGCAGGATGGCGAGATCATTCCGGTGTTCCCGGAGGACCTCGCGCTCGCCGACCCGATCAACGTGCCGCTTCCGGGCTGGGACGAAGACCGCTAGGTCAGCACTCCACCGATCTGAGGCATCTCATCACCATGCAGGCGCGGGTGCTGCCGAGACCACTCGGCAGCACCCGCGAACGCACCCCGCGCGCTGCGGATCTCGCCGCACATAGCCCCGACACCGAACCGAGAGGCCGACCCGTGGACCAGACAGTGACTGATCTGACGCACGTGATCCGTGAGGGCATGGCTGGTCATCCGACGCACGGCCGCACGCCGATCAAGATCGCCGGCTCGCTCAACCACTGGGGCTACGCGCACACGGAGCGCCGCAACGACTACGACGGCACGCGCGTCTCGTTTCAGAACGAGCAGTGGGTGATGAATGGCAACACCGGCACGCACATGGACGCGCCGTGGCACGCCAACCCCGACACCCACTTCACTGCGGAGCGGATCCCCCTCGAGTACGGTTTCGGCACCGCCGTCTGGCTTGACTGCGCAGCCGACGCGGAGGCGCGCGGCACCATCACGCCCGGCGCGCTGGAGCGAGCTGAGCAGGCCGCAGACGTGACCATCGGCGCGGGCGACATCGTGCTCGTCCACACCGGCTGGTCACGGTTCGCCGATACCGATCCCGAGGTCTACCTCCGCGACCACCCGGGCCTGAGCAAGGAGTCGGGAGAGTGGCTGAGGGCGCGAGGCATCCGCACGCTCGGCGTCGACCTCGCGACGCCGGAGACTACCAGCGGGGCACTGACGGCACCCATTCACACCAACTTCCTGCGCCCCGAGGTGCTCGGGCTCGCCGCGGACGACTTCATCGGGATCATCGAGAACCTGGTCGGGATCGATCGCATCCCGGCCCGCCGGTTCCAGTTCGTCGGCGTGCCGCTGCCACTGGAAGGGTCCAGCGCCAGCCCCATCCGGGCGCTCGCACTGACCGACTGACGGACGCATCGCTTCGCGCGTAGGGCGTCGGGTATGCGGCCCCGGCAACTCCCGCTCATGTCTGGAGCCCGGGGGGACGTGTGCGGCGAAGCCGCCCGGGTACTGATCGCGCGCTCGGCTCGTGCCCGCACCCGATCGCACGGCCCGAATCGCGCCGTGCGCGATGGGCTCATGGTCATCGCAGACGTCGTCGACGGGACACGCCGCCCTGGGGCTTCGACAGCGTCATGCAGGATCTGCGCGACATGCGGGTGGCGGCCGACAGGCTCGGTGCCGCGCGCCGTGCTCGACGAGATCCTGATCGCGAGCGCGCTGGGCTTCCCTGATGCGCTGCCAGGGGCGGTCGAGGCGCCGCTGCTGCTGGCCCGCACCGCGTGCGTGCCAGCGCCGTCGCCGACCGCGCTGCAGCGGCTTGCGCCGGAGGAGGTGCTGCTGCTGGGCGGGGCACCGACGCTGAAGCTCGGCGGTGGCCGCGTTCAACCGGCGCTGAGACGCTGACGTCGCGGGCTCCTGCTGAGGCGAGGTCTCGTGACGCCGCCTTCGGCGGCTCCTCGACCGACGAATGGTGGCGGCCCCTCGACCGGCGCAATGCCGATGAGGAACCGCCGCCCCGGCCAGACGGGCTACTCGGCCAGCGCCGCCTCGCGCCGGTACCCGGCGCCATTGTGGACAGCCGGCAGCTGCGGGCCGGCCCCGGTGAACGCCTCGCGCAGGGTGAGCCCGACCGGCTCGTCGCCGGCCTCCGGCAGCAGGCCGCGATGCCGCAGCTCGGGCGTCACGAGCGCGGCGAAGCGCTCGAAGTCGGCCGGCCTCACGGCCGCCGAGATGTTGAAGCCATCGACGCCGGCCTCGTCGCGCCAGCGCTCCAGCTCGTCGACGACGGTCGCCGGCGAGCCGACGATCACCGGGCCGCGCCCGCCGATCGCCACGAACTCGGCGAGGTCGCGCACCGTCCAGACGCGATCCGGCGAGAGCGTCGTGAACGACGCGAGCGCCGAGTGGTTGGCCTCGGTCTGCACGTGCTCGAGGGTTCGCATCCCGGTCATCCCCGAGAGGTCGACGCCGGTCCACCCGCCGAAGAGCGCGCGCGCCCTCGACGTCGACGTGCTCCCGGTAGGCGGCCAGCCGCGCCTCGGCCTCCTCATCCGTGTCGGCGACGACGACCGTCGCGATCGAGAGGATGCGCACCGCATCCGCCGCCCTTCCCCGCTCCACGAGCCCCTGCCGCACGCCGTCGACCCAGCGGCGCACGAGCTGCGGCGTCGAGCCCGAGAAGAAGATCGCCTCGGCGTGGTCGAGCGAGAACTCCTGCCCGCGCTTCGAGGCGCCTGCCTGGAAGAGGAACGGCGTTCCCTGCGGCCCCGGGTGCGCGAGGGCGTAGCCCGGCACCTGGAACCACTCGCCGGCATGCTCCACCGGGTGCACGCGCTCGGGGTCGAGGTAGACGCCGGCCGCCTTGTCGTCCACAACCGCGCCCGGCTCGAACGAGCCGTCGAACAGCTTGTACATGACCTCCATGTACTCGTCGGCGCGGTCGTAGCGCAGGTCGTGCGGCAGCTGCCGCTCGTAGCCGAGGTTGCGCGCCGCCGAATCGTGATAGGAGGTGACGGTGTTCCATGCCACCCGCCCGCCGGTGAAGTGGTCGAGCGTCGTGAGCGTGCGCGCCAGCAGGTAGGGCGACTCGTAGGTCACGGAGGCCGTCACGCCGAAGCCGAGCCGCTCGGTGACGGCCGCCATCGCGGGCACCGCCACCAGCGGGTCGAGCACCGGGTACTGCACGCCGCCGCGCGCGGCCGCCTCGATGCCGTCGCCGTCTACGTCGTAGACGCCCGGGATGTCGGCGAGGAACAGCGACAAGAAGCCGCCCTCCTCGAGCGTGCGCGCGAGTGTCGTCCAGTAGTCGAGCCGATCGAAGCGGGTCGCCTGCGACTCCGGGTGGCGCCAAAGCCCGGAGGACTGGTGCGCGGGCACGAGCATGTCAAAGGCGCTCAGCAGCAGGGGCGGGTCATCGGGTGGTCCTCTCGTTGGCGGTGGCGTTGGCGTTGGTGGCGGCGACGGTGACGAGCGCGGCGTCGGCCGGCTCGGCATCGGGGCGGATGGGCCGGGTCGCGTCATGCAGGTCGCCCAGCTCGGTGCCGCGACGGTCGCGCGCGGGATCCTTGGCGAGCAGGGCCGCGACGATGGAGATGCGGCGAGCACCGACAGGCAGCCGGCGATCAACCACGGCGTGCCGCCGCCGGCGGCGAGCAGCAGCGCGGCGATCATCGGCATGAGGCCGCCGCCGAGCACCGAGCCGACCTGGTAGCCGAAGCTGACGCCCGAGTAGCGCACGTGCACGGGGAACTGCTCGGCGAACCACGCCGGCTGCGGGCCGTACACGGACTCATGCGCGAGGTTGATGCCGACGATGAGCAGCAGCGGCAGCAGCGAGAGCGGTCCGGCGTCGAGGAACGCGAACTCACCCAGCCGAAGACGCCGGTCGCGGCGTAGCCGGCGATCGAGACCCTCCGCCGCGTTCTGCCCCAGGCGCAGGCCGATCGTCACCAGCACCGGCCGCCAGTGGTGGCGCAGCAGCACCGCGAGCGGCGCGCGCGGCACGGCGCCGGTGGCGCGGTGGTCGGTGAACTCGGCGGTGTCCTCGACGCCCAGCCGGATCCACAGGCCCACCACGACGAGCGCGGCCGAGGCGAGGAACGGGATCCGCCAGCCGAAGTCCGCGAACTGCTCAGCGGTCAGCAGGTGCTGCACGAGGAAGAAGGCGCCGGTGGCCAGCAGCATGCCGGCCGAGGAGCCCACCTGCGTGAACGAGCGGAAGAGTCCGCGGTGGCGGGCGGGGGAGTGCTCGACGCTCAGCAGCGCCGAGCCGCCCCGCTCGGCGCCGGCCGAGAGACCCTGCAACAGCCGCAGCACGATCAGCCCGACGACCGCCCACCAGCCGATCTGGGCGAACTTGGGCAGCAGGCCGATGATCGTCGTCGCCACCCCATGAGCAGCAGGGAGGCGACCAGCAGCGACTTGCGGCCGATGCGGTCGCCCAGGTGGCCGGCGATGATGCCGCCGAGCGGCCGCACCACGATGCCGACCGCCAGCGTCGCGAACGACGCGACCGTACCGGCCAGCGGGCTCGCCTGGGGGAAGAACTGGGTGCTGAAGATCAGGGCGGACGCGGTGCCGTAGAGGAAGAAGTCGTACCACTCGATGGTGGTGCCGACGAAGGCGGAGGCGAGCACCCGGCGCTTGCCGAGCAGCGAGCCCGCGACGCGCGGCTGCCGCGGCGGTGCCGGATCGCCGGGCGGCGGGGCGAGCTCTGTCGTGGTCGTCGGTGGTCCTCTCGGTGGCACCGAGGATCGCCGCTGCCGGGCATGCCTAGGGCATGTCCGGCGGGCTCGGTCGATGCCGGCCGGGGCCAGTCGCCGATTCGGGTTCTCCATCGGTCCTGGCCGGAGCACCCGTGCGGTTGCGCGGGTTGCTGCGACGTCGACGAGCCAGGTCTCTCATCCGCTCTGCATGCTGTGCGGCACAGGTAGCGAGCGGGCATCGACGGCCGCGCTCGGCCGTGTCACGGGCGGTAACAGAGCGCCGGTGCCACTGCCGCCTTCGCAGGCACGACAGGGCGGATGCGCGGCGCGCGAAGTCAGATAAGTACAGTAGGACGGTGTTTCGGCTCTCGGGCCGGCGCGCGAACCGACCAGGAAGGCGCCTCCGTGGCCACTGACTCCCACTCCAACCCGCAGCCGATCGCGGAACGCGACGTGCTCGCCTCGCCGGCGGACGCATCCGCCATCGCCGTCGACGACGGCCCCACGAGCAAGAAGCTCAAGTCGCGCCACGTCACGATGATCGCCCTCGGCGGCATCATCGGCGCGAGCCTGTTCGTCGGCTCGGCGAACGTGATCCTCGCCGCCGGCCCCGCGTCGATCCTGTCGTACCTCGGCGGCGGCCTCATCGTCTTCCTCGCCATGCGCATGCTCGGCGAGATGGCCGCCGTGCGCCCGGCCGTCGGCTCGTTCATGGAGTACGCCCGCGTCGGCCTCGGCGACTGGGCCGCCTACATCGTCGGCTGGCTCTACTGGTACTTCTGGGTCGGCGTCATCGCCTACGAGGCGGTCGTCGGCGGCGGCATGCTGAACGCCTGGTTCCCGGCGCTGCCCGCCTGGGCCGGCTCGCTGATCCTCCTCGCGATCTTCGTCACGACCAACCTGATCTCGCTGCGCGCGTTCGGCGAGACGGAGTTCTGGCTCGCGAGCATCAAGGTCGTCGCGATCGTCGTCTTCCTCGGCGCCGGTCTGCTGTTCGCGTTCGGCCTCTGGCCCGACTCGACCCTGTCGGTCGCCAACCTCTGGCAGCACGGCGGCTTCATGCCCAACGGCTTCGGCGTGGTCGTCTCATCGATCGCGCTCGTGCTCTTCGCCTACTTCGGCGCCGAGATCGCCGTCATGGCCGCCGCCGAGTCGGAGGACCCGGCCAAGGGCATCCGCCAGGCGGCGAACACCGTCATCTGGCGCGTGATGCTCTTCTACGTCGGCGCGGTGCTCGTGATCGTCATGGTCGTGCCGTGGGACCAGCTGCCCACGCCCGACGAGATCCCGCCGTTCGCCTACGTGTTCGGCCTCCTCGGCATCCCGTTCGCCGAGGAGATCATGACCCTCGTCATCTTCACCGCGGTCATCTCGGTGCTGAACTCGGGCACCTACTCGGCATCGCGGATGTTCGCGGCCCTGTCGGAGCAGAAGCTCGCCCCCGCGATCATGTCGAAGCGCTCGAAGCGCGGCGTGCCGGTCGCGGCCGTGCTCGCCTCGACCGCCGGCGGACTCGTCGCCACGCTCGTCAACTTCATCGCGCCGAGCTCGGGCATCTACGAGTTCATCATGAACTCCACCGGCCTCGTGGCCCTCTTCGTCTTCGTCTTCATCGCCGTCACCCAGTGGCGCCTGCGCGTGAAGATGACGCCCGAGGAGCAGGCCGACCTGAAGCTCAAGGTGTGGCTCTTCCCGGTGCTGAACATCGTGCTCATCGCCGCTGCCATCGGCATCGTCGTGATCATGCTCGGCACCGAGGGCGGTCGCGCCCAGGTGCTCACGAGCTTCATCGCCGCTGGCGCGCTGGCGATCTTCTGGCCGATCGTGCGCCGCAACCTGCGGCGGGCGCGGTCGGCGGGCGAGGTCGAGTTCGAGCCGGCACCGGTCGGCTGACAGGATCGGGGGAGGGCGGATGCGCTCTCCCCCTTCCACGCCGCCCGCCGCGGCCCAGAGGAGTCCCATGGCCATCGACGCCGCCCCGCCGCGTGAGCGGTACCGCGACGACCCATCCGTCGTCGCCGTGCTGAAGAGCCCGAGGCTGCTCACGCGCGAGGCGCTCGCCGGGCTCGTGGTGGCGCTCGCCCTCATTCCCGAGGCGATCTCGTTCTCGATCATCGCCGGCGTCGACCCGGCCGTGGGGCTGTTCTCGAGCTTCGTGATGGCCGTCACGATCGCGCTCGTCGGCGGGCGGCCCGCGATGATCTCGGCCGCCACCGGCGCCGTCGCGCTGGTGATCGCGCCGATCATGCGCGAGCACGGGTTCGACTACTTGATCGCCACGGTGCTGCTCGCCGGCGTCATGCAGATCGTGCTGGCGCTCGCGGGCGTCGCGCGGCTGATGCGGTTCATCCCGCGCAGCGTGATGGTCGGGTTCGTGAACGCGCTCGCGATCCTGGTGCTGCTCGCGCAGCTGCCGCACCTCTTCGGGGTGCCGTGGCTCGTCTACCCGCTGGTCGCGGTCGGCGTGCTGGTGATCGTGCTGCTGCCGCGGGTGCAGCAGGTCGTGCCGGCGGCGCTCATCGCGGTCGTGCTGCTCACCGCCGCCGTGCTCGTGTTCGCCTGGGATGTGCCGAACGTCGGCGACCAGGGCGCCCTGCCGCGCTCGCTGCCCGAGCTCTTCGTGCCGCAGGTGCCGCTCACGCTCGAGACGCTCGGCATCATCGGCCCGACCGCCTTCGCGATGGCGCTCGTCGGCCTCATGGAGTCGCTGCTCACCGCGAAGCTCGTCGACGACATCACCGACACCCGCTCGAACAAGACCCGCGAGTCGTGGGGCCAGGGCGTCGCCAACCTCGCCTCGGGCCTCCTCGGCGGCATGGGCGGCTGCGCCGTCATCGGCCAGACGATGATCAACGTGAAGGTCTCGGGTGCCCGCTCGCGCGTCTCCACCTTCCTCGCCGGCGTCTTCGTGCTGCTGCTGGTCGTGGTGCTCGGCGACGTCGTGGCGCTCATCCCCATGGCGGCGCTCGTGGCCGTGATGATCATGGTGGTCGTGTCGACGTTCGACTGGCACAGCATCCGCCCCTCGACGCTCAAGCGGATGCCGCTCTCTGAGACGCTCGTGATGGTCGCGACCGTCGTGGTCGTCGTGATCACGCACAACCTCGCGATCGGCGTGATCGTCGGCACGGTGGTGGCGATGGTGCTGTTCGCGCGGCGGGTGGCGCACTTCCAGTCGGTGCGCCGTTCGGTGGCGGATGGGGTGGCGCACTACAGCGTGGAGGGCGAGCTGTTCTTCGCCTCGTCGAACGACCTGACGACCCAGTTCGCGTATGCCGACGACCCTTCGTCGGTCGTGATCGACCTGTCGCGCTCGCACATCTGGGACGCCTCGACCGTCGCCGCCCTCGACGCCATCGAGACGAAGTACGCGCGGCTCGGGAAGGCGGTGTCGCTCGTGGGGCTGAACGACGCGTCGGTCTCGATGCGGGATCGGATGACGGGGCAGCTGGGCGACGAGTGAGGGCGCGTCCCCATGCGACCGGCGTCGCGCTCCCGCATGTCGGTGGCCGGCGCTAGCTTCCAGCCATGAGCACCGTCGAGCTTCCTCCGCGGTACGACAAGGTATTGGCGGATCTCAAGCGCAGGGTGCGCTCTGCGCAGATGCGTGCCCGCCGTTCGGTGAACGCCGAGCTGATCAGTCTGTACTGGCACATCGGCCGCACGATCCTGGATCAGCAGGAAGCCGCCGGGTGGGGCGCCAAGGTCGTGGACCGGCTGGCTCACGATCTGCGACGTGAGTTTCCTGAGATGACGGGCCTGTCACGCCGCAACCTTATGTACATGCGCGGCTTCGCCGCGGAGTGGAGCGATGGCTCCTCGATTGTGCAACAGCCTGTTGCACAACTTCCATGGGGCCACATCACTCTGCTGCTGGGCAAGCTCGACTCTCGGGACGAGCGCGATTGGTATGCGGCACGTGCGGCCGAGGAGGGCTGGTCGCGTGCTGTGCTCGAGCACAGCATCATGGGTCAGCTGAAGCAGCGGGTGGGCGCAGCGCCCAGCAGCTTCGCTGACCACCTCGACGCGCCCGACGCTCGGCTCGCCCAAGCGCTCTCCAAGGATCCCTACGTCTTCGACTTCCTCGGACTACGAGCAGACGCCGCGGAACGCGAGCTCGAGCAAGCGATGATGGATCGGCTCGTCGAGGTGCTCCGCGAGTTGGGGCCGGGATGGGCTTTCGTCGACCGGCAGAAGCACCTGGAGATCGATGGCGACGACTTCTATGTCGATCTGATCTTCTTCCACACCGAGCAGCTCCGGTACGTGGTGTTCGAGCTGAAGGCGGGCAGGTTCAAACCGGAGTACATCGGTCAACTCGGCTTCTATGTGGCGGTGGTCGACGACCTCATGCGACTTCCCCAGCACGCGCCGACCGTGGGCATCCTCCTGTGCTCTGACAAGAACGAAGCGGTAGTCCGATACTCCTTGAGCTCTGCGTCGGGTGCGCTCGCGGTGTCGTCCTACACCTACGACACACTGCCCGCCGCTGAGCAGGCAGCCTTGCCGGACGCGGACCGCATCGCGCATGCGCTCGACGGACTGGAGCGCCGGCCCGAGAAGAAATTGAGCAGCGACTCGTAGGCTGAGCATGGAGGTGATCGGGATGACCGACACGGTGCCCGAGCTGCTGGCCGAGCTGGCCGCGCTCGACGATCCCCGAGCGCGCGAGGTGAACGAGCGCAACGGCGACGACCACGGCGTCAACCTCGGCAAGCTGCGCGCCATCGCGAAGCGGCTGAAGGCGCAGCACGAGCTGGCGCTCGAGCTGTGGGCGACCGACGAGACGGCCGCGCGACTGCTCGCGCTGCTCATCTGCCGGCCGAAGGCGTTCTCGGAGGCCGAGCTCGACGCGATGCTCCGCGAGTCGCGCGCGCCGAAGGTGCACGACTGGCTCGTCAACTACGTGGTGAAGAAGTCGCCGCACGCCGAGGCGCTGCGCCTGCGCTGGTTCGACGACGCGGATGCGGTGGTCGCCAGTGCCGGATGGGCGCTCACGATCGACAGGGTCGCGAAGCGGCCCGACGGGCTCGACCTGCCAGGCCTGCTCGACCTGATCGAGGCCGAGCTGGTGGATGCGCCGGAGCGCAAGCAGTGGGCGATGAACCACTGCCTCGCGCAGATCGGCATCTCGCATCCGGCGCTGCGCGCCCGCGCGCTCGCGATCGGCGAGCGGCTCGAGGTGCTGAAGGACTACCCGACGCCGCCCAACTGCACGTCGCCCTTCGCCCCCGCCTGGATCAACGAGATCGTGCGTCGGCAGGAGCTCGCGGCCGCCGGCAGCTGATCGCCGGCCGCGACTTCGCCGAGCGGTAGCCGTCCGCCCGAGCGGTAGCGGCCTGCGGCTACCTGCCGGGCGCCGCGCTGCCTCTCGGTCGGCGGATCGCTCAGCGCTTCGCTCAGCGGGGCGCGCGCGACGCCGGGCCGACGTCGGGGGCTTGCGCACCGCATCCGCCCGTCTTATTTTCGGGGGCGACCGGAGCGCGCCGGCACCGGCGCCGCCCGGGCGTCGAGAGGAGCGCGCATGCAGCCGCTGACCGTCGACTTCATCTGCTCGCTCGACGGCTACGGCGCCGCCGAGGGCTGGCCCGGCTGGTGGGGCATGCAGAGCGACGAGTACCTGCGGTGGCTCGGCGAGCTGCCCGAGATCGACCATCCGATCCTGATGGGCGCGAGCACCTACCGCCTCATGTGGGCGTTCGCGCAGTCGGGCGAGGAGGGCGTCGACGAGCTGAGCGCGATGCCGAAGGTGGTGTTCTCGTCGACGCTCAGCGAGCCGCTGGAGTGGCCGAACTCGAAGCTCGTGACGACGGATGCGGTCGAGGCGGTGCGCGCGATGAAGCAGTCGGGCGATCGGCCGCTGCGCACGCTCGGCAGCATCTCGCTCTGCCGATCGCTGCTCGAAGCGGGACTCGTCGACCGCTTGCGGCTCGTGGTGTTCCCGGTGATCACCGGAGCCACCGGCCAGGACGGCATCTTCGAGGGCTACCCGGACGTGCGGCTCGAGCTCGTGCAGTCGCGCACCTTCGAGGGCGGGCTGCAGCTGCTGGAGTACGTGCCGACGGTGCTCGACGGGCCGCCGGGGGCGGGCTGACGTCAGCCGCGGAAGAAGGCCTCCGCGACGCGCGACAGGTCGAACAGATCGCTGACGCCCGCCAGCTCGCGCGCCGAGTGCATCGACAGGATCGGGATGCCCACGTCGACCGTGCGGATGCCGAGCCGCGTCGCCGTGATCGGCCCGATCGTCGAGCCGCACGGCACCGCGTTGTTCGAGACGAACTCCTGGCTGCGCACGCCGGCCGCCTCGCACCACGCGCTCCACGCGGCGGCGCCGACGCCGTCGGTGGCGTAGCGCTGGTTGGCGTTGATCTTCAGGATCGGTCCGGCGCCGAGCAGCGGCCGCACGACCGGGTCGTGCTTCTCGGCGTAGTTCGGGTGCACCGAGTGACCGACGTCGCTCGAGACGCACCACGATGACGCGAGCGCACGCATCCGCTCTGCCCGGTCGGCGCCGAGGGCGAGGCCGATGCGCTCGAGCACGTCCTCGAGGAACGGGCCTGCGGCGCCCGAGCGGGTCTCCGAGCCGATCTCCTCGTGGTCGAACACGGCCAGCACGGGGATGTGGTCGCCCTCGAAGTCGTGGCCCTCGGACCCTGCGCCCAACGCGGCCATCGCGACGACGCCCGCGTGCACGCTCGCGAGGTCGTCGAGGCGTCCGGCGGCGAAGAACGCGTCGTCCTTGCCGAACACCGTGCCGCGCGCGGCGTCGGCGGTGGTCAGGTCGTAGCCGCGGATGCGCGCGGCATCGACCGGCGCGCTGCCGCCGTCGGAGTCGGTGGCGGATGCGGCCAGCTCGGCGAGCAGATCGGCCGACTCGGGTGCGCCAAGCCCCCACACCGGCTGCGTGTGCGCCTGGCGGTCGAGCGTGAGCCCCTCGTTGGCGGTGCGGTCGAGGTGGATCGCGAGCTGCGGCAGGCGCAGCAGCGGGCCGGAGTCGGCGAGCACCTCGGTGCCGTCGTCGAGCACGAGCCGGCCGGCGAGGCGCAGCTCGCGGTCGAGCCACGAGTTCAGCAGCGGCCCGCCGTAGACCTCGACGCCCGCCTGCAGCCAGCCGAGCCGGCCGGTGGTCGGCTGCGGCTTGAGCTTGAATCCGGGGGAGTCGGTGTGGGCGCCGAACACGCGCACCGGCGTGGTGGCGGTGGCGGTCGGCGGCACGACCCAGGCGATCGCGGCGCCGTCGCGCACCACCAGGTACCTGCCCGCCTGCTCGGGCCACGCATCCGCCTCATGCAGTGCCGTGAAGCCGGCGCCCTCGAGGCGGCGGGCCACCTCGGCCGCCGCGTGGTAGCTCGAGGGGGAGGCCTCGACGAAGTCGGCCAGATCCTCGGCGTGGGTGCGGGGCGCGGTGAGCACAGCGGTCTCCAGTCAGACGGGCTTCCGATCGTATCCTGCGGTCGGCGGTGCGGCCGCGTGGTCGCGTGACTGCCTTGACACCGGCCTCGGCGGCGCGATCGGGCGTGCGGGGGAAACCCGGCTGTCGCCACGGGCCGCACCGGAGTAGACCTGCCGTGCAGGCCCGCGACGGGCGCGTTCGGCGCCGCGCGGCCTGGGCGAGGAGACGATGAGCATGAGCGTCACGCGAGCGCGCGCACAGTCGGGCGCGATCTGGCTGGTGCCGGTCGGGCTGATCCTGCTGGTGAGCATCCCGATCACCACCGGCTCGCTGCGCATCACCCAGCTCTTCGGCGGCCCAGCGATCATGCCCGAGGCGACCCGCTTCACCGACTTCCCGGTGCCGGTGGTCGTGCACATCGTCGGCGGCGTCGTGTTCGGCATGCTCGGGGCGTTCCAGTTCATCCCCTCGCTGCGGCGCGGGCGGGGCAGCTGGCATCGCATGGCGGGGCGCGTGCTGATCCCGGCGGGCTTCGCCGTGGCGCTCTCGGCGCTCTGGATGGCGACCGCCACCGAGCTGCCGCCCGGCGACGGGCCGGCGCTGCTCGTGATCCGCTGGGCGTTCGGCACGTACATGGTGGTCGCGCTGGTGCTCGCGGTGCGAGCATTGATGCAGCGGCGCTATGTGGCCCACGGCGCCTGGATGACCCGCGCCTACGCCCTCGGCGTCGCCGCCGGCACGCAGGCCTTCGCGCTGATCCCCGGCTCGATCATCTACGGCTCCGCCGACGAGACCTCGCGGGCCGTCGCGATGACCGCCGGCTGGCTCATCAACCTGGCGGTCGCCGAGCTGGTGATCTGGCGCCGCACCCACCGCCCGCGCATCACGATCGGGTAGTCGGCGCCGCGCGGCTGCGCTCGCGGGCGCAGGATGCGCTGCGTCACGATAGCGGGCACGGCGCGGCTCAGCGCACCACCCGGTAGCGGATGTGCGTCGCCTTCGGCGCCGCGTCGACCTGCAGGATCTCGAGCGCCACGGGCCGAGCCAGCACGTCGAAGAGCCGCCGCCCGCCACCCATGAGGAGTGGCACGTGGTGGATGCGGATCTCGTCGATCGCTCCGGCGTCGATCGCGGCCGGCACCCAGCCGGCGCCGATCATGTGCACGTGCCGGTCGCCGGCGGCCTCCTTCGCCTGCCCGATCGCCTCGACGACATCGCGCACGTAGTGCACCAGCGGCATGTCGGCGACCTCCGACGGCGGCGCGCTTCGGCTCACCACGAAGATCGGCACCCCCATGGCGTGATGGTCACCGCCCCAGTGGCCGGTCTGCTGCGCCGTGCGGCGGCCCGAGAGGACCGCACCCGCCTGCGTGATCTCTGCGAACTGGCGGAGGTCTGCCTCGGTGCCGGCAGGCGCATCCGGGTCGCCGAACCAGTCGTGCAGGGCGAACCCCTCGCCGCCCGGCAGCTCGAGCGCGTCGCCCGGGCCGGCGATGTAGCCGTCGAGCGACATCGACATGTCGAGCAGCGCGGTGCCCATGGTCGCTCAGCCGACGCGCTCGGCGATGATCGCGGCGGTCGCGGGCGGATCGATCGCGTGGTTGCGCGACTCGGGCACCCTGACGAGCTCGGCCGCGGGCATGCGCTCGGCCAGCATCGGCGCCGCCCGCTCGAGCACGGGCATGGTCTCGACGCCCACGAGGATCGTCGTCGGCACCGCGATGCCGAGCAGCCGGGCGTCGGGGTTGGAGGTGGCCGCCGCGATCGTCGCGTCGTACACGGTCGACTGGGCGAGCGTCGTCAGGTGCTCGAACAGCGACGATGCCTTGATCTGCTCGACCATCGCGGGCGGCAGCCCGACGCCCTCGAGCTGGAACAGCGTCACCGCCTCGCCGGGGCGGCCCTCGTCGACGAGCGACTGCAGGCGCTGCGGCAGGTCGTCGCCGGGCTCGTCCTTGCCGAACCGCATCGGCGGCTCGGAGAGGAAGAGGTGCTCGATCGGCGCCCCGTGCGCGGCGGCCAGCAGGGCGAGCAGCGCGCCGGAGGAGTGGCCGAGCACGATCGCGCTGTCGCCTGCCGCCTCGATCACGGCGGTGAGATCCTCGGCTTCGCGCTCGGGCGCGTAGGGCTTCGTGTCGCCGCTGTCGCCGCGCGCCCGCCGGTCGAACGCGATCGCCTCGAAGCCGCGCGCGACGATCGCCTCGGCGAGCCTGGCTCCGTCGGGCGCCGTCGAGAACGCGCCGCCGACGATCACCACGGGCCGGCCGGACCCGCTGCGGTGCACGGCGATGGCCGTGCCGTCTGCTGAGCTGACGTGCTGCACGGCGCCAGCCAAGCAGGCGCCCCGCCCGCCGTCCAGGTGCGAGTCCCGCCCGCGCGGCCCTGATCTCAACGTGTCAGGTGTCGGTTCGGCGCACCCTGTGCGGCGAACACGCACCTGACACGTTGAGAACTCTCCACAGGTCGGCGCCCGACCGTCCCGGCTCAACCACCCCGGCGGGCATCCTCCGCGCATGGAGTTCCTGGAGTGGTTGGCGAGCGAGGGCGGGGTCTGCACCGTGCAGGCGGCGCGCAACGTCGTCTCGAAGGGGGAGCTGCAGGCGATGTCGGGCTCGCAGATCTGGACGCCGCTGCGCGGCTGGGTCGCACTGATCGGTCTGCAGAACGAGGTGACGCGGGCGCTGCGCGCCGGCGGTGTCGCGACGTGCGTCACGGCGTTCGCCAAGCACGAGCTCTGGCTGCCGCACGGCCCCCAGAAGCTGCACGTGCGCATCCGGCGCAACACGCACAGCGTGCGAGCGGCCGGCACTCGCGCGAACGACAGCGTCGTCGCGCACGCGACGCCGTCCCGCCTCGACGAGTCACGCCCGCGGTTCGGCATCGACGCACCCATCGCCGCGCTGGCCAATGCGGCACACTGCATCAGCGAGACCGAGCTGATGGCGGCCGCCGATACGGCGCTCGCGAAGGAGCTCGTCGCGCTCGAGGACCTCGCTGAGCTGGTGCAGCTGCTGCCGAGTCGCCGCACGCGCGGGCTGGCGTGGGCGACAGGAACTGCGGGCTCCGGATCGGAGTCGGAGTTCGCCGCGATGCTCCGGCGTTGTCGCATCGCATTCCGGCAGCAGGCGTCACCGGTGGAGGGCGAGTTCGTCGACTTCCTGATCGGTCGCTCGCTCGTGGTCGAGATCGACTCGGTGGCGTGGCACGCCTCGCCCGAGCAGCTGGCGAAGGATCGGCGCCGCGACGCAGAGCTGACGCGCCGCGGCTACGTGGTGGTGCGCTTCACCTATGAGCAGGTGCTCTTCCAGCCCGAGTACGTGCGCGAGGTCGTGCTCGACCTGGTGCGGCGCGGCGTGCACCGCCGCGCTCCCTGGAGCTGACGTTCTCAACGTGTGAGGTGGTGCGTTGCCGCACCAGGTGCGCCGAACGCACACCTCACACGTTGAGATCAATCCCGCGGGTGCGGGTGCGGGTGCGGGCGCGGGCGCGGCGCCGGGGGCGGCGGCACCTGCTTCGCCGCGATGATGTCGGCGATGGCGATCAGCACCTCGCCGCGACGCGTGGCGACCGTGCACGTGGCCGCATCGACCGCGACCAGGTCGCCCAGCGCATCCGTCGCCTTATGCGCGTCGCCGTGCAGGCGGTAGCGCACGACGACGCGGGTGCCGAGCGGGAGGGCGCGCAACTCGGCCGGAGTCACGGCTTCGAGACCCGGCCCGCGGCCGCTGCTCGACCAGCCGAAGCGCTCACCACGAGCCCGGCGCGTAGTCCTTCAGGAAGACGCCGAACAGGTCTTCGCCCGCCTCGCCGCGCACGATCGGGTCATAGACGCGGGCGGCGCCGTCGACCAGGTCGAGCGGCGCGTGGAAGCCCTCCTCGGCCAGCCGCACCTTCGTGAAGTGGGGGCGCTCATCGGTGATCCAGCCGGTGTCGACGGCGGTCATCAGGATCCGGTCGCTCTCGAACATCTCGCGGGCGCTCGTGCGCGTCAGCATGTTGAGCGCCGCCTTCGCCATGTTCGTGTGCGGGTGGCCGGGCCCCTTGTAGCCGCGGCCGAACACGCCCTCCATCGCCGACACGTTCACGATGTACTTGCGCCGCGCGGTCGACGCGGCGAGCGCCGGCCGCAGCCTCGACACCAGCAGGAACGGCGCGGTCATGTTGGCCAGCTGCACCTCGAGCATCTCGAGCGGCTCGACCTGGTCGACGTGCTGCGTCCAGCTGTTGATGTGGTGCTCGTCAGGCAGCAGCCCGCCGGCATCGATCGCGGTGCCGGCGGCGAGCCGCTCGAGCGAGCTGCTGCCGGCGGCCATGGCCTGCGCCGTCAGCTCGTCGGCGGTCTTCGCGGCGCTCGCGAGGATGGGGTGGGCCGCCACCGAGGCGGCAAGAGCGAGCGGATGCGCGTCGTTCGTGTGCCCGAAGGTGACCAGTTCGGGCAGTGGCCCGTCGGGCAGCGGGGCGAGCTCCGCATCGACCAGCGGCGCGTAGGCGCCGGGGGAGCGGCGCACCGTCTGCGCGGCGTTGTTGATGAGGATGTCGAGCGGGCCGGCTGCGGCGACGTCCTCGGCGAGACCGACGACCTGCGCCGGGTCGCGCAGATCGATGCCGACCACCTTCAGACGATCGATCCACTCCGCAGAGTCGGGCAGCGACGTGAAGCGACGCACCGCATCCCTCGGGAACCGCGTCGTGATCGTCGTGTGGGCGCCGTCGCGCAGCAGCCGCAGTGCGATGTGCATGCCGATCTTGGCGCGGCCGCCGGTGAGCAGCGCCCGCTTGCCGGCGAGGTCGGTGCCGGCGTCGCGCTTGGCGTGGCTGAGGGCCGCGCAGTCGGGGCAGAGCTGGTGGTAGAACGCGTCGACCAGCGTGTACTGCTGCTTGCAGATGTAGCAGCCGCGCGAGCGGAGCAGCTCGCCCGCGGTCGGCGCCGCGACGCGGGTGGCGAGCGGGATGCCGCGGGTCTCGTCATCGATGCGGTCGGGCGCTCCGGTGGCGGTCGCGGCGACGACAGCGCGGTCGGCGGCCTGGATGCGCGCGTGCTTCGCCTTGCGGCTGGCGAGCTTGACCTCCTTGAACATGTTCGCGGTCGCCTGCCGCACCGCGACGTAGTGCGGGTCGTCGCGATCCATGGCGTGGAGGGTCTCGAGCACGCGGAGGGTCGTCGCGACGTCGGCGGGGTCGAGGGTTGCGGGCGACTCGGCAGCGGCCGGCGCGGCCTGTGGCGCGGGGTGCTCGACCCGGTCGCGGACGTCGTCGGAGCAGGTGAGGGGATCGGGGAGCACAGGAGATTCTACCGGAGGACTCGCGCGAGCCGGAAGATTCGCGGCGCTGCGAGCATCCGGCTGGATGATCCACCTGGGAGCCCGCATCCGCCCGAATCTTCCGGAGCCCCAACCGAGGCGGCAGCCTCCCCGCCCAAGTGCGCCAGACTCGACCCGATGCCCCTCCTCGACCACACCCCGTCCCCCTGGGACCCCGACGAAGCGTTCGACGCGTTCGCCGCCTGGTCCGCCGAGCGCGGGCTGCCGCTCTACCCGGCGCAGGAGGAGTCGCTGATCGAGATCGTCAGCGGCGCGAACCTGATCCTCTCGACGCCCACCGGCACCGGCAAGTCGCTGGTCGCGATGGGCGCCCACTTCGCCGCCCTGGCGCAGGGGCAGCGAAGCTTCTACACGGCGCCGATCAAGGCGCTCGTGAGCGAGAAGTTCTTCGCGCTCGTCGAGGTGTTCGGCGCCGAGAACGTCGGCATGGTCACCGGCGACTCGTCGGTCAACGCCGACGCCCCAATCATCTGCTGCACCGCCGAGATCCTCGCCAACCTGGCCCTCCGCAACGGCGAGCGCACCGAGGTCGGCCAGGTCGTGATGGACGAGTTCCACTTCTACGCCGACCCCCAGCGCGGCTGGGCGTGGCAGGTGCCGCTGCTGACGCTGCCGCACGTGCAGTTCATCCTGATGTCGGCGACGCTCGGCGACGTCACCCGCATCGCTGACGACCTGACGAAGCGCACCGGCCGCGAGACCGCGCTCGTCACCGGCGTCGAGCGCCCCGTGCCGCTCAGCTACGAGTACGCGATGACGCCCGTGCACGAGACGATCGAAGAGCTGCTGAGCACCCAGCGCGCCCCCGTCTACATCGTGCACTTCTCGCAGGCCGCCGCGCTCGAGCGGGCGCAGGCGCTCACCTCGGGCAAGATCACCACCCGCGAGCAGCGCGACGAGATCGCCGCCGCGATCGGCGACTTCCGCTTCACCACCCGCTTCGGCCAGACCCTCTCGCGACTGGTGCGCAGCGGCATCGGCGTGCACCACGCGGGCATGCTGCCGAAGTACCGCCGGCTCGTCGAGCAGCTCGCGCAGCAGGGGCTGCTGCGCGTCATCTGCGGCACCGACACCCTCGGCGTCGGCATCAACGTGCCCATCCGCACGGTGCTGCTCACGGGCCTGACGAAGTTCGACGGCACACGGATGCGTCAGCTCACGGCGCGCGAGTTCCACCAGATCGCGGGGCGCGCGGGTCGGGCGGGCTACGACACCGCCGGCACGGTGGTGGCACAGGCACCTGAGCACGAGGCCGAGAACGCGAAGATGCTGGCGAAGGCCGGTGACGACCCGAAGCAGCGCCGCAAGCTGGTGCGGAAGAAGGCGCCCGAGGGCTTCGTCTCGTGGGGGCAGCCGTCGTTCGAGAAGCTCATCAACGCCGAGCCGGAGCCGCTGCAGTCGAGCATGCAGGTGAGCCACTCGATGCTGCTCAACGTGATCGGCCGCGGCGGCGACGCCTTCGCCGACGTGCGGCAGCTGATCGCCGACTCCCACGAGCCGTGGCGCGGCAAGCTGGCGCTCGAGCGGCGGGCGCTCGCGATCTACCGCACGCTCCGCACCGCTGGCGTCGTCGAGCAGCACCCCGATCCGGCCGGCGGCCACGACCGCATCCGCCTGACGGTCGAATTGCAGCCGAACTTCGCGCTCAACCAGCCGCTCTCCCCGTTCGCACTCGCGGTCATCGACGTGCTCGACCCGGACGACCCGACGCATCCGCTCGATGTCATCTCGGTGATCGAGTCGACGCTCGACGACCCGCGGCCGATCCTGTCGCAGCAGCAGTTCCTGGCGCGGGGCGAGGCGATCGGCGCGATGAAGGCCGAGGGCATCGAGTACGACCAGCGCATGGAGCTGCTCGAGGAGGTCACGCACCCGAAGCCGCTCGACGAGCTGCTCACCGAGTCGCTGAAGTTCTTCGCAGCGTCGCAGCCGTGGGTGAGCGACTTCGAGCTGTCGCCGAAGTCGGTCGTGCGCGACATGTGGGAGCGGGCGATGACCTTCGCCGACTACGTGCAGCACTACGCGCTCGCGGCGCGCGAGGGGCTCGTGCTGCGCTACCTGTCGGATGCCTACCGGGCGATCCGGCAGACAGTGCCGGCCGACGCGAAGACCGAGGAGCTGCTCGACCTCATCGAGTGGCTCGGCGAAGTCGTGCGGCAGGTCGACTCGAGCCTGCTCGACGAGTGGGAGGAGCTCATGCACCCCACGGCTCCCGGCGAGGCGCCGGTGCTGCCGCCCCCGCCGCCCTCGGTGGTCGCGAATCCGCGGGCGTTCAGGGTGCTGGTGCGCAACGAGATGTTCCGGCGGGTGCAGCTGGCGGCGCTCGACAAGCACGACGAGCTCGGCGAGCTCGACGCCGAGGCCGGCTTCGACGCCGACGCCTGGGGCGACGCGCTCGACGCGTACTACGAGGAGCACGCGTCGATCGGCACCGGCGCCGACGCCCGCAGCTCGCGCATGCTCGACATCGACGAGGGTCACGCCGAGTGGTCGGTGCAGCAGATCCTCGCCGACCCGGCGGGCGACCACGACTGGCGCATCTGGGCGACCATCGACCTGCATGCGTCGGCGGATGCGGGGCGTGCGGTCGTGCGCGTCACCCGCGTCGGTCGCCTGTAGCGCTGGTTTCTCAACGTGCGAGGTGTGTGCTCGGCGAGATAATTGCAACGAAGCGACACCTGACACGTTGAGAGAGGGAGCACATGCCACTGGACGGCGAGTACGAGCCCAGCACATCCGACTGGGCGCGCAAGCAGGCTGAGGCCTTCGAGGCCTCGAACGGAGCCGAGGCCAACACCCTGCAGGGCATGCCGATCATCCTGCTGACCTCGGTCGGCGCGAAGAGCGGCAAGCTGCGCAAGACCGCGCTCATGCGCGTCGAGCACGACGGGGAGTACGCGGTCGTGGCGTCGCTCGGCGGTGCCCCGAAGCATCCGGTCTGGTACTTCAACCTGAAGGCGCAGCCGCACGTCGAGTTGCAGGACGGCGCCGAGAAGCACGACTACGAGGCGCGCGAGCTCGAGCCGGGCGCGGAGCGCGACGCGTGGTGGGAGCGGGCGGTCGCCGCCTTCCCGCCCTACGCCGACTACCAGGAGAAGACCGAGCGCCTGATCCCGGTGTTCGTGCTCACCCGCCGCGACTGAGCCGCACGGCCCGCACGGCGCTCCGCGCTGGGCGTCGCGATCTCAACGGGGCCAGTGGCATCAGGAGGGGATGCTGCCCTCACGCGACCACTGGCTCCGTCGAGGCTGCGAGCCCGGGGCGCTCAGGCGGCGAATTCGGCGGCGAGTTCGGCCGCGAGGTCGGCGACATCGGTCGAGCCGGCGAAGTCGCGGTCGGGCTGCGCGGCCCGGTCGGCATCGGAGACCAGCGCCTTCACGCGCTTCACGACCGTGCGGGCGGGCGTCGCGCGCAGCTCGTGGCCAACCGCCGCGACCCACGCCTCGGCCGCCGCCTTCAGGGCGACGTAGTTGGCGTTGCCCGCGGTCGGCCGATCGACGCCCTTCGACGAGACGATCGCGATGACGCCCGCTGATGAGCGGCCGATCGCCGGCGCGAACGCGCGCGTGGTGTTCCGCAGCGTGGTCAGCACGCGAGCCTCGAGCCAGGCCCAGTCGGCGTCCGACTGCCCGGCCAGCCCGCCGCCGCCGCGCCAGCCGCCGACGAGGTGCACGAGCCCGTCGAGCTCGCCGACCGCCACGGCCAGCTCGGCGACCGCCTCTGGGTCGGTGAGGTCGCACGCGAAGTGCTCCGACGCATCCACGAGCCCCAGGCGGTCGGCATCCGAGCCGACGGCGATGACGTGGTGCCCCGCTTCGAGCAGAGCGGATGCGGTGGCGTGCCCGAGCGCGCTCGTGGCGCCGGCGATGAGGATGCGCATGCGCACAGTCTGGCCCACCGCGCACGGGCTGGCGCTCGCCCGCCACGGAAGCCTGCCAGCCCCGCGCCTGCAGCCGCCGCGCCTCAGCCGGTCGGTGAACGGCGACGGGACCGCATCCGTCGTCAGCCGGAACAGCCGCACCGTGCGACCTGAATCGCGCTCGTACTGGCGGTAGCCGGGCCACTGCCGCTCGAGCAGCGCCCAGGTCGCATCGCGCTCGGAGTCGCGGATGCGCTGCGCGAACACCGGGTACCGCAGCCCCCGCACGACCGCCTCCGCATCGGGGTCGGCGGCGAGGTTGGCGGTCCAGGCCGGGTGGCGCTCGCGCGCGAAGCTGGTGCCGGCGACGATCGCGCCGCCCTGCCCGTCTGGCGTGTACATCAGCTCGCTGGTGCGCGGCAGTCCGCTCTTCGCGCCGGTGGTGTGCAGCACGAGCGACGGTACGAGGGTCCCCGAGACGACCAGCCGCCCGCCGGTGAGCCGCGCGAGCCACCGCTCGGCGACCGGCAGCGCCCGCGGCCCGACGCGCCGGAACGCGCGCGTGCGCGACACGGGCGCCAGCAGCCGGCGCAGCATCCGGCGGATCGGTCGGCGCATCAGTGCCTCGCCTCGGTCGTCGACGGGCGGTCGAAGGCGGGCGGATGCGTCACGGCACCGACGCGTTCTGCGTCGCGATCTCGACGTGGCCGAGCACCGCCGCCGCGGTCAGCACCGCGCCGAGCACTGCGGTCGGCCACGAGCGGCGTCCGCGCAGGATGAGCACCGCGGCCACGAGCAGCGTGATGGCCGCGAGCACCGGTGCGACCACCCGCAGCAGCGCGATGGTGCCCAGCACCTGCTCGGCGTACTTCGGCGTGCAGCCGGCCGGCCCGGTCACGGCGGGGCAGGCGCTCTCAGCGGTGATCGGGCCGACGCCCTGCAGCATCAGCGGCGGCAGCAGCAGGATGAGCGGCAGCGCCAGCAGCGCGGCGATGCCGAGCACGGTCTCGCGCGTGCGGATGCGCTTCGGCACCGGCGCCACGAGGCTCATGCCGCGAGCGTAGCCCCGCGGCGGCGGGCGCGACAGCGGCGCAGACCCGCAGTTCGGTACCGGTGGGGCTCGACCACGCGCGGGCCGCGCGGGCGATCGCACCCCGCGTCACTCCGGCGAGAACAGCTCCTCGATCGTGCACCCGAACACGCCGGCCAGCCGGAAGGCGACCGGCAGCGACGGGTCGAACCGCCCCTTCTCGATCGAGATCACGGTCTGCCGCGAGACGCCGAGCTCGTCGGCGAGGCGCTGCTGCGACCAGCCGAGCGCGTGCCGGCGCTCGGGCAGCGAGTTGCGCATCAGGCGTCGGCGCGCTTGGCGAGCTGGTAGCGCGCGAGGAACGAGAGCATCATCAGCGTCACGGCGCCGGCGAGCAGCATGCCGGAGTCGACCTGCAGCCCGGTGATCGAGAACGCGGCCGCGCCGAGGCCGAGGGTGATGAGCATGTCGCGCATCGTGCCCTCGGCGGCCTGCTGGTACCAGGCGCTCTCCACCGACTCCTCGGGCCGCTCGGCGGCGCCCCGCACGCTCGAGCGATCGACGAGCAGCGCCCACCCGAGCGCCAGGCCGATGGGCAGCGTGACGGCAGCCATCACGGCGAAGCGCAGCCGGCCCCCGCCCGACTCGCCGAGCCACGCGTAGAGCGCGCCCATGCTGCCGGCCAGCACGAGCGCGATCAGCAGTGCGCCAAGGACGAGCGCGGCGGCGCCGCCTCCCCAGCGCGACCGGCCGAGCCGGGTCCGGGGGGCGGATGCGGTGGTGTCGTTCACGGGGATGCCCTCCTCGAGGGGTGCTCAGGCCGCCCGATGCCGCCTGTCAAGCTCACTGTACTGACAAGTCTGCTTGACGACAAGTGAACTGGACATCTCGCGGCGGCCGAGCCGCCGCCTCGGCCGCGCTCGCCGTCGACGAGCACCGAGCGCGCACGACGGAGGCCTCCCCGCAGCGGGAAGGCCTCCGTCACGATCGGCTCGCGCCGGGCGAGCGCGAGCTCAGTACGCGAACGAGATGTGCTCGTTGCGGTGCGCGCCGGCCTCGATCTCGTCGACGACCGCGAGCGCGAAGTCGGGGCCGGAGATGGTCGAGCTGCCCTCGGCGTCGACGATCGGCGTGTCGCCGCCCGTGCGATACGCGCCGCGGCGCGTCTGGTCGGGCACGTACGAGCCGAAGTTGCCGGCGGGGGAGACGTACGTCCACTCGACGCCGTCGGTCGCGCTCACCCGCTCGAAGGCGGCGAACAGCTCGAGCGCCTCGGGCTTGTACTCCGGCGCGAACGCGTCGGTGTTGACGATGCGCTCGCCGGCCTCGTTCTTGAGCGAGCCGAAGCCGCCGATGATGATGAAGCGGGTCGGGGTGCCGGCGAGCCGTCCCGCGATGTCGGCGTACGCATCCGCCACCTTGCCCTCCATGTCGCCGCGTGGCGACAGCGCGCCGACCACGACGTCGGCGCCGTCGAGCGCCTGCGCGAGCACGTCGCCGTCGAGCACGGAGCCCTGGATGACGCGGGCGCCGGCCGGGGCGTCCTGCGGCACCGAGCGCGACACCAGCGTCAGCTCGTGGCCGCGGTCGGCGGCCTCCTTGGCGATGTTGCCGCCTGCGAACCCTGTCGCGCCTAGCACGGTGATCCTTGCCATCTTCGATTCCCCTCGTCGTGAAGTCCTGCTGCGAGGGCCAACGGCGGGAGCAGTGGGCGCATTCCGCATCGGGTGGGTCAGGGCGCGCAGCGCCCGGCCGAGGGCGCTACTCCGACACCCGCGTCTCGAGCTGCGCCTCGATGAGATCCGCGGCCAGCCGCGCGCCACCCGCAGCCTGGAGTCCGGCGGCGACCGCCTCGACGCCCGCGCCCGATCGACGGGCGCGACGCACCGCATCCAGCAGCCTCGCCGGGGTCAGGTGCCGGCGCGACAGCCGCACGCCCGCGCCGGCGTGCTCGACCCGCGCGGCCACCTCGAACTGGTCGCGGCCCCACGGCACGACGACCACCGGCACGCGCCGCTCGAGCGCCTTCTGCGTGACGCCCATGCCGCCGTGCGTGATCATGCAGACCGCGCGGTCGAGCAGCGGGCCGTGCGGCACGAAGCCGGTGATGCGGGCGTTGGCAGGGGGCTCGAAGCCGAGGCTCGCGCCCACCGGCATGGTGGCGATCACCGTCACCGGCTCGTGGGCGAGCGCGGTGACGGCCACCCGCACGATGTCGGTGTCGCCCTGGTAGTCGCTCGCGGTGGTGACGAGCACGATCGGGCCCTGGATCTCGTCGAGCCAGTCGAGCGGCGCCGACGGCGGCTCCCAGCTGGTCGGCCCGACCATCTGCACCTGCGGCGCCCAGTCCTCGTGCGCGTACTCGAGCGGCTCGGCGGTCGTCACGAGCATCTGCGGCGCTCGGCGCAGCACCGCGTCGAAGTCGGGCAGCGGCGGCAGTCCGGCGACCGACTCGCGCAGCCCGTTGATGCTCGGCATGGCGAGCCGCGTCGCGGCATCGAGCACCGCGCGCCCGACCATCGCCTGCCGGGCCCGCCCGATAGGGCCCCGCGCGGGCGGCAGGCCGGGGCCGAACGGCGGCCAGCCCTTCGAGCGCAGCACCGGCGTGTAGGGCGAGATCGACAGCCACGGCAGGCCCGAGCGCTCGGCGACGGCCGCCGCACCCCAGGTGTTGACGTCGGTGAGCAGCAGATCGGGCTGGTCGGTGTCGATGAGCGACTGCAGATCGGGCCCGTCGAGCTCGCCGCGGGCGCAGTAGAGCTGGCCGAGCCGCAGCAGGCTCTCGAGCGGCTTGCGCCTGCGCCAGTCGTCGAACGCGATCCTGTCGATCGCCGGATCGATGGCGTCGGCGTCGAAGCCGAGCAGTCGCATGCGGTCGACCTCCTCGGCGAGGGTGCGCAGCCGGATGCGGTGGCCGCGCTCCTGCAGCTCGAGCAGGATGCCGGCGAACGGGTAGGTGTGCGCGATCGCCGGGCTGGTGTAGGCGGCGATGAGGGCCATGTCGGTCGGACCTCCTCGCGGGCCGTGGCGGATCGGGCTCGAGCGCGATCTGGGGAGTGCGGCTCGGAGCCTCGACCTCTATCGAACCATGCCGACGCGGGAAGAACCCGGTTCGGCATGGCTGCGGCGAGCCCGGTCGATGCGGGTCGCCCCCGCCCGACCAGCCGCGCCGCCGCGGTTCAGGCGCTCGCCATGGCGGCTCAGGCGGCCGCGCCGCCGCGGTTCAGGCGGTCTCGCCCGTGATGCCGGCGGTCGACGCGATGACATCGCGCATCTTCTTCTCGAACGCCTCGAAGAACATCGACAGCGGGAACTCGTCGTCCATCACCAGGTCGGTGAGCTGGCGCGGCGTGCCCTCCAGCGGCAGCGCGCCGGCCTTCCAGGCGGATGCCGGGTGCGGCTCGACGACCGAGGAGACGAGCTCGTAGGCGGCCAGCCAGTGCGCGACCTTCGGCCGGTCGATCGACTTCCAGTAGAGCAGCTCGATCGCAGCGCCCAGCTTGTTGACGACGTCGGGCACCTCCTCCCAGTCGAAGGCGAGCTGCGTGTCGGTCCAGTGCAGCACGCGGTGCTGGTGCAGCCAGGCGAACAGCAGCTGGCCGCCGAGGCCGTCGTAGTTGCGCACGCGCGAGCCGGTGATCGAGAAGCGGAAGATGCGGTCGAAGATCACCGCGTACTGCACCCACTTGGCGTGCTTCGCGAGCTCGCGGTCAGCATCCGTCGCGTTCTCGTCCGCGGCGATGCGACGCTCGATCGCGACCGACTCGCGGAACGCGGTGAGGTCGCAGCGCAGCTCCTCGAGCGAGTAGAGGAAGAACGGCATGCGCTGCTTGATCATGAACGGGTCGAAGGGCAGGTCGCCGCGCATGTGCGTGCGGTCGTGGATGAGATCCCACATGACGAAGGTCTGCTCGGCGAGCTGCTGGTCGGCGAGCATCTCGGCGGCGTCGGCGGGCAGCTCGAGCTTCGTGACGCCGACAGCGGCCTCGACCACGCGGCGGAAGCGGGCAGCCTCGCGGTCCTGGAAGATCGCGCCCCAGGTGAACGTGGGGATCTCGCGCATCGCGACCGTCTCGGGGAAGAGCACGGCCGAGTTGGTGTCGTAGCCGGCGGTGAAGTCGATGAAGCGCAGCGGCACGAACAGCCCGTTGCTGTAGTCGCCGGCCTCGAGCTCGCCGATGAAGTCGGGCCAGATGACCTCGACGAGCACCGCCTCGACCAGCCGGCTCGACGAGCCGTTCTGCGTGTACATGGGAAAGACCACGAGGTGTCGCAGCCCGTCGACCCGGTGCTGCTGCGGCTGGAACAGCGCCAGCGCGTCGAAGAAGTCGGGCTCGCCGAAGCCCTCGGCCGCCCAGCGCTCGAAGTCGAGCGCTGCCTGCGCGAGGTAGGCGGCGTCGTGCGGGAACTCGGGGGCGAGGGTGCGGATGCCGTCGGCCAGCTCGGTCACGTGGGTCGCGGCGGCCTCGTGGTGCGCGGGCTCCTCGATGGCGCCGTTCTTCGACTGCAGCGGCTGCAGCGCGGTCGCGGCTGCCTTGATCTGCAACCAGGCGGGGTGCCGGCGGAGGTCGGTGTCGGCGGTGGCCTGGGTCATCGTCATGGGAGCCTCCCGGGAGGGGTGTCGGTGGGGCGGGAGCGGAGCCTCAAGGGTGCTCAGCGGCGCAGGATGCTGCGCATTTCGAGCGTACGGGCGTCCTTGCGCACGCATCTTGCGCTGAGCCCCGCCTTTGCTGCCCGTTCCGTGCGTCGCGGCGATGCCCGCCGTCGCCCGCAACTCTCTTGCGTGGGCGCCGCTGAGCATCGCCTCAGCAGGCGTCGAAGTCGGCACGTCGGGGTACGGCGCGATGCGAGGCTGGACCGCACAGCGCGAAGGGCCGGCAGCGGCGCGCGCACACCCACCCAGGAGCAGCCATGGAAGCGAAGCAGGGCAGCCGCATGCCCGCGGACGCTCCGTCGGCGCGCCAGCTGGCGACCGCCGGGCTGCAGCTCGGCGCGGCGCTCGTGCTGCACATCGCGCTGTCGCTGCTGCTGGCGCTGACTGCCGCGCCCGAGCTCGGCGCAGCGATGGGAGCCTGGCCGCTCGACGCCTCCGCACCCGGCGACGTGCTCCCCGGGTGGGCGGAGCTGACCGTCGGCCCGGCCGCGGCATGGGCGGTGCTCGTGCTCGCGCGCGCACGGCTGCAGGGCTCGGTCAGCGGATTCTGGTTCGCCTGCGCCGCGGGACTCGTCGCGGTGGCATCGTTCGCGCTCGTGCTGGGCGCCGGCCTCTCCTCGCCGGAGGGCGCTGGCCCCGGCATGGTCGCCGCCGCGTGGCTGCTGGTGCCGTGCGCCATCGTGGTCGCGGCGCTGACCGCTCTCGTGCAGCGCTCCGCTGATCGTCTGCGCGCCCAGCGCCGGAGCGCTCGGCGCGACCTCGGGCGCAACGGCGTCTAGCGTCGAAGGCAACTCGCCGACGCTGGCACCGTGTCACCGGTCTCGCATAGCCTCGCTCTCGACGAGGAGGTGCGCGTGGAGGAATCGTCGCGAGACCCCCGGCCGGTGCTGCTCAGCGCGGCGCAGGTGGGCGGCATCGTCATCGCGCACGCGATCACGATCGCGTCGATCATCGCGGGCCTCGGCTACACGGAGCGCGACGTCGGCCCCGTGCCGCGCTACTGGGCGGTCGTCACGCTCGGCCCTTCGCTGCTCTGGGCCGCGATCGTGCTCGCCCGCGCCGCGGCGTGGCGGCGAGCCTCGAGCTTCTGGCTGCCCGGCGCCGCAGCGATCGTGGCGATCCTCGCGTTCGTCTACGCGGCGGTGCTGCGCTACGGACCGCTCGACTGGCCGGGCGTGGGCTTCGGCACGCTGATCTCGAGCTGGATCCTGATCGGCATCGCACTCATCGTGGCAGCCGCCACGCAGCTCGTCCGGCGCACGCGCGCCCGTCGCCGCGCCTGACGCGCGCCGCGCCCGCGGTCACCCGCCGCAGCGCCGCCCCCGCGGTCACCCGCCGCAGCGCCGCACCCGCGGTCACCCGCCGCAGCGCAGCGCCCCGCGGCGGCGCCTCACACCATCGAGGTCGCGATCGCGAAGCCGACCCAGCTCGCCGCCGTGCCGAGCAGCGGCATCACGATCGCCCAGCGCTGCTTCGTCGCCGCCGCAGCGGCTCCCAGCCCGCCGGACACCAGCGTGGCGGCGACAACGGTGACCCAGAACACCAGCCGTGCCTGCTCCGGGTCGCTGCCGGACGCATCCGCCGTCCGCTGCAGCGTGCCATCGCCGACCGGCGCGAGCAGCAGCAGGCCGAGGACGTTCGCGAAGATCAGCACCCAGGTGACGAGTCGCCAGCGGTCGGCGGGCGTCCAGACGCGCCGCGGCTCGAGCTCCTCTTCGCCGTCCCAGTCGCTCAGTGGTGCGTGCGTCATGGTCAGAAGATCATCGGGCGGTCGTCGTCGAGCTCGGTCTCGAGGTCGAGGTCGACGACCACGGGCACGTGGTCGCTCGGCGCGTCGCCCGAGCGCTCGTCGCGGTCGATGCGGGCGCGGCCGACGAGCTCGGCGAGCTCGGGGGAGCCGAGCACGAAGTCGATGCGCATGCCCTCGTCCTTGTTCCAGCGCCCCGCCTTGTAGTCCCAGTAGGTGTAGCCCGGCGCGCGCTCGCGCACGACGTCGACGAGACCGGCGTCGATGAGCCCTTGGAACGCATCCCGCTCGGGCTGCGACACGTGCGTGGCGCCCTCGAAGACGCCGATGTCCCACACGTCGTGGTCGAGCGGTGCGATGTTGAAGTCGCCCATGAGCGCCAGCGGCTGCCCGCGCCACTCGTCGAGCAGGCCGGTGAGCACCCGCAGCCACTCGAGCTTGTAGCCGTAGTGGGCGTGCGTCAGCTCGCGCCCGTTGGGCACGTAGAGGCTCCACAGCCGCACGCCCTCGACGGTCGCGGCCATCGCGCGCGCCTCGACGATCGGGTCGCCGGTGTTGGCGTAGCCGGGCTGGCCGGGGAAGTCGCGCTCGACGTCGCTCATCGGCAGCCGCGACGCGATCGCGACGCCGTTCCACTGGTTCGCGCCGTGCGCCTGCACCTCATATCCGGCCGCCTCGAACGCCTCGTACGGGAACTGCTCGGTCTTGCACTTGATCTCCTGCATCGCGAGCACGTCGACGTCGCTGCGCTCGAGCCAGTCGACGATCCGGGCCGTGCGTGCGCGCACGGAGTTCACGTTCCAGGTGGCGATCCGCATGCTCCGAGCCTAGGCGAGCGGATGCGTCGCATCCGCGACCGCGCACGGGAAGGTGGGAAGATGGGGCGATGGGCACCGCGCGCGACCGCTACCTCCAGGCACTCGACCTCTTCTCGGCCGAGGCGCGAGCCGGCGCCGACCGCTTGGGCCTGCCATCGGCGTGCGCCGACTGGTCGATCGCCGACGTCGTGCGCCACGTGACCGGTGTGCAGGGGGAGCACGGCGGCAGCGCCCTGCTGGGCGAGGCCCTCGGCACCGGCGCGTCGGCCGACGACCACCAGTCGGTGATGGCGCCGAGCGGCGACTTCGAGGCCGTCGAGCGCTGGGAGGTGCTGGCGGCACGCCTCCGCTCGGCCGCGCACGACGCCGAGGAGGAGGCCTTCCTCGAGCTGCCGATGGCAACGCTCGACATGGCGATGCACGCGTGGGACATCCGCTGGGCCGCGGTGCGCATCGGGCTCGCCGACAACCTCGAGTTCCCCGCCGGCCTGCTCGACTGGATGGAGGAGTTCCGCGGCGGCGCCGCCGAGGAGTCGATCCGTCGCCCCGGCGTCTTCCTGCCGGCGGTCGAGCCGCCCGCCGACGCCACCCGCTCCGAGCGCTTCGCCGCCTGGACGGGCCGCGAGCCCCGCGTGGGCAGCGCGCGGCAGCGCGCCGCGCTGGCCGCCAGCGGCGACTGAGCGCTCCCGGTCGCGGCGCCTGGGTCGTGACCCCGCGCATCCGCCCCGTGGTGACGCCGCGCCTGCGCACGGCCCGTGACCCCTTCGCAGGCGACAGGTATAGGGCCAGTGGCCGCTTCGGCGGCGCGAGAACGACCACTGGCCCTGCATCTGCGCGACGGCGGCGGCACCAGCAGCACCCCGACACCCCCTTCCGTCAGCCCGTACGCTGGGGGAGTGAACGCGCGCGACCAGCTCATCCAGCTCATCCGTGACGAGGCCGTCTTCCACGGCGACTTCGTGCTCACGAGCGGCAAGCGCGCCAGCTACTACATCGACCTGCGCAAGCTGTCGCTCGATCACCGCGCCGCCCCGCTCATCGGCGACGTGCTGCTCGACCTGATCGCCGACATCCCCGACGTCTCGGCGGTCGGCGGGCTGACGATGGGCGCCGACCCGCTCGCGAACGCCGTGCTGCACCGCGGGCTCGCGCGCGACCTGACGGTGGATGCGTTCGTGGTGCGCAAGGAGCCCAAGGACCACGGGCGCGGCCGCCAGATCGAGGGACCCGAGCTCGCCGGCAAGCGCGTCGTCGTGCTCGAGGACACCTCGACCACCGGCGGCAGCCCGCTGCAGGCCATCGAGGCGCTGCGCAAGGTCGGCGCCGAGGTGGTGGCGGTCGCGGTGATCGTCGACCGCGCCACGGGCGCGCAGGCGGCGATCGAGGCCGCCGGCGTCGAGTACCGCGCGGCGATCACCCTCGACGACCTGGGGCTCGCGCCGCAGTAGCCCGGGCGTCCATCGAGCTTCCCTCCCTCGCGGGCCTTCGCCGCCGAATCCCGCAGGTCGGGGAAGCCGGGCGCGCGGTGCGTGTCACACTGGCTATCTGATCGGCGGATGCGGGAGGTCACGTGGGCGGTGTGCTCATCGGCTTCGCGATCATCGGCTTCGTCATCTTCGTCGGGTGGCTGCTCGCGAAGCTCGACGTCGTCGACCAGTCGGGTCGGCTCGTGCTCAACCGCACCAGCTTCTTCGCCGCCAGCCCGGCGCTGCTGTTCGTCGTGCTCAGCGAGGCCGACGTCGGTCTGCTCTTCTCGAGCGTGCTGGCGGTGGCGCTGCTCGGCTTCATCGCGGTGGCGCTCGTCTACGTCGTCGTCGCGCGGCTCTGGCTGACGAAGGACCCCGCCCGCATCGCCCTCGGCGCGACCGCCTCGGGCTACGCCAACATCAACAACATCGGCCTGCCGGTGGCGATCTACGTGATCGGCGATGCCGGCTTCGTCGGCCCGATGCTGCTGCTGCAGCTGCTGGTGCTGGCGCCGCTGCTGCTGGCGACCCTCGACGTGCTCACCGCCGGCCGGGCGTCGCTGACCGGCATCCTCACGCAGCCGCTGCGCAACCCGATGCTCATCGCGGCGGCGCTCGGCGCGGTCGTGTCGGCGCTCGGCATCGAGCTGCCCGCGCCCGTGCTCGCGCCGCTCGAGATCCTCGGCGGTGCCGCCGTGCCGCTGATGCTGCTCGCCTTCGGCGTCTCGCTCGCGGGCGAGAAGCCGCTGCAGCCGGGCACCGGCCGCAAGGAGGTCGCGCTCGCGGTGCTGCTGAAGTCGATCGCGATGCCGTTGATCGCCTACGTGCTGGCCCGGTTCGCGTTCGGCCTCGACGAGCAGCTGACCTATGCCTGCACCGTGATGGCGGCGCTGCCGAGCGCGCAGAACATGTACCAGTACGCGCTGCGCTACGACAGGGCGACGCTCATCACCCGCGACATCGTGCTGCTCACGACCGTCGCCTCGCTGCCGGTGATGCTCGTGATCGCCTGGCTGCTGAAGCCCGCGTAGCCGCCGTCGGGCCGCTGAGGCCCGCGTGGCCGCCGTCGGCTCCGCGCCTGCGCGGCTGCCTGGGTCGCCCGGCTGCTGCAGCCTGCCGGGCGGCGGCACGCGCCACGATCGCCCGCCGCACCGGCGCGCGGGAATCCGCGGACGCATCCGCCCGTTGCACCTGTCGTTGCAATTCGAATGACTGGAGCGGCTGGATGACCGAGATGCGCGCGACCGAACGGCTCGCGACGATCGTCGTGATCGGCGCCGGCCAGGCAGGGCTCTCGGCGGGCTTCCACCTGCAGAAGCGCGGGTTCACGAGCGCGCTCGACGATCCGACGGGCGAACGCACCTTCGTGCTGCTCGACGCCGACGCCGCGCCCGGCGGCGCCTGGCAGCACCGCTGGGAGTCGCTGCGCATGGCGACCGTCAACGGCATCTTCGACCTGCCCGCCTTCGCGCAGCCGCCGATCGACCCGCAGGAGCCCAGCCGCCTCGCCGTGCCCCGCTACTTCGCCGCGTTCGAGCGCGCGATGCAGCTGCCGATCCTGCGGCCCGTGCACGTCTCGACCGTGGCGCGCGCCGACGACGACCCCGACGGCGACCTGCTCGTCGACTCGAGCGCGGGCCGCTGGCGCGCCCGCGCGATCATCAACGCGACCGGCACCTGGAACAGCCCCCGGCTGCCCGAGCACCCGGGGGCGGATGCGTTCCAGGGCCGTCAGCTGCACACCCGCGACTACGTGGCGGCCGAGGACTTCGCCGGCCAGCGCGTGGCGGTGGTCGGTGGCGGCATCTCGGCCGTGCAGCAGCTCGAGGAGCTCTCGGCCGTCGCCGACACCCGCTGGTACACCCGCCGCGAGCCGGTCTTCCTCGACGGCGAGTTCGTGCCCGAGACCACTGGCCGCGACGTGATCGAGCGGGTGACCCGCGATGCCGAAGCGGGCATCCCCACCGGCAGCGTCGTCTCGTACACCGGCCTGCTCTGGACCGACTACGCGCTGCGGGCCCGCGACCGCGGCGCGCTCGAGCGGCGGCCGATGTTCACGGCGATCGAGCCGCACGGTGTGCGCGAGGCCGACGGGTCGTTCACGAGCGTCGACGCGATCCTGTGGGCGACCGGCTTCACGCCCTCGCTCGCGCACCTCGAGCCGCTCGCGCTGCGCAACGAGCGCGGCGTGGTGCAGGTCACCGGCACGCGGGTCGCGCTCGAGCCGCGCGTGCACCTGATCGGCTTCGGGCCCAGCCAGTCGACGGTCGGCGCGAATCGCGCGGGCCGGGCCGCCGTGACCGAGCTCGACCGATTGCTCGCCCGCAGCGGCGAACGGGAGCCGGCGCTCTCCGTCTGAGGCGCCGCCCGGCGCTGCGCGACCGGCGTAGCGTGGATCCGTGAGCCTCGCCGACCACCTCTTCAAGCCGCCTCCGCGCATCGTCGCAGGCGAGCCCGCCACCGGCTGGATCGGCCTGCTGACCTCGTGGGGCGCGCTCGGCTACGGGGCGGCGGCGGCCGCGAAGTCGGGCGGGCTGCTGATCTCATCCGCCGACGGCGCGTGCGGCGCGAACTCGCCCACGGTGTGCGCGATCTCCGGCTGGGGCGGGCTGCTCATGGGCGTCGTGCTGATGGCCGTCGGCACGCTGCTCGGCATCGTCGTCGCGCGCGGCTTCGGCCCGCCGACCACCTGGTGGGTGCTGCCCGTCGGGCTCGGCGCCCTGGCGTTCGCGCCGTTCCAGGCGGCGGCCGGCGCCACGATCGCCTGGGGCTGGCTGATCGTCGCCGCGGCCGCCGCGCTGGTCGCGCTCTGGCTCGCCGGCATCGCCGTGCGGCGGGGCAGGGCGGCGCTGTTCGGCTGGATCAGGCTCGACGGCATCGATGCCCGCGAGGTGCCGCATCGGCCGCTCGATCAGCTCGTCGCGCCGGTGGCGGTCGCGGCCGCCGTGGCGGCCGGCTCCTTCGGCGCCTTCGTGCTCCGCCAGCTCTCGGAGGCCTGACAGACCTCCTCGCCGAAGCCTCCTCAACGGCGTCAGTGGTCGCGCGACGCGATAGTGCCCTCAGCGCATCACCTGCCGCGTCGAGATTCGCACGTCGGCGCCGCGCCTGCGCGCTTCGGCTTTCGCCCCGGCGTGGTCCGTTCCTGGGCAGAACTGGCGGTTCCTCACCTCTTGCTCAGCGCAACCTGGGTCTGAGGGATCCTCGCTCCTGAGCCGTCGATGATTCGATAACACCGTTAGCGAACGTTGTTCAAGAACGGTCGGGGCCGGGGAGATCCGGTCTGCGACCGACGCTGCGGACCAAGGACGGTAGTCATGTCGTTGCGGATCAACGCCCCACGGGCGGTCGCGAATCTGCTTGCGATGCTCCTCGTCCTCGCGCTGGCGACCGCGATGCTCCTCGCTCCGGCGACGACGGCCCTGGCCGCGGAAGACGCCGACGCGGCTGCCATCCAGCCCGAGCCGGTCCTCACCGATCCTCTTCCGGATCCCACGGATCTCACGGATCGCACGGATCCCACGGCTCCCACTGATCCCACGGCTCCCGCTGATCCCGCAGTCCCTGCAGATCCCGCAGTCCCCGCAGTGCCGGGGACCGACCCCGTCCCACCGACCGAGGCTGAGATCGTGCCGCCCGTCGAGGGCATTCCTGAGGTCGAGCCGGCTGCAGCTGAGCCCGATCTCGCGCTCGCGGCGCCCGTGCCGGCGGCGCCGATCGAGTCTGCGCTCGAGCAGGCATCCGTCGCACCGCTCGCAGACTCGCTCATCGCACCGCAGGTCGCGCCCGTGGGAGCCGGGGTGACCGGTGCCTACCAACCTGATTTCGACAGCGACGACCCGCTCGACTGGTACTCCTCCGGCAGCCCCGCCGAAGCGACCGAGATCTTCTCGTTCACATCCTCCTACACGCAGACCGGCACGAGCTTCGTGCTCGGTGCGACGTGGACGAGGCCGAGCGCGACCGGCGCCAAGGGCTGGTCGATCGAGTACACCGTGGCGCCCGAGCGATGGGGCGCGGCCAAGGGCACCGTGCTCGTGCCGCAGCCTGATCGTTCGCAGGGCGGCATGGTCATCATCATCAACAACGACAACGGTCAGAACTACACCACTCAACGCTGCCTCTACACGTCGTTGGCGAACTACCCGGGCACGTGCGTCACCGTCCCGAACGTGCTGACGTCGCTCGACGGCGGCTTCACGATGCAGCTGAGCCTGACGCTCGACCCGACGCTCGTCGGCCAGCAGGGGTGCCCATCCACGCTCGGCTCGACCGGGTACATCCGCTCGTGGACCGGCAACCGGCAGGTCCAGGCCTGGGTCGCCCCCGTCTCCGTCGATCCGCCGTCGAACTGCGGCTCGATCAGCATCACGAAGGCGGCGGATGTCGCCGCGGCCAGCTCCTACGACTTCGCGTACACCCTCGACCGCACCGGCACCGGCCCCGTGGTCGCGCCGTCGACATCCGTCATCAACGGCACCTTGAAGATCGGCGAGACCGACACCGTCGTGACCGTGCCGGCGGGCGCCGACTTCACGCTGGTGGAGGCCGCGATCCCGAGCACCGTGCCCTGGGCGCACCTGTCGACCGTCTGCACCGTGCCGGGCCAGGCGCCCTTCGTGCTGACGAGCGCCGCATCCACGTTCCCCGTGGTCGCGCGCCAGACGACCAGCTGCGTGATCACCAACACGACGTCGATGCTCACGGTCACGAAGATCGCGATCGGCCAGCAGGATCAGGCCTTCGGCTTCGACCTCACTGCCGACGGTCTGTCTGACCTCAGCCTCGTCGGCACGTCCGCACCGGGCACGACCTCGACCGCGATGCTCTACAAGCCGAACACCGCGGTGACCGTCGCCGAGCTGCTGGCCGACGTCAACGCCGGGAACGGCGACGATGCCGACTGGACGCTGCGGAGCATCAGCGGCGGCACGGTCGATCTCGCCGCGCGGAGCACCGTCGTAACCACCGTCGCAGGGCAGGCCGTCGACGTGACGTTCACGAACATCCAGAACGCCTCGGTCGTCGTCCACAAGCAGTGGATGGTCGACGGCGTCGCCTACGCCCACGGCCAGCAGCCCGACGGCCTCGACGCCTCGCTGACCCTCACAGGGCCGGGTGCCGCAGCAGCCACCGACCAGGGCTGGTCGGTGCCGCGGGCAGGCTTCGTCGTCGGCGGCACCGTGGTGATCCGCGAGACGACAATGATCGATCCCCTGATGGTCGGCTGCTCCGTGACGGCATCCACGATCACCGACCCGTCGGGGCGGACCGTGCCGCTCCCGGTCACGGACGGCTTCCTCCTGACGCAGGGTCAGCAGGCCTTCACCGTGACCAACACGGTCGACTGCGACACCGAGCTCACGCTGCGGAAGGTCGTCGAGGGCGGTGCGGCTGATCCGAGAGACTTCACGCTCACCGCGCAGGCCCCGAGCAGCACGCTCACCGGTGCCACCGGCGACGCGGCCATCACGGGCGCATCGGTGATCGCCGACGCGATCTACGCGCTGTCCGAGAACGGCGGCCCCGCGGTCTATGTGCAGAGCGGCCAGTGGGTCTGCGCGGTGCTCGACGCGAACGGCGCAGCGGTCGAGGGATCCGGCTGGACCGACACGGCGGATGCGTCGGTGGCAGTGCCGCTCGGCAGGCACGTGGGGTGCACGGTCACCAACGCGACCGCCCAGTTGACGCTGCTCAAGGTCATCGAGGGTGTGAGCATCCTGACGCCGAGCATGTTCGATCTGACTGCCGCTCCCGCGTCGCTGGCCGGCTTGACCGCAGTGACGCGCGAGGGCGCCACGGATGCCAGCGCGATCAACACGTTCGACGTGCGGCCCGGCCACGACTACCTGCTGAGCGAGACGAGCGACGACGTCGACCTCGCGTACGTCGGACTGCGGCTCGAGCAGCTCGTCGAGGGTGTCTGGGTCGAGGTCGATGACCCCGCCGCAGCGATCCAGGTGCCGATCGGCGAGCACCACACCTACCGCTTCGTCAACGCTGCTCCGACGCCGTTCGCGCTTCCGCTCACCGGTGGCATCGGCTCCGACCTCTTCGGCTACGGCGGCGGCTCGCTGCTGCTGCTGGCGATGCTCGCCGCCGTGGTGGTGCTGCTCCGCAGCGCTCGTGACTCGGCCCGACTGCGAGCCGAGCATGCCTGACCTCCCTGACACGACATCCCCAACGCAGTCCTCTGCACCTCACCCGAAAGGAATCGCCGCCATGGCAACAACGAAGAGGAGCCTGACGGTGCGAGTCGCCGCCGGGTTCGGAGCGATCGCACTGGCGACGCTCACCGCACTGGGCGGCGCGCTGCCCGCGTCCGCCATCGGTCCCAATGTCGAGGTGGACAAGCTGGGCTCGATCGTCGTCCACAAGCACGCGCAGCCCGAAGTGCCTGGCCTCCCCAGCAACGGTCTGCCCGTCTCAGACGTCGCTGCACCGCTCGCAGGCGTCGAGTTCACCGCGCAGCTCGTGCCCGGCACCGACCTGACGACGCCCGAAGGCTGGCTCCTCGCCAGCGAGATCGCGGCGGCCGCGGATCCGGTCGCGTACGCCCAAGGGCTCATCACTCCGCCCGCGCCCGCTCCCGTGCTGACCACGGCGGCCGGCACGGCGACGTTCTCGGACCTCCCGCTCGGTGTGTACCTCGTCACCGAGGGCGCCGACACCGGAGACAACGGCATCATCGTGCAGTCGGCGCCGTTCCTGATCTCCGTGCCCATGGCCCACCCGACGAACACCTCGGCATGGCTCTACGACGTCCACGCCTACCCCAAGAACTCGGTCACGGACCCGCTCGTCAAGACCGTCGACGATGCGGACGCCCTCGAGCTCGGCGACACGGTCAGCTGGGCGGTCTCCGTGCCCGTTCCCGAGCTGCCCGCGGATGAGGTGTTCGACAGCTTCACCATCACCGACCAGCTCGACGCCCGGCTCACCTACAGCGGCGCGACGGTGAGCGGTCCCGCGGGGCTGCTGGCAGAGCACTACTCCGTCACTCACGTCGGCGGTCTGGTGACTGTCGACTTCACCGCGGCCGGCCTCGCATACCTGTCGGGGCTCGACAACGCCGACATCGTGGTCACGATCCAGACGGTCGTGAACGGCGTGGACAACGGGGAAGCCGCCGAGTACGGCATCATCCCCAACACGGCGGTCGCGAACATCAACGGCACCGACATCACCTCGAACACGGTGGACTCGCGCTGGGGCCTGCTCACCGTCCTCAAGGTCGAGGACGACACCGACACGACGCTCGCGGGTGCCGTGTTCGAGCTCTGGGCCGGGGTTCCGGGAGCACCTGGCTCGACGCTGGTGCACACCACCGCACCGACGGGCGCGGACGGCGTCGCGACGTTCCCCGCGCTTCGCGAGGGTGTCGACTACTACCTGGTGGAGACGGTGGCGCCGCTCGGCTACGAGATCGGGACGATCGACAACCCGGTCCAGGTCTTCGCCGGCGACCCGGCCGGCGTCGTGGTCCAGGTCGAGAACGCGAAGATCCCCGCGTACGCGCTGCCCATCACCGGCGGCAGCGGCGAAGCAGCCTTCATGATCGGAGGCTTCGGCCTCATCGGAGCGGCGCTGGGCTTCATGCTCATCCGTCGCCGCAAGGAGCAGGCTGGGGCCTGAGCTCCAGGCCCCGTGGCAGAGGCTCTCGCCCTCTGCCACGGAGCCGTCTCATCGCAGAGGAGCGACGATGACCCGCACGATCGAGGCAGCACCGCCCGCGTCACGCACGCCGGCGCGGCGCCGCCGCCGTCGTGCGGGTCTCGCGTCGCTCGCCGTGGCGCTGATGGGCATGCTCGGCACCAGCATCGTCCTCTATCCGGCCGGCGCCGGCTGGTTCTCGCAGCTCGAGCAGTCGTTCCGCGTCGACGACTACGCCGAGGTCATGACCGAGCTCGGCCCCGCGGGACGCCAGCAGGAGCTCGCCGAGGCCCGCGACTACAACGCACGGCTCAGCGGCGGCGCCCTCATCGACCCCTACGGCGGCACCCCGCTGGCCGACCAGCAGGCGATCGTGCGGGCCTACCAGGAGCAGCTCGATCTCGGTCCCGCCGACGTGATGGCACGCATCCGCATCCCCTCGATCGCGGTCGACCTGCCGATCTACCACGGCACCGACGAGGCGACGCTGCGCAAGGGCGTCGGTCACCTGCTCGGCTCGGCGCTGCCGGTCGGCGGCGACGGCAACCACACCGTGCTCACCGCGCATCGCGGCCTGCCCGAGGCGGTGCTGTTCAGCGACCTCGACAAGATCGCGTCGGGCGATCTCTTCGAGCTCGAGGTCTACGGCGAGGTGCTCGTCTACCGGGTGCGCGAGGTGCAGGTGATCGAGCCCGGCAACACCGACCTGCTGCTGCCGGAGTCGGGCGGCGACCTGGTGAGCCTCGTCACCTGCACACCGCTCGGCATCAACAGCCACCGCATCATCGTGACCGGTGAGCGCATCGCGACGCCCCCCGCCGACAGCCCCGCGGCCCAGGAGCTGCAGATGCCCGAGATCCCCGGCGCACCCTGGTGGGCGGTGCTGCTCGCCGGCGGCTGGGCCCTGTCGGTCGCCTACCGCAGCCTCGTCACGCCCCGCCTGCCCAGGCCGCGCCCCTGAGCGCCTGCGGCCATGACGCATCCGCCCGTCGCAGCGCCGCAGCAGTGCGGGGAGCAGATTCAGACGTCGGCGCGCGGCTCGTCGAGCTCCGACTCGGCGGGCGCCGGGTCGACGAGCTCGAAGACGCCCTGCAGCATCTCGTCGGGCCGGAAGGGATAGGTCTCGACGAGCGACGGATCGGAGATGCCGGTCATGACGAGCACGGTGTGGAGGCCCGCCTCCATGCCGGCGATGATGTCGGTGTCCATGCGGTCGCCGATCATGCCGGTCGTCTCGCTGTGCGCGCCGATCTTGTTGAGCGCCGAGCGGAACATCATCGGGTTGGGCTTGCCGACGATGTAGGGCACCCGGCCGGTCGCCTTCGTGATGAGTGCGTTGATCGCCCCGGTCGCCGGCAGGATGCCGTTGGCGCTCGGGCCGGTCGCGTCGGGGTTGGTCGAGATGAAGCGGGCGCCGCCGGCGATCAGGCGGATCGCCTTGGTGATCGCCTCGAACGAGTACGAGCGGGTCTCGCCCACCACCACGAAGTCGGGGTCGGTCTCGCGCATCGTGAAGCCGATCTCGTGCAGCGCGGTGATGAGTCCCGCCTCGCCGATCACGTAGGCAGAGCCGCCCGGCATCTGATCGTGCAGGAAGTCGGCGGTGGCGAGCGCGCTCGTCCAGAGGCGCTCCTCGGGCACGGAGAGGCCGGATGCCTTCAGTCGCGCCGCGAGGTCACGGGGCGTGAAGATCGAGTTGTTGGTGAGCACGAGGTACTCGGTGCCGTCGTCGCGCCACTGCTCGAGCAGCTCCTTCGCGCCGGGGAGGGGCTGCTCCTCGTGGACGAGCACGCCATCCATGTCGGTCAGCCAGCATTCGATGTCGGCTCGGGTGCGGTTGGGCATGCAGCAAGGCTACGCGGGCCGTGTTTCGGGAGCATGAAGACCCCGGTTCGTTCGAAACTGAAGGAGATTGAGGCGAACCTGAGGAAAAGTCCTGCAAAACACAGTTCTGCTTCAGCGTGCGGAGCGGTTTGCTGAGGCGCGCTCAATAACTTTGGGGCACTCTCCGAGCCGCTGAACGCACCGCAGCGTCGTGGCTCGCACCCGTCACGAAGGCAGTCTCATGCGCACGCGCCCACACACCGCTCGACGATCGGCTCGCGCCGTCGTCGCTGCGGCCGTGGTCGCGGTGGTCGCCGGTCTGCTGCTGCCGATGGCGTCGCCCACGCCCACTTGGGCGACGGACTCGGGTGCAGCGCTGAGCACGGTGCCTGCCGATGCTGCCGAGGCCAGCGCAGTTGGAGCTGAGGCGCCTGCCGATCCCGTCGCGCCGGTCATCGGCGACCCGGCGCCGGCGTCGCCTCCCCCGGTCGACTCGGCTCCGGCGCTCCCCGCGCCGATCGAGCCGGCGCCTGCCGAGCCTGTCGTCGGCCCCGCTGCCCCCGATCCCGCTGAGCCGACACCGGCTGAGCCTCTGCCCGCGGACCCGGCTGAGCCGACGCCCGCGCCGGTGCCTGACGAGGCACCCCTGGCGACTCCGCTGCCGGTGCCGACAGAGGAGCCGGAGACCGACGCGAACCTCGAACCGAGGCTGACGAAGGGCGCTGAGGTCATGGCGCCCGCAGCGCTGTCGATTCAGGCAGCGCCGGCGGCTGCGCTGCCGTGCGTGGCCGGCACGTTCTTCTCGGTGTCGTCGAGCGGGCTGCTGCAGCAGGTGCAGCGCGGCACCTCGAACAACAGCGGCATCGTCACCGCAGTCGGCGCGGCGCCGAACGGCTGGGGCATCGTCAGCCCGAACTTCGCGGACGGTCTCGGCGTGTCCGCTGGGGGTGCGCAGGCACGAGCGTTCGAGGTGAACGCGACGGGCATCGCCAATCTCCTGACCTACGACGCGGCCGCGGGCGTCTTCAGCAAGACGCCAGCACCCCTCACCGATGGCAATGACTACCGCCTGAGCGCTGGGGCGGTGAATCCCTTCAGCGGCAGCTACTTCATCGGCGGGTTCGACCTGGTGGAAGGCTCGCTGAGGTTCGAGCTGACCATGGTGAACACCGACAACACCTACACATACGTCGGATACATCCCGATCGACAGCATCGATGGTGCTGCGGGTGACATCGCCTTCGATGCTGCGGGCAATCTCTACCTGATCGCAGGCACGAACAAGCCCACCGCCTACTCCGTGACCGCGAGCCAGCTGGCGTCCGCTGCGGCGGCAGGGCGATCCGGAGCGCCAGGGCTCATCGGCCACAACGTGCTCGCGTCGGGGCTCAACGGCATGACGAGCACCGCAGGCATGGCCTTCGACGCTGATGGCTCCGTCTACCTGGCCCGAACGACAGAGCAGGCCTACCGCTACAACCCCAGCACCTGGGTGCAGTACTCGGACATGGTCTCGAACAAGCTCTCGAGCCCCACAGACCTCGCGAGCTGCTCCTCGCCGTCGACCATCTCGATCGTCAAGAACGTCGTCGGGCGCGTGGCGTCGAGCGACCAGTTCTCGCTGACGCTCGAGGGAAGCGGCGCTCCTGCGCGCACCGTCACGACGAGCGGCTCGGTGACCGGCCCCCAGGCCGCGCAGCTCGGCCCCGCCGCGGTCGTCGCCGGTGTGCCGTACCGGTTCAGCGAGACGATGGCCGGCGGCGCTGCCGTCACCCGCTACGCCAGCGGCTATGCATGCGTGGGCACGGATGGGTCGCGCATCGCAGGGAACGGCCCCTCAGGCTCGCTGACCCCCGCGAGCGGTGTCAGCTACGTGTGCACCTTCACGAACTCCCCGCTCATCACCGCGGTCTCCATCCACAAGACGCTCGTCGACGTCGCCGGAAACCGGACCAACGGGGCCGATTGGCCGCTCGGCGCCTCGATCGCAGCGACCTCCGGTGGCGGCAGCGCCTCGCTGACCCCGGTCGGCACCGCCGGTGTCGCAGGCCCCGACGGTACGGCGCGCTGGAATCTGGCATTCCCGACCACCGTCACTCGGGTCGAACTCCGCATCTCCGAGGGGGAGAAGACGGACTATCGCTTCACCAGCGGCTACTGCGACGTCACCACCGTGAACGGCACGACCAGTCGCACAGCGATCAGCAGCACGGTCACGCTCACGCTGAAAGACGTCGCACCAGGCTCCGTCGTCGCCTGCGAGTACGTCAACACCCAGCCCGCCACCACCCTCACGCTGCGCTCCGCGATCTCCTTCGGAGATCAGTCGCTGCTCGGTTCTTGGGACCTCTCCGCGACCGCGCAGACGACGCCCGCGACCGTCGGGCCCGTCGGCAAGGCCGGCGTCTCCGGCCAGATCACGCCCGGCGCCGGCTACCTGCTGAGGGCATCCGGCGGCGACGCCGCCTATGTGTCGACGGGATGGTCGTGCCTGCGCGGCACCGACGCGTTGCCCGTAATCGGCGACGTCGTCACGGCCAGCCTCGGCGACAGCATCATCTGCACCGTCACCCTCAGCACCGCGATGCTGACGTTGCTGAAGCACATCGACGGCAGCGTGCCGGCCACCATCGAATCGGCGGACTTCACGCTCACGCTGACGCCCGCGACGCTCCCCGGTCTCGCAGACGTCAGCTTCCCCGGCAGCGAGCTTCCGGTGGCCAGCGGTGTCGGCGCCAACACCTTCGCGGTGCGACCGGCGCACGCCTACACACTGTCCGAGACCAGCCGGCTCGCCTACCTCGGCGTGGCGCTGCAGCGCTACAACGCCCCGTATCCCACCAACGGCGTCTTCGAGGAGAGGCTCTGGGTCACCCAGGCCCCGGCCACCGTGCAGGTCGCCGCCGGACTGCACGTCGCCTACCGCTTCGTGAACATGCCGGTGCCCGTGCTGACCCTGCCGCTGACCGGCGGTGTCGGTGCCGACGCCTACGTCTTCGGCGGTGCAGCGCTGCTCGCGCTCGCCGCTGTGCTCCTTGCCGTCCAGGCGCGGAGCAGCTCCAGCCGCCGCCTCTCGGGTCGTCTGACATGAGCAACCTGCCCCGTCCCCAGCAACCCCATGCATCCATCCAGGAAGGAAGTGCCGCAATGGCATCCACCAAGAAGGGCCTGACCGCGCGCGTCGCAGCAGGCTTCGGAGCGGTCGCACTCGCGTCGCTCGTCGCCGTCGGCGGCGCGCTGCCCGCCTCCGCAGCACCCAACATCGACCCCGCGGCGCCCGCCGCGCTCACGATCCACAAGTTCGAGCAGCCGGTCACAGCAGGCCAGGTCGGCACGGGCCTCGAACTCGCCGACGCAGACCTGACGGGCCTCGTGGCCGTGGAGGGCGTGGAGTTCACGGTCACGCAGCTCACAAACCTCAGCGTGCTCGACAACGACACCTGGGCGCGGCTCGGAGCCGGCCTCGACGGCATCCAGGTCGTCGACGATCTGGACGACTACACGCTCGGCACGCCCCGCGTCGCATCGACGAACGACGACGGCGAGATCAAGCTCACGGGCCTGCCGCTCGGCGTCTACCTGGTGCAGGAGTCGGGCGTGCCCGCCCCCACGGTCGGTGGCCCGAACGTCGTCATCCAGACGGCCCCCTTCCTCGTCACGCTGCCGCAGGTGAACCAGACCACCGGTGACTGGTTCTACGACGTGCACGTCTACCCGAAGAACACCACGGCGCTCGCCGCCAAGGAGGTCTCGACGCCCGACCACCAGGTGCTCGGCACCACGGTCGACTGGACGATCACCTCCAACGCGCCGGTTCCGTCGCAGGGCACCCAGTTGGCGACCTATGTCGTGCAGGACGACCTGGCGACAGAGCTCGACTACGTCGAGGGCTCGGTCGAGGTGAGCGTCGCAGGCGAGCTGCTCAGGCTGGCGGATGACTACGAGGTATCAGCCCCTGCAGCCGCAGGCGGCTCTCTCGTCGTCACCTTCACGGGCGGCCGCGCCGACCTGCTGGCCAACCCCGGAGCCGCGGTGGTCATCACCTTCGACACGGTCGTGGCCGGCATCGGCACCGGCACGATCCCCAACACGGCTGCTGTCGTGATCAACGGCACGCGCGTGCCGAGCACCACGGCCACCGACTACTGGGGCGCCGTCGAGCTCTTCAAGCACGACAGCAACGACCGCGGCCTCGAGGGAGCCATCTTCGAGCTGCGAGACGCATCCGGTGCGCCCGTGCTCGACAGCACGGGTGACGTCGTGCAGTACGAGAGCGACGAGAACGGCGTGATCGCGATCAGCGGCCTGCGCACGGCGAGCCCCGCCGGCCTCGGCTACCAGCTGGTCGAGATCACCGCCCCGTCGGGCTACGTGCTGCCGTCCGATCCCGCGGATCGGGTTCACTCCTTCACCGTCGTCGCGGGCACGCCCGCCGGCGTCGAGGTCAGCGTCGAGAACCAGCAGGTTCCCGCCTACGCCCTCCCCATCACCGGTGGCAGCGGCCAGGCCGCGTTCATGATCGGCGGCGCCGGTCTCATCCTCGGTGCGCTGGGCTTCGCCCTGCTGCGCCGGCGGAAGGCTCAGGCTGGGGCCTGATCCGACCTGACTGCCCCGCGGCCGCGCTCAGCAGCGGCGGGGCAGTCCTCTTCCGAGGGAGTGCAGCGTGAGCGTCATCGAAGGGCGTGAGGCACCGGCCGCACCGGTCGGCCCGCGCCGTCGGCGGCTGCGCGCGACGCGCACGTCGCTCGTCGTCGCCATCATGGCGATGGTGGGCGTCGTGATCCTGCTCTACCCGACGATCGCCGGCTGGTTCTCGCAGCTGGAGCAGTCGGCCCGCGTCGACGACTACACCGAGGTGATGACCGAGCTCGGTGACGACGGCCGCGCCGCCGAGCTCGCGGCGGCGCGCGCCTACAACCAGACCCTCACCGGCGGCGCGCTCATCGATCCCTACGGCGGCACGCCGCTCAGCGACCAGCGCGCGATCGTCGCCGCCTACGAGGAGCAGCTCGATCTCGGTCCCGGCGACGTGATGGCACGCATCCGCATCCCCGGCATCCAGGTCGACCTGCCCGTCTATCACGGCACCGACGAGGAGACCCTGCGCCGCGGCATCGGCCACCTGCTCGGCTCGGCGCTGCCGGTCGGCGGCGCGGGCACGCACGCGGTGCTCACCGGCCACCGCGGACTGCCCGAGTCGGTGCTCTTCAGCGACCTCGACCAGGTGCGGATGGGCGACCGGTTCGAGGTCGACGTGTACGGCGAGGTGCTCACCTACGAGGTGCGGGACGTGCAGGTCATCGAGCCGGGCGACACCGACCTGCTGATGCCCGAGGCCGGGCGCGATCTCGTCAGCCTCGTCACGTGCACGCCGCTCGGCGTCAACAGCCACCGCATCATCGTCACCGGCGAGCGGGTGCCGACGCCCGCGCCCGACAGCCCCGAAGCGATCGTCATGCCCGACGTGCCGGGGCTTCCGTGGTGGGCGGTGTGGCTGAGCCTCGGCTGGGCGACCGCGGTCGGCTATCGCTCGATGACCGCCCGGCCCGCGCCTGCGGCACGAGCGGCTCCTGCGCCCGCCGCCGCGCCGGTCGCGTCCGGTGTGATCATCCTCTGAGCGCCAGCGGCCCTAGCCTGGAGCCGTGCACGACGACGAACCCCAGCTCGAGGTCGGCGTCGGCCCGTGGCCCGGCCCGCACCCCGCCGACGACCGCTACGACCCCGAGCTGCTCGAGCAGGGCGACCGCCGCAACGTCGTCGACCGCTACCGCTACTGGCGCGTCGAGGCGATCGTCGCCGACCTCGACACCCGCCGCCACGGCTTCCACGTGGCGATCGAGAACTGGCAGCACGACCTCAACATCGGCTCCATCGTGCGCACCGCCAACGCGTTCAACGCCGCCGCCGTGCACATCATCGGCAAGCGCCGCTGGAACCGCCGCGGCGCCATGGTCACCGACCGCTACCTGCACGTCGTGCACCACGACACGACGGATGCGTTCGCCCAGTGGGCGAGGCACGAGGGCCTGGTCGTCGTGGCCGTCGACAACACCGAGGGCAGCGTGCCCGTCGAGCAGGCGCCGCTGCCGGAGCGCTGCGTGCTGCTGTTCGGCCAGGAGGGCCCGGGCCTCACCGACGAGGCGATCGCCGCCGCCGACGCGCACGTGGCGATCCGCCAGTTCGGCTCGACCCGCTCGATCAACGCGGCAGCGGCGGCCGCCATCGTGATGCACGAGTGGGTCAGGGAGTGGACGCCGCGCTGACCTCCGGCTGGCACCGCGGGCACCACTGCACCTGCCGCAGCATGCCGTCCTCCATGCCGAGCATCGCGTCGCGGATCCGCGTGCCGCACCGCAGGCACGGCCGCCCGCCGCGCCCGTAGACCCAGGTGCGCCGCCCGTTGCGAGTGTCGCCGGTGAAGGTGCGCTCGACCCGGTCGCGGTTCGCGAGCATCAGCCGCCGCGCGAGCGCCACCAGCGGCTCCACCTCGACCTGCGTGATCGGCGTCGACGGATGCACCCCGCGCAGGAAGCACAGCTCGCCGCGATACACGTTGCCGAGCCCCGCCACCGCGTGCTGGTCGAGCAGCGCCACCCCGACCGGCGCCGCCGTCGCTCGCAGCCGCCGCGCGGCCTCGGCCGCCATCGCGTCGTCCCATGCGGGGTCGAGCAGGTCTGGCCCGAGGTAGGCGAGCGTCTCGAGGTCGCCGGTGCGCGGCAGCAGCTCGAGCACCGGCAGGCTCGAGCCGACGATCGTGTTCGCGGCGGTCTCGAGCACGACGCGGATGGTGTGGCTCGCCACGGGCGCGCGGCCTCCGGGCGCGAGCACATGCCAGAGCCCATCCATGCCCGCGTGCGAGTGGATCGTCCACCGCTCGCCCCGCATGAGCAGGTGCTTGCCGATGCTGCGCACCTCGTCGATGCGCTCGCCGGCCAGGTCGGCCGTCGCCAGCTTCGGCACCCGGAAGTCGCTGCGCACGAGCTCGCGCCCCGCCATCGCCGCGCCGAGCCGCAGGGCCGCGCGGTGGATGGTGTCGCCCTCGGGCATCAGCCTCTCCTCCCCGTGATCTCAACGTGCGAGGTGTGCTGATGATGGCTGGTGTGCGGCAAGAGCACACCTGGCACGTTGAGATCGAGCGGCATCAGGGTCCGATCCGGTAGCCGCGCGGGGTGCGGCGCAGCCCCGCGGTGTCGAGCAGCGGGGCCAGGACGGCCTCGAGCGACGAGCGGCCGTCGACCGCCTCGAGCACGCGGCGCCGCCCGCCCAGCCGGGCCACCGCATCCGTCAGGCTCTCGAGCGCCCGCAGCAGCACCGCCTCGTCATCGGTGAAGGTCAGCAGCGACTTGCCGCCGCGCTCGAGGTGCAGCACGCAGCGTCCGGCGACGATGGTGGTGAGCGCGCCCACGCGCCGGGTCGGCTTGTGGTCGCCGCGCGCCTCGGGCCACGGCAGCGCGGCGCCGAAGGGGTTCGCAGGGTCGACCGCCGAGACGGTGGCCACTGCGTCCGACGCGCCGCTCGACTGCCGCGCGCGCAGGGCATCGACCACGGGAGCGTCGGCGAACTGGGCCGCGCCGAGCCCGTCGACGAAGTAGCCGCGGCGGGTGTGGCCGGCCTCCTCGAACGCCTTCAGCACCTGGTAGACCCCGTGGAAGCCACCCGGCACATCCTCGGCGGCGACGCTGCCGCGGGTGACGACGCCGTAGCGCGCCAGCAGCGCGTCGGCGGTCTGCGCCGCGCGCTCGGTGGGCGAGCCCGACGGCGCCGACGCAAGCAGCCACCGGCCGGCCAGCATCGGCAGCGTGTCGGTGCGGCTCGGGCGTGCGAGCCCGATGCGGCGACGGCTCGCGGGCGCCGCGCGACGGCTGGGGGCGGGCGCCGGCCTGGCGCGCAGGCCGACCAGGTGCGCGCGCAGCGGGCCGATCGTGTCGTTCGTGATGCGCCCCGCCCACACGAGCGGCCAGAGCACCTCGGCCAGCCGTGCCGGGTCGAGGGCCGCCGCGTCGCCGAGCTGCCGCGCGAAGAGCGCGCCGCCGCCGGCGAGCGCCTCGAGCACGGCGGCCGACTCCGGGTCGTCGTGCGCCACGTCGAGGCGCTGCACGACGGTCTCGGCCGAGCGCAGCACGACGCGGCCGTCCTTGCCCGAGAGCGCGCCCGCGCCGGCCCAGGTGATCATGCCCGTCGCCGTGAGCTCGTCGAGCATCGACGGGCGGTAGCCCTTCACCCGAGAGGGCAGGATGAGCGTCTCGAGCGCGCTGATCGGCAGCGGCAGACCGTCGAGGCCGTCGAGCACCTCGAGCAGCCCGTCGGCCCCGGTCAGCGGCCGCGTCACGTGCTGGTGGGCGAGCAGGTGGTCGGCGAAGACCGCGTGGTCGACCGGCTCGACGTCGCTGCGCAGCGCCTGCAGGCTGCGGCGCTTCAGGCGGGTGAGCACCTGCGCGTCGATCCACTCCTCGCCGCTGCCCCCGGGGCGGTAGGCGCCTGAGAGCACGCGCCCCTGCGCCTCGAGCGAGCGCAGCGCGCCACGGGCGACCGCGGGCGCGAGCGCCAGCCGCTCTGACAGCTGCTCGACCGTGAACGGGCCGTGCGTGCGCGCGTGCCGCGAGACGACGTCGCCGATCGGGTCGACGACCGTCTCGAGCAGCTTGGAGGGCACGCCGGGCGGCGGCGGCACGCCCAGCGCGTCGCGCAGCCGCGCGACATCCTCGATCGCGGCGATCCGCTCCTCGTCGCCGATCCGCACCCGCACCGCGCGACGGGCGTCGACGAGCTCGGCGGCGATGGCGAGCGCGCCCTCGCGGTCGAGCGACGCAGCCGCCTCGGGCGACGCGCCCGCCCGGTCGGGCGACGCATCCGTCCGGTCGGGCGACGCATCCGCCTGTCCTGATGACGGCCCCGTCCGCGCGGCGCCCGCCGGCTCGAGCCGCGCCGCCAGCTCGTCGACGGTCAGCGGCCCGAGCAGCCGCAGCAGGTCGGCGGCCCCCTCGACGCCGCGCGCCCGGCGGTCGGGCGCCAGCCGCTGCAGCTCGAGCTCGATGCGCTCGACGACGGCCGGGTCGAGCAGCTCGCGCAGCGCCGTCGTGCCGAGCACCTCGGCCAGCAGCGTCGGGTCGAGCGTCAGCGCCGCCGCACGACGCTCGGCCAGCGGCGCGTCGCCCTCGTAGAGGAACGCGCCGACGTAGCCGAACAGCAGGTGGTGCGCGAAGGGCGACGGGCTCGGCGTCTCGACCTCGACCACGCGGATGTCGCCGTGCTGCAGCCGCTCCGCGATCGAGCGCAGCGCCGGCAGGTCGTAGGCGTCCTGCAGCACCTCGCGCAGGGCCTCCAGCACGATCGGGAAGTCGGGGTAGCGCTTGGCGACGTCGAGCAGCTGCGCCGCCCGCTGCCGCTGCTGCCACAGCGGGGCACGGCGTGCCGGGTCGCGCTTCGGCAGCAGCAGCGCGCGTGCGGCGCACTCGCGGAAGCGGCTGGCGAAGAGCGCCGTGCCGCCGGCCTCGGTCTCGACGATGCGCTCGAGCTCCTCGGGTTCGAAGCGCAGCAGGTCGGCGCCCGGCGGCTCGGCGTCGGAGTCGGGGATGCGGATCACGATGCCATCGTCGGAGGCCATCGCCGCCGCGCCCAGGTCGCGATCCTCGCGCAGCCGCCGGTCGATGGCGAGCGCCCACGGCGCGTGCACGCGGCGGCCGTAGGGGGAGTGGACGATGAGGCGCCAGTCGCCCAGCTCGTCGCGCGAGCGCTCCACCACGATCTGCCGGTCGGTCGGCACCGCACCGGTCGCCGCCAGCTGGTCGCGCACATAGGCGTCGAGGTTGCGGCGGGCGCGCTCGTCGGAGTGCGGCAGGTCGACCGCCGTGCCGCCGCTGACGCCCTCGGCCAGCGCCGCCGTTGCCCGGCCGATCGAGGCGCCCAGGTCGGCGGGCCGGCCCTCGTTGTCGCCGTGCCAGAAGGGCAGCTTGCCGACCTCGCCGAACGCCGGCACCACCAGCACCCGGTCGTGCGTGATGTCGACCACCCGCCAGCTGGTCGCACCGAGCGCGAAGACGTCGCCGCTGCGCGTCTCGTAGACCATCTCCTCGTCGAGCTCGCCGACGCGCGCGCCCGGCTTGCCCTCCTGCCCGGCGAGGAACACGCCGAACAGCCCCCGGTCGGGGATCGTGCCGCCGCTCGAGACGGCGATGCGCTGCGCGCTCGGGCGGCCGACGATCGTGCCCGCCTCCCGATCCCACACGACGCGCGGCCGCAGCTCGGCGAACTCGTCGCTCGGGTAGACGCCCGCGACCAGGTCGAGCGTGGCGTCGAAGGCGCCGCGCGTGAGCTTCGCGAAGGGCGCCGCCCGCCGCACCGTCTGGAACCACTCGTCGACCACCAGCTCGTCCATCGCGGCCGCCGCGACCGTCTGCTGGGCGAGCACGTCGAGCGGATGCCGCGGCATCCGGATCGGCTCGAGCTCGCCGCGCGCCATCCGGTCGGCGACGACGGTCGCGTGCAGCAGGTCGGCGCGGTGCTTCGGGATCAGCACGCCGCGCGACGCGTCGCCCACGTTGTGCCCCGCACGGCCGACCCGCTGCAGCCCGCTCGCGGTGCTCGGCGGCGACTCCACCTGCACCACCAGGTCGACCTCGCCCATGTCGATGCCGAGCTCGAGGCTCGAGGTGGCGACCACGCACCGCAGCCGCCCCGACTTCAGCTGGTCCTCGATCTCGGCCCGCTGCTCCTTCGAGACCGACCCGTGGTGGGCGCGCGCGAGCGGCGGCGCCTCCGCGTCGGGTCCGACCGCATCGCGCGCCGCGGCGCGCTCCGCGAGGCGCAGGCGGATGTGCTCGGTCGCGTCGCGCAGCACGACCCCGGCCGCCGACGGCGCGGCTCCCGAAGCGGTGCCGGCGGATGCCGCGCTCGACGACTGCGACCCCGACGATGGCGGCGACGCATCCGCCCCCGTCCGCTGCGCCGCCTGATGCTCGGCCGCCTGGGCCTCCGCCTGGTCGAGCCGCTCGGCGTCGAGCTCGTTCAGTCGCGCCGTCAGCCGCTCGGCCGCGCGCCGGGCGTTCACGAAGACGATCGTGGAGCGGTGCCGGTCGACGAGGTCGAGCACCTCGCGCTCGATGTGCGGCCAGATCGACGGCTGGTCGGGCTTCGTCGCGCCGAACGCGCTGCCGGTGGGCGCCGCCTCGTCGCGCTGCGGCCCGCGCAGGTCGGTCATGTCGTCGACCGGCACGGTGATCGTCAGCTCGATGCGCTTGTCGCTCGGCGGCGCAACCACGGTGACCGGGGCCGGGCCGCCGAGGAACGACGCCACCTCGTCCATCGGGCGCACGGTCGCCGACAGCCCGATGCGCTGCGCCGGCTTCGCGAGCTGCGCGTCGAGCCGCTCCAGGCTGAGCGCCAGGTGCGAGCCGCGCTTCGTGGGCACGACCGCGTGCACCTCGTCGATGATCACCGTCTCGACCGTGCGCAGCGTCTCGCGCGCGCGGCTGGTGAGCAGCAGGAACCGCGACTCGGGGGTGGTGATGAGGATGTCTGGGGGATGCTTCGCCTGCAGCCGGCGCTCCTCCTGCGGGGTGTCGCCGGTGCGCAGCCCGATGCGGATCGGCGGCGGCTCGCTGCCGTCGGCGCGGCCCTGCGCGGCGATGCCGGCGAGCGGCGCGCGCAGGTTGCGGTCGACGTCGACGGCGAGCGCCTTCAGCGGCGACACGTAGAGCACGCGCACGCCCGGCTCGCGCTCGGCGTGCGGTTCGGCGTCCTCTCGGTGCAGCGCGTCGATCGCCCAGAGGAAGGCGGCGAGGGTCTTGCCCGAGCCGGTCGGGGCGACGACGAGCGTGTGGTCGCCGCGCGCGATCGAGGCCCACGCCTGCGCCTGCGCGGCGGTGGGAGCGGCGAAGGCCCCCGTGAACCACGCCCTGGTCGCGGGGGAGAACGGCTCGAGCGCGTCGCCCACGCGCTCAGTACAGCACAGCGACCTGGGGTACAGGCTCCGGTCGACGCGGGCGGTCGGGAGGGGCTACTCGAACGGCCACACCGGCCGCACCTCGACGCGGCCGAAGCGCGCCATCGGGTGCCCGGCGGCCGTTTCGATCGCCTGGTCGAGGTCGTCGGCCTCGATGATGTCGAAGCCCGCGATCCGCTCGCGGCTCTCGGTGAACGGCCCGTCGGTGACGATCCGCTCGCCGGCGCGAACGCGCACGGTCGTGGCGTCCTCGGCCGGCCGCAGCCGGTCGCCCGTCACGTAGCGGCCGGCCGCCTCGAGCTCGCCGACCCAACTGCCCGGGTCGTCGGTCGCGGCGTCGTACGGCTCGCCGTCGGGGTCGGTGCAGATGAACAGCACGTAGCGCATGGGGTCTCCTCCTGGGTGCGTGCCTGCATTCACCCATACGACGGATGGGGGATGCCCGGGAGGACACCCTTCGGCAGGAGATCTCGGTACGCGCACGTCGCTGTGCGACGTGAGCTACTCGATCTAGCTCCCTCCGCGCTCAACGCCGCTGCGCGGCATTGAGCGCTCCGGCAGCTAGTCCGTGCCGAGGTCCATCGCCGCACGGTCGTTCGACTGCTCGATCGCCTCGGGGTCGGCATCGGGGGAGACCATGATCTCGTTCGCCCGCCCGGCCTCGAGCGCGCCCAGCAGCTTCGCCGTCTCGCCCTGCACGAGCCCGGCGGCCGCGTAGCCCTCGAGCCGCGAGCGGGAGTCGGCGATGTCGAGGTTGCGCATCGTCAGCTGCCCGATGCGGTCCTCGGGGCCGAACGCCGCGTCGCCGACGCGCTCCATCGACAGCTTGTCCGGGTGGTACGAGAAGCCCTCGCCGCGGGTGTCGACGATCGTGTAGTCCTCGCCGCGGCGCAGGCGCAGCACGACCTCGCCGGTCACCGACGAGCCCACCCAGCGCTGGATCGACTCGCGCAGCATCAGCGACTGCGGGTCGAGCCAGCGGCCCTCGTACATGAGGCGCCCGAGGCGGCGGCCCTGCTCGTGGTAGGTCGCGATGGTGTCCTCGTTGTGGATGGCGTTCAGCAGCCGCTCGTAGGCGATGTGCAGCAGCGCCATGCCTGGCGCCTCGTAGATGCCGCGGCTCTTCGCCTCGATGATGCGGTTCTCGATCTGGTCGCTCATGCCCAGCCCGTGACGACCGCCGATCGCGTTCGCCTCCATGACCAGCGCCACCGCATCCGGGAACTCGACGCCGTTGATCGCGACGGGGCGGCCCGCCTCGAAGCGCACCGCGATGTCCTCGGTCGCGATCGCGACCGACTCGTCCCAGAACTTCACGCCCATGATGGGCTCGACGATCTCCATCGACTCGTCGAGGTGCTCGAGCGTCTTCGCCTCGTGCGTCGCGCCCCAGATGTTCGCGTCGGTCGAGTAGGCCTTCTCGGTCGCGTCGCGGTAGGGGTAGCCGTGGGCGACGAGCCACTCCGACATCTCCTTGCGGCCGCCCAGCTCGCTGACGAAGCGCGCGTCGAGCCACGGCTTGTAGATGCGCAGGCCCGGATTGGCCATCAGGCCGTAGCGGTAGAAGCGCTCGATGTCGTTGCCCTTGTAGGTCGACCCGTCGCCCCAGATCTCGACGCCGTCCTCCTTCATGGCGCGCACGAGCAGCATGCCGGTGACGGCGCGGCCGAGCGGCGTGGTGTTGAAGTAGGTGCGGCCGCCCGAGCGGATGTGGAACGCACCGGTGGCGAGCGCCACCAGGCCCTCCTCGACCAGCGCGCCCTTCGCATCCACCAGTCGTGCTCCCTCGGCGCCGTACTCCGTGGCGCGCCCGGGCACCGCGTCGATGTCGGGCTCGTCGTACTGCCCGATGTCGGCGGTGTACGTGAAGGGCACCGCGCCGTTGTGCCGCATCCACGCCACGGCGCAGGAGGTGTCGAGGCCTCCGGAGAAGGCGATGCCGACGCGCTCGCCGACGGGAAGTGAGGAGAGGACCTTGGACATGGGTCAATCCTACGTTCGGGGCGGATGCGTCGGGTTCCGCCGGTCTCGGAGCGAACCTGGGAGCGGGCCGGTTGCCGGTCACAGGGACGCGTGACATGGTCGTGAGTGGGGGACAGATCGCGTCCCCTGAAGCTTTTCCGATGACCCGAGCCGGAGGCGCCCCATGCAGGTCGATGAGCAGTTCGAGGTCCAGGCGTCTCGCGCTCAGGTGTTCGACCTCTGGACCTCGTTCGAGCGATTCCCCGAGTTCATGAGCGGCGTCGAGTCGGTCTACGCGGAGACGAAGGAGCGCCTGCGCTGGCGCGTCGCGATGCAGGGCATCGAGTCCAGCTTCTATGCGGTGATCACGGAGTTCGAGCCCGATTCGCGCATCGCCTGGGTGAGCGTCGACCAGTCGAGCCTCGGCTGGTGGATCGACCTCGAGGAGATCGCCCCCGACCGCACCTGCGTCATGGTGCGCGTCATCGCCTCGCCGCGGGAGGGCGTCGGCAGCAGCCTCGACGCCATCGCCCTCGACGAGCTCAAGATCCGCTGCGACCTGCAGCATTTCCGCGCCCTTGCCGAGGGCGCGCTCGCACGGGCGGCCTGACGCCGCCCCGAACGGAAGGAGGGCACAACCATGCCCCAGGTCAACGACAGCATCGACGTGCAGGCCCCGATCAGCGCCGTCTACGCGCTCTGGACCCAGTTCGAGGACTTCCCCAAGTTCATGGGCGGCGTCGAGTCGATCACCCAGCAGACCGACGACAAGCTGCACTGGGAGGTCTCGATCGCCGGGGTCGAGCGGGAGTTCGACGCCGAGATCACCGAGCAGCACCTCGACGAGCGCGTCGCCTGGCGCAGCCTCGACGGCGAGACGCACGCTGGCGTCGTCACGTTCCACCGCATCGACGACAGCACCACGCGCGTCAACCTGCAGCTCGACTGGAAGCCCCAGGGCGTCGTCGAGGCGGCCGGCGCGCTGCTGCAGATCGACGACGCGCAGATCGGCAAGGACCTGAAGCGCTTCAAGGAGCTGGCCGAGCAGGCGCCCGCCCGCCAGGCCGCCGAGTCGGGCTGGGAGGGCGACATCTCCCGCCCGGCCGACGGCGTCGGTCTCTGACGCCCAGCTCCACCTGTCGAGCCTGTGCCCCGCCTCGCGGGTGCACAGGCTCGACGCGTACCGTCGGCGCATGAGCATCCAGCACTGGAGCACGATCGAGGCGCCCATCGGCGAGGTCTTCGCCTGGCACGAGCGGCCGGGCGCGCTGCAGCGGCTGATGCCGCCGTGGGTGCCGGGCAAGGTGCGGCGCGAGGCAGAGTCGCTCGTCGACGGTCGCGCCGAGCTCGCGCTGCCCGGCGGCCAGATCTGGGTCGGCAGGCACGACCCGGCAGGGTACGTCGCGGGCCGGGCGTTCGTCGACGAGCGCGTCGACGACGGGCTGAGCTCTGCCGCGCTGGCGGCGGTGCGGTGGCGGCACGAGCACCGCTTCGACGCGGTCGCGCTGGCCACCGGTGTCGAGGGCACGCGCATGCACGATGCCGTCGACACGCTCATCGGCTCGCACCTGCTGCGCCCGATGTTCGTCTACCGCCATCGGCAGCTGGCCGACGACATCCGCCGCCAGCGCGAGCTGCGCACCGCGCCCATGACCGTCGCCGTCACCGGCTCCTCCGGCCTCATCGGCTCGGCACTGAGCGCCTTCCTGACGACCGCCGGCCACACGGTCGTGCGGCTCGTGCGCCGAGAGGCCGGCGAGGGGGAGCGGCGCTGGGATCCGGATGCGCCCACGCCCGAGCTGCTCGACGGCGTCGATGCGGTCGTGCACCTCGCCGGCGCATCGATCTTCGGCCGCTTCGACGAGGGCCATCGCCACCGGATCCGTGCCAGCCGCATCGGCCCCACCCGGCGGCTCGCCGAGCTGGCGGCGGCGAGCGGCGTGCGTGCCTTCGTCAGCGCATCCGCCATCGGCCTGTACGGCTCCGACCGCGGCGACGAGCTGCTGTCCGAGCGCAGCGCGGCGGGCGACGGGTTCCTCGCCGAGGTCGTGGCCGACTGGGAGGCCGAGGCCCGAGCGGCCGCCGACGGCGGCGTGCGCACGGTGCAGGTGCGCACCGGACTGGTGCAGACCCCCCGAGGCGGCATGCTGCAGGTGCTCCGGCCGATCTACGCGGCGGGGCTCGGCGGCCCGCTCGCGAGCGGCGAGCACTGGCAGTCGTGGATCGACCTCGACGACCTGGTCGACATCTATGCGCGGGCGCTCGTCGACGAGCGCCTCGAGGGCCCGATCAACGCCGTGGCGCCCGAGCCCGTGCGCCAAGCCGAGTTCGCCGCCGAGCTGGCCGCCGCGCTGCACCGGCCGGCGGTGCTGCGCACGCCCTCGCTCGGCCCGCGCGTGCTGCTCGGCCACCAGGGCATGCAGGAGCTCGCACTCGCCGACCAGCGCGTCGTGCCCGCTCGGCTGACCGAGCTCGGCCACCGGTTCAGACGGCCGCGGCTCGAGGACGCCTTCCGGCACCAGCTCGGCAGGCAGCGCGAGGCGGGCCGCTAGCACGACCGGCCGGTGCCCGAGCGAGGCCGGCCCTCTGCCGTCGGCGCGGCGAGCGCGACGGCGAGCGCTAGCTCGGCGCTCCCAGCGCTCGCGAGATCGCGGCGGCCGCGGCGATCGCCTGCGGGGCGAACTGCTCGATGCTCGAACCGGGGTGCTCGAGCGCGATCGACGAGATCGAGATGCCGTGGGTCGGGCGGCCCAGGTGATCGCGAATCGCTGCCGAGACGCACACCGTGCCGCGCTCGTTCTCGCCCAGATCCAGGGCGTAGCCGCGCTCCCGCACGCGCGCCAGCTCCTCGTGCAGCGCCGCAGGATCGGTGATGGTGTCTTCGGTGCGCGCCGGCAGCCCGACCGCCTCGACCAGCCCGTCGACCTGCTCGGGCGCCCAATGTGCGAGCACCGCCTTGCCCATCCCCGAGCTGTGCATCGGCATCGACAAGCCCACGCGCGACGCCATCCGGTAGGGCTTCGAGGAGTCCTTGCGCACCACGTAGACCATCTCGAAGCCGTTGACGACGCCGAGGTGGATCGTGCAGTCGACGTCGCGCACCAGTCGGTCGACGATGGGGCCGGCGATGGCCGAGATGTCGATGCTCGAGACGGCGCGGCCCGCGACGCGCAGGAATCGCGCGCCCGGCTGGTAGCCGCGCTCGGCGTCGCCGGTGATGAACTCCTGCTCGACGAGCGTGGCGAGGATCCGGTGGACGGTCGCCTTCGCGAGCCCCGCTTCCTCGACGATGTCGGTGAAGCGGTCGTGGAGGATGGCCGCCTCGAGCACGCGCAGCGTCTTCTCGCTCGCACCCCCGGAGGGTGCGGCGCTGGTGTCGAGCGCCTGCGGCTCAGCAGTCATCGTGCGTCTCATCTCATGTCGGCGATCGCGACGGCGTCCATGTCGTCGAACGACTGGTTCTCACCGGCCATCGCCCACACGAACGAGTAGTTCGATGATCCCACGCCCGAGTGGATCGACCACGACGGCGACAGCACCAGGCCGCCGTCGGCCACCAGCAGGTGGCGCGTCTCGGTCGGCTCGCCCATGAGGTGCACCACGCGGGCGTCCTCAGGCAGGTCGAAGTAGACGTAGAGCTCGGTGCGGCGGTCGTGCGTGTGCGACGGGAGCGTGTTCCACATGCTGCCGGGGTGCAGCTGCGTGACGCCCATGACCACTTGGCACGAGCGCACGCCGTTCTCGTGGATGTACTGGTTCAGGGTGCGCCGGTTCGAGGTGAGCGGGTCGCCGAGCTCGCGCACCGTGCCCTGACCCGGCTCGACGAGGGCGGTCGGGTAGCTGGTGTGCGCGGGCGCCGAGAAGCCGTAGAACCGGGCCGGATGCGCGGCCTCGTCGCTCTCGAAGGTCACGTTGGCGACACCTCGGCCGAGGTACAGGCACGCGCCGGTGGCCATCGCGAAGCGCTCGCCGTCGGCGACGACGGTGCCGGCGGCGCCGATGTTGACGATGCCGATCTCGCGGTGGTCGAGGAAGCGGTCGGAGCGGATCTCGGGCACCGCCTCGAGCGCGAGCGGGGCGTCGGTCGGCACGGCGCCGACCGCGACGACGCGGTCGTAGTGCGTGACCACGACGCGCACCTCGCCGGGCGTGAAGAGGTCCTCGACGAGGTAGCGCTCGCGCAGCTGCTGCTGCGTCGAGCCGGGGATCTGCTCGGGGGAGGTGGGGCCGTGGACGGGCATGGCGCTTCCTTTTCGGGGGATCAGAGCAGGCCCATGAGGCCCGGGAGCCACAGGGTCAGCTGGGGGACGAAGACGACGATGAACAGCATCACGACGAGCACGATCAGGAACGGCACCAGCTTCGCGATGACGGACTCGAGCTTCGCTCGCGCGACCTGCGTGCCGACGAAGAGCACCGGCGCCGACGGCGGCGAGATGACCGCGATCGAGAGGTTGAAGACCATCATGATGCCGAAGTGCACCGGATCGATCCCGTACGAGACGGCGATCGGCAGGAAGATCGGCGTGAAGATGAGGATCGCCGGGGTGGGGTCGAGCGGGATGCCGATGAGCAGCAGCACGAGCATCATGATCAGCAGCACGACGACCTTGGAGTCGGTCCAGCCGAAGAGCGTCTCCGCGATGAGCTGCGGGAGCCTGGCGTAGGTCATGACGTACGACATGATCGTCGACACCGCGATGAGGAAGATGACGATCGCGCTCGTGCGGCACGCGTCATAGAGGATGCGCGGCAGCTCCTTGACCGAGATGGTCCGGTAGATGAACGAGAGTCCGAGCGCGTACAGCACGGCGATCGCGGACCCCTCGGTCGGCGTGAAGAAGCCGGCGACGATGCCGCCGATCGCGACGACGATCAGGCCGAGCGACGGCAGTGCTCGGAGGAACGTCGTGAGGAGCACCGCGAAGCCCGGGAACGGCTCGCCCTTGAGCTCGGGGTGGCGGCGCGCGTAGACGAAGACGACCGCGGCGCAGGCGAGCGCCCACAGGACGCCGGGCACGTAGCCGGCGACGAAGAGCGCGCCGACCGAGGTGCCGCCGGCCGCCAGCGAGTAGACGATCAGGGTGTTGCTCGGCGGGATCAGCATGCCGGCCGGGGCGGAGGCGATGTTGGCCGCGGCACTGAATGCCCGGTCGTAGCCGGCCTTCTGCTGCATGGGTGCCATGGTCGAGCCCACGGCCGCGGCGCTCGCGACCGCGGAGCCCGAGACGGTGCCGAAGATGGCGTTGGCGATCACGTTCGACTGCACGAGCGGTGCGGGCGTGCGCCCGACGAGCACGCGAGCGAGGTTGATGAGTCGCTCGGCGATGCCGCCGTTGTTCATGATGACGCCCGCGAGGATGAAGAAGGGGATCGCGAGCAGGGCGAACGAGTCGGCGCCGCCCAGCATCTGCTGCGCCGACGTGACCGCGCCGCGGTCGAAGTCGACGATGAGCAGCATGCAGAGCGCGCTCGGCAGCGCGATCGAGATGGAGACGGGCGCGCCGACGGCGAGCAGCAGCACGAGGCCGCCGATCAGGATCGCGCTGATGGTGCCGGGGTCGATCACAGCGATGCCGCCTCGAGGTCCTCGTCCGGCGAGCCCACGTGGCCGGCGTAGCGGCTCGAGAACGTCGTGACGATGTGGATGATCAGGTAGATCGTGAGGAGCGCGCCCGAGATGGGCAGCGCGAGGTAGAGCTGGCCCTGCGTGAGCGGCAGCAGCGGGTTCTTCTGGCTCCAGGCCAGGATCGACTGCTGCAGGCCGCCGAACACCATCACGTACAGCACGAACGAGAGCGTCGCGAGGTAGGCGAGGAGGTCGGCGACCCGCTGCAGGGAGCGCGGGAGGCGCTCGACGAGGAAGTCCATGATGACGTCCGCCTTCTCGCCCACTGCGATCGCGATGCCGATGAGGCTGACCCACACGAACGTGTGGCGTGCCGCCTCCTCCGACCACGCGCTCGGCTGGCCGAGGATGAGACGGGTGAACACCTGCCAGGCGACGAGCGCCACGAGCAGCGCGAAGAGCGCGACGCACAGGGTGCGCAGGGAGTTGTCGAGCCAGGTCCTGGCCGTCGTCATGACCTTCCGGATGGCCATCAGCCGCGCGCTGCCTGGATGGCCTCGTAGACCGAGCGGGTGACGTCGGTCGTGATGCGCTCGTCGTGCAGCGGCTGCACGGCCTCGCGGAACGCCTCGACGTCGACCTCGTTGACCGTCGCGCCCGCCTCCTCGGCAGCCGCGGTCGCCTCCTCGACGGCGGTCGAGAACGCCTCGAGCTCGGCGTCGACGGAAGCGCTGAGCAGCTCCTGGAAGACGCCCTTCGTCTCCTCGTCGAGCGCGTCCCACACCGCGGGGCTGCCGATGAGGTAGTCGGGCATCATCAGGTGCTGCGTGAGCGAGTAGTACGGGGCGATCTCGTCGTGCGAGAGGCTCGAGTAGATGAGCGGGTTGTTCTCCGCGCCGTCGAGGACGCCCGACTGGATGGCCGTGTAGACCTCGCCCTGCGCCATCGGCGTGCCGACGCCGCCCATGAGCTCCATCATCCGCACGTTCGTGTCAGAGCCGATCACGCGGATCTTCTGGCCCGCGAGGTCGGCCGGGGTCTCGACCGGGCCGGCGCCCGAGTACACGTTGCGCACGCCGCCGTGGTAGGCCGCGAGCACCTGGATGTTGTCCTCCAGCACCGCGTCGTACAGCTCGCCGACGATCTCCCGGTCGTTGAGCACGCTCATCTGGTGCTCGGGCGACTCGTACAGGTAGGGCAGGTTCACGACCGAGAAGTCGGAGTCGAAGTTCTCGAGCAGGCTGCCCGCGACCATCGCGAAGTCGATCGTGCCGGACTGCACCTGCTCGATGGTGGCAGCCTGGTCGCCCAGCGTCTCGTCGGTGTAGAGCTCGAGGGAGTACTGGCCACCGGTGCGCGCCTCGAGCTCCTCCGAGAGCTGCACGAGGGCCTGCGCCTGCGGGTGGTCGATGTCCTGGTTGAAGGCGACCCGGAAGGTCGTCGCGGGCGGCTCTCCATCGCCTCCGGATGCGGCCGAGCATGACGCCAGACCGATCGTCATGACGGCTGCGGCGCCCAGCGCGCTCAGCGTTCGTCGTCCCTGCATGTGGTTCCTCCTCGTTGAGTGCCTGCTGGCAGATCGGGCTTGCGCCCTTGGCGGGGTCAGGGGCTACTGTAACCAGATAGAACCCAGTTGCGCCACATGGAACTGCGAATGGAATCGAGTTTCAGGCGCCGCTCACCCTAGCTCGAAGAGGAGATCGCGTTGCGAGCAGCGAGATACACCGGCGGCGGTCAGATCGTCGTCGGCGAGGCCGAACCCCGCATGCCCGCGGCCGACGAGGTGACCATCCGCGTCGCCTACAACGGCATCTGCGGCACCGATCTGCACATCGTGCAGGGCCACATGGACGCGCGGGTCGCCACCCCCGCCGTCATCGGCCACGAGATGAGCGGGGTCGTCGAGGCGGTCGGCGGCGACGTGGACGCGCTCGCCATCGGCCAGAGCGTCACGGTCATGCCGTTGCGGTGGTGCGGCGAGTGCGCCTCGTGCCGCGCAGGACATCAGCACATCTGCCAGCGCCTCGACTTCGTGGGCATCGACTCGCCCGGTGCGCTGCAGGAGCTCTGGACGGTACCGGCCGCGATCGTCGTGCCGGTGCCCGAGACCGTGTCGCTCCGGCACGCCGCGCTGGTCGAGCCGCTCGCGGTCGCCGTGCACGACGTGCGGCGCTCGCGGCTGACGGCGGGGGAGACCGCCGTCGTCATCGGCGGCGGCCCCATCGGCCAGCTCATCGCCATCGTCGCGCGCGCAGCCGGCGCGACGGTGATCCTCGCCGAACCCGACGCCGAGCGCCGTGCCTTCGCCGCCGCGCAGGGCGCCGAGGCAGTCGACCCACATGCCGACGACCTCGCTGCGATCGTCGAGGAGCGCACCGGCGGCGCCGGTGCCGACGTGGTCTTCGAGGTCGCGGGCACGAGGGGCACGGCGCTCGACGCCACCCGCCACGCCCGCACGCGCGGCAGGGTCGTGTTCGTCGCGATCCACCCGGAGCCCGTGCCGGTCGACCTGCACCGCGTCTTCTGGCGCGAGCTCGAGATCCTCGGCGCCCGCGTCTACGAGCGCGAGGACTTCGAGCGCGCGATCGCGCTGCTCGCCGACGGCGCGGTGCCCGCCGAGTCGCTCATCACCCGAGTCGTGCAGCTCGACGACACCGGGGCCGCCTTCGACGCGCTGCTCGCGGCCGCAGCGATGAAGATCCTCGTCGACGTGCAGGGAGCAGACCGATGATCGCCGCCTTCGACCTCACCGGCCGAACGGCCGTCGTCACCGGCGCCCGCCGCGGCATCGGCTTCGCGATGGCCGAGGGCCTCGCCGCAGCCGGCGCCGACATCATCGCGGCATCGGCGAGCCAGGAGGCCGATGGTGGCGCGATCGGCGCGCGCGTGCGCGAGCTCGGTCGCGCCTTCGAGGGCCACGCCGTCGACTTCGCCGACCGCGACGCAGTGCTCGCCTTCGCCACGCTCGTGCGCGACCGTGCCGACATCCTCGTGAACAACGCAGGCACCATCCGCCGGGCACCCGCCGCAGAGCATCCGATCGAATGGTGGGACGAGGTGCTCGACGTCAACCTGCGCAGCCAGTTCGTGCTCACGCAGGCCATCGGCGCGGGCATGCTCGAGCGCGGCGGCGGTCGAGTCATCTTCACCGCGAGCCTGCTGAGCTTCCAGGGCGGCATCAACGTGCCCGGGTACACGGCGGCCAAGTCGGGCATCGCCGGTCTCGTCAAGGCGCTCAGCAACGAGTGGTCGGGTCGCGGTGTCACCGTCAACGCCATCGCGCCCGGCTACATCGCCACCGACAACACCGCCGCCCTGCGCGACGACCAGGAGCGCTCCTCCGCCATCCTCGAGCGGATCCCCGCGGGTCGCTGGGGCAGCCCGGAGGATCTGCAGGGCGCGACGGTCTTCCTCGCGAGCCCCGCGGCGGCGTACGTCACCGGCGTGACGCTGCCGGTCGACGGTGGTTGGATGGGCCGGTGACACAGCTCGAGCTCTCCGGCGTCGTCCCGCTCGCGACCGTGGATGACGAAGCGGCCGCGCACACGATCGCCGACGGCCTCGTCGCGGGCGGCCTGCCCGTGCTCGAGGTGGCGCTGCGCAACGACTACGGCCTCGACGCGATCGCGCGGATCGCCGCGCGGGGCGACGTCGCGGTGGGCGCCGGCACCGTGCTGACGCCCGAGCAGCTGCAGCGCTCGATCGACGCCGGCGCGCGCTTCATCGTCGCGCCCGGCCTCGACGAGGAGGTCGTCGAGGCCGCCCTCGCGGCGGGCGTGCCCGTGCTGCCCGGTGTGCAGACCGCGAGCGACGTGCAGCGCGGTCTGCGGCTCGGGCTCGACCGGCTCAAGCTCTTCCCCGCCTCGGTCGCGGGCGGGCTCGATGCGCTCGGCGCCTTCGCTCCCGTCTTCCCGACCGTGCGCTTCATGCCCTCCGGGGGCGTGAAGCCCGCCAACCTCGCCGACTACCTGGCGCATCCGGCCGTCTTCGCCGCCAGCGGCTCGTGGATCGCCTCTGCCGAGCGCGTGGCAGCGGGAGCGGAGGCGATCGCCGAGGCCGCCCGAGAGGCCGTCGCGATCGCCGAGGCCGCGGAGTGAGCGTCGTCACGATCGGCGAGTCGCTCGGGCTGCTCGTCGCCGGCCGGCTCGGCCGGCTCGAGCTCGCGCCGAGCATGGATCTGCACTTCGGCGGCGCCGAGAGCAACGTGGCCATCGGGCTCGCGCGCCTGGGCGTGCCCGTCACCTGGATGGGGAGGCTCGGCGACGACGCGCTCGGCCGCCTGATCGAGCGTGGGCTGCGGGCAGAGGGCGTCATGCCCAGCGTCACGCGCGACGATCAGGCGCCGACAGCGCTCATGCTGAAGGAGCGCCCGGCGCCCGGCGCGAGCGCGGTCAGCTACTACCGGGCCGGCAGCGCGGGGTCGCGGCTGGCGCCCGAGCACCTCGACCTCGCCAGCATCCGCGGGGCGAGCCTGCTGCACCTGACGGGCATCAGTGCCGCCATCAGCGCCTCCTCGCGCGCCGCGATCGACGCCGCCGTCGATGCCGCTCACGAGGCGGGCGTGCTCGTCTCCTTCGACGTCAACCATCGCTCACGGCTCTGGGGTGCCCAGGAGGCCCGAACGGCATACCGCGCGATCGCGAGCCGGGCCGACGTGGTGTTCGCCGGTGACGACGAGGCGGCGCTGCTCACCGGCGAGCACGAGCCCGACACGCAGGCCGCCGCGATCCGTGCGCTCGGGCCGACCGAGGTCGTGATCAAGCGCGGTGCCGACGGCGCGATCGGGCTGGCCGACGGCGAGCGCGTCGAGCAGGCGGCGTTCCCGGTCACGGCGATCGACTCGGTGGGCGCGGGTGACGCGTTCGTGGCCGGCTACCTCGCCGAGCTGCTCGCCGGCACCGGGCTCGCCGGTCGCCTGCGCACTGCGGCCGCCTGCGGCGCGCTCGCCTGCACCGCGCCCGGCGACTGGGAGGCCGCGCCGGACCGCGCCGCCATCGCGCGGATGATGCGCGGCGGCGATCCGGTGCAGCGCTGAGGGCTCCGCCTTCTCAGCGAGCGGGGGTCCGCCCGTCCGCCCGTGCTCGGCCCCCAGCCGTCGCTCGATAGGCTGGGGTGTACGCGAACCCGTCGGAGGGATGCTCCATGCCAGGAATCGTCATCGTCGGCGCCCAGTGGGGCGACGAGGGCAAGGGGAAGGCCACCGACCTCCTCGGCAGGCGCACCGACTACGTGGTGAAGTTCAACGGCGGCAACAACGCCGGTCACACCGTCGTCGTCGGCAACGAGAAGTACGCGCTGCACCTGCTGCCGTCGGGCATCCTCACGGAGGGCGTCACGCCCGTCATCGGCAACGGCGTGGTCATTGACCTCGAGGTGCTCTTCGACGAGCTCGAGGCGCTCTCGGCTCGCGGGGTCGACGTGTCGAAGCTGCGCATCTCGGCCAACGCGCACGTCATCACCGACTACCACCGCACGCTCGACAAGGTCGCCGAGCGCTTCCTCGGCAAGCGGTCGATCGGCACCACCGGGCGCGGCATCGGCCCGACCTACGCCGACAAGATCAACCGCGTCGGCATCCGCGTGCAGGATCTGTTCGACGAGTCGATCCTGCGCCAGAAGATCGAGGGCGCGCTCGACGCGAAGAACCACCTGCTCACCAAGGTCTACAACCGTCGCGCGGTCTCGGTCGACGAGATCTTCGACGACCTGACCTCCTACGTCGAGCGCATCCGCCCGATGGTCGGCGACACGAGCCTCGAGCTCGCCGAGGCGCTCGACGCGGGCAAGACGGTCGTCTTCGAGGCGGGCCAGGCGACGATGCTCGACATCGATCACGGCACCTATCCGTTCGTCACCTCCTCGACCGCGACGTCGGCCGGCGCTGCGGCGGGGTCGGGCGTCGCCCCGAACCGGCTCGACCGCGTCATCGGCATCGTCAAGGCCTACACGACGCGCGTCGGCGCGGGCCCGTTCCCGACCGAGCTGTTCGACGAGTGGGGCGAGCTGCTGCGCGCCAACGGCTTCGAGTTCGGCACCACCACGGGGCGCCCGCGCCGCTGCGGCTGGAACGACACGGTCATCACCCGCTACTCCTCGCGCATCAACGGCCTCACCGACATCGTGCTGACCAAGCTCGACGTGCTCACCGGCATCGAGCAGATCCCGGTCTGCGTCGCCTACGACGTCGACGGCGTGCGCCACGACGAGATGCCGGTGTCGCAGACCGACTTCCACCACGCCAAGCCCATCTACGAGACGCTCCCCGGCTGGACCGAGGACATCTCGGGCTGCCGCACCTTCGACGAGCTGCCCGCCAACGCGCAGGCCTACGTGCGCTTCCTCGAGGAGCGCTCGGGCTCGCGCATCTCGGCCATCGGCGTCGGCGCCGACCGCGAGGCGATCATCCAGGTGCACGACCTGATCGACTGAGCCCCGGCCGGCCGGCCGGCTGGTCGCCGCGGGGTCAGTGGTGGTGGGCGGATGCGTCCACGGGCGTCGCGCCCGGACGGCTCCACTGGGGCACGGGTCGGCCGTCGCGCGCCCAGCCGGTGAAGGTGGGCTCCTGCGGCCAGCCGGCGGGGGAGTCCTCCCATGCCTCCTGGCGGCCGTAGGCCGTCATGTCGAGCAGGCTCAGCGACGTCATCGCCAGCTCGGTGCCGCGGCCGGTGATCCAGTTCGTCGCGAACACGCGGTCGCCGCGCCGCAGCAGCGACACGAACGCGCCCTCGATGTCGGGCCCGAGCAGCGGGTCGTCGACGTGCTGCACCGAGAACCACGGATGCGTGTAGCCCATGAAGGCGCGGAACGGCGCGAGCTCGCGCCACGGTCCACGGCTGAGCACGGCGAACGAGACGCCGCGCGCGTGCAGGTACGACGGATCGTGGAAGTCCCAGATGGTCGCGGTGCAGCCCTCGCACTGCCCCTCGATCGGCTGGCCGAGGTGCCACATGTGCTTGTAGACGATCAGCTGCGACCGGCCGTCGAAGGCGTCGAGCAGCGAGGTCGCCCCCTGCTCGCCGAGCAGCTCGACGTCGGGCACCTCGGTCATGGGCAGCCGCCGTCGGGCTGCGGCGATGGCGTCGCCTTCGCGGGTGTGCGCCTTCTCGCGGTCGAGCAGGCGCAGCCGCTCCGCCTGCCAGGTGTCGCGGTCGACGACCGCGGGCGCCGGGGTCGTCTCGTCGAATTCGATCATGGGCCGATCCTCGCGCTGCTCCGTGCGACGCGGCAACGGCCCGATCGGTGCGATCAGACGATCGACATCGGGCGCGTCGTGGTCGGCACGGCCTCGACGACGACGGGCATCCCGCGGCGCCCCAGGCGCACGAGCTGCACGACGGCAGCACCCAGCAGCAGCACGAGCATCGCGTTGCGCACCGTCAGCAGCAGCACCGGGAGGAACTCGAGGCGCACGAGCGGCATGTAGAAGATCGGGAAGATCAGCGTCGTCAGCAGCGACGTCACGAGCAGGGCGCCCGTCATCCTGCGCCACCACGGCGTCGGCGTGCGCATCGCCACCACGACCACCGGCAGCAGCCACAGCAGGTACTGCGGCGAGCCGACCTTGTTGAAGACGATCGATGCGGCCACGAGCGCGAACGCGCCGACGAGCAGCAGGTCGTGGTCGGAGGCGCCTCGGCGCCGCGCCCACAGGATGAGCCCGGCGATCGCGGCGACCGCCGCGACGAGCAGCGGCGTCGACAGCACGATGGCGAAGTCGTCGAGCGGGCCGACCACCTCGCGGGTCGCGAGGGCGTAGTTCTGGTAGACGCGGGAGCCGAAGGCGTCGACCGAGGCCAGCCACACCCACGGCGTCGCGATGGGCGCCTCGAGCTGCAGCGCCCGGTCGCCCTGGGTGCTCAGGAAGCTGAACAGGTGCGACAGCCCGCCCGATGCGACGCTGATCGCGGCGGTGGCGGCGGTGACGGCGAAGCCGGCGGCGACCACCAGCCAGCGCTCGCGGCGCACCGCCACGATCGCCCCGATGACGAGCGCCGGCCACACCTTGATCCAGGTGGCGATCGCCAGCAGGGCGCCCGAGACGAGCGGGCGCTTGGCGAGCCACACGAGCGCGATGACGACGAGCGGTCCGGTGATGCCCTCCAGGCGCAGCAGCGCCACCGGGCTGAGCAGCAGGAACCCGAACATGGCGGTGTATCCGGCGAGCATGCCGTTGCGGCTGCGGCCGCCGTCACTGACGACCAAGAGGGCCCACCAGTTGAGACCGGCGGTCATGGCGAACCACAGCAGCTGGTAGAGCGGAGCGCCGAGCAGGTTCGCGGCGCCGATCGGCAGCCACGCGAGCAGCGGGTAGACCCAGTCGGCCTCGAGGCCGATGATCGTGCCGCCCTCGAACGCATCCATCGCCCATTCGCGGTAGAGCGGCAGGTCGCCGATCGTGCCGCCCGCGATGATCTCGGGCAGCAGCACCACCAGCGCGGCGCCGTGCAGCAGCAGGAAGCTGCGAACCATCCAGCGCTTGGTGAGCATGCGGTCGGCGACGTGCGCGCGCTGCGCACGGCGACGCACGTGGGCGTCGAACGCGGCCGACTGTGCCTGCATCATGTCGCTCAAGCGGGCCCCCTCCGGTGCTCGGGTCAGGGTACGGTCGGTCCCTGGGAGTCGGCCGGTCAAATGACGCCCAGTGCCAGCATGGCGTCGGCCACGCGGTTGAAGCCCGCGATGTTGGCGCCGGCCACGTAGTCGCCGGGGCGCCCGTACTCGTCGGCGGTCTCCCAGCAGCGGTCGTGGATGCCCTTCATGATCTCGTGCAGGCGGGCGTCGGTGTGCTCGAAGGTCCACGAGTCGCGCGAGGCGTTCTGCTGCATCTCGAGCGCGCTGGTGGCGACGCCGCCGGCGTTGACGGCCTTGCCGGGCGCGAAGGCGACGCCGGCGCTGGCGAACACGCGCGCTGCGCCCTGCGTGGTCGGCATGTTGGCGCCCTCGCCGACCGCGATGCAGCCGTTGCGCACCAGCGTCTGGGCGTCGGCCTCGTCGAGCTCGTTCTGGGTCGCGCAGGGCACGGCGATGTCGCACGGCACCGACCAGATGGTGCTGCCGTTCGACGAGAACGAGGCCTTGGGGCGGTGCTCGACGTACTCCGCGATGCGGCCGCGCCGCACCTCCTTGATCTCCTTGAGCAGCTCGAGGTCGATGCCGTCCTCGTCGACGATGTAGCCCGACGAGTCGGAGGCGGCGACGACGATGCCGCCGAGCTGCTGCACCTTCTCGATCGCGTAGATCGCCACGTTGCCGGAGCCGGAGACCACGACCCTCTTGCCCTCGAAGGTCTCGCCCTTGGCGAGCAGCACCTGCTCGAGGAAGTAGATCGTGCCGTAGCCGGTGGCCTCCTTGCGCACCTGCGAGCCGCCCCAGGTGACGCCCTTGCCGGTGAGCACGCCCGACTCGTACGCGTTCGTCAGCCGCTTGTACTGGCCGAACATGAAGCCCAGCTCGCGGCCGCCGACGCCGATGTCGCCCGCGGGCACGTCGGTGTACTGCCCGATGTGGCGGTGCAGCTCGGTCATGAACGACTGGCAGAAGCGCATGATCTCGATGTCGGACTTGCCCTTGGGGTCGAAGTCGCTGCCGCCCTTGCCGCCGCCGATGGGCAGCCCGGTGAGGGAGTTCTTGAAGATCTGCTCGAAGCCGAGGAACTTGATGATGCCGAGGTAGACGCTCGGGTGGAACCGCAGGCCGCCCTTGTACGGGCCGAGCGCAGAGTTGAACTGCACGCGGAAGCCGCGGTTGATCTGCACCGTGCCCCGGTCGTCGATCCACGGCACCCGGAAGATGATCTGCCGCTCGGGCTCGACGATGCGGCTGAGGATCTGTGCGTCGACGTAGTCGGGCCGCTTCGCCACCACCGGCCCGAGGCTCTCGAGCACCTCGAACACTGCCTGGTGGAACTCCGCCTCCCCGGGGTTGCGCTTCAGCACGTCGTCGAAGACGGGGGCGAGGTGGGGGTGGAGCTGGGTCACAGAGGCCTTCCGGGCGGGATCAGACAGCCCTCGATCCTACCAAATCGCTGTTTTCGCTCCATAGGGTCGTCAACGACCGGCGCGCATGACGCCCTCGAGCCCCGCATCCGGACGCCTGCCGGTGAGGTAGCGCAGCGCCTCCAGGCCCCGTTCACGGGCGGATGCGTTGACCGCGGCCAGGTGCAGGGCGTCGACCAGGTGCCCACTCGGCGGCGTCCAGTCGAGCCCCGCGGCATCGGCGATGTCGACGCCGTGCACGGTGAGCTCGAACACCCGCGTGCGCAGGTACTCCTCGAGCCGCATGGCGACGCCGGCGGCGGGCAGGCCGACGGCGATCAGGCGGTCGAGGCCCACCGCGTCGACCGCCGCGACCGCGGCAGACGCCAGCTCGGCGATGGCGGTCGCCGGATCGTCGCCGAGCTGCTGCGCCGCCGCTCGGCCACGCAGCTCGATCGCCTCGTCGTCGCCCTGCTGCCGCAGCACGACCTCGAGGTACTCGCAGGCCGAGTGCACGGTCACCTCGGCCGGCTCCGGCTGCGCGAGGTAGTCGACGACCGTGCTGATCGCGCGCGAGGTGTGGCCGATCAGCTCGCGCAGGCTCCACTCGCCGAGGCCCGGCCGGTCGAGCCGCTCGCGCGGCACCCGGTCGACCAGGTCGACGAGCTCGAAGGCGGCTCTGCCGAAGTGCACGGACACGGTCGCATCGTCGCACGCGCCGCCGGAGCGGGCAACGGCAGAATGGGCGGGTGACGAGCACCGAACCGACCTCCAAGCCGAGCATCCTCGACCGACCCGTGCTGACGCATCCGCTCGCCACCCTCGAGCCGCTGTCGCACGAGCACGCGGCCGACCTCGCGCTCGCGGCCGCCGAGGGCGAGCTGTGGGAGCGCGCCTGGTACACCTCGGTGCCCGAGCCGAGCGCCGTCGGCGCCGAGATCGACCGGCGGCTCGCGCTGCTCGATGCCGGCACGATGGCGCCCTGGACGATCGTGGTGGCGGGCCGCGCTGTGGGCCAGACCACCTACATGAACATCGAGGCGGAGACGCCGCGGCTCGAGATCGGCTCGACCTGGATGGCGGTGTCGCAGCAGGGCACCGGCGTCAATGCGGCGATCAAGCTGCTCATGCTCGAGCGGGCGTTCGAGGTGCTGGGCTGCGTGGCGGTGGAGTTCCGCACGCACTGGCACAACCGGCAGTCGCGCGACGCGATCGAGCGGCTGGGCGCGAAGCAGGATGGCGTGCTGCGCAGCCATCAGGTCTACAAGGGCACGCTGCGCGACACGGTGGTCTACTCGATCGTGGCGTCGGAGTGGCCGGCGGTGCGGCGCGGGCTCGAGGCGCGCCTGGCGCAGCGGGCGAAATAGGCTGGAGCCATGAGCACGCCCGACGAACAGCTGGCCCGCTACCGGCACTCCATCGACAACGTCGACGCGATCCTCATCCACACGCTCGCGGAGCGCTTCAAGCTGACGAAGGCGGTCGGCGAGCTGAAGGCCGCCCACGCGATGCCGCCGTCGGACCCGTCGCGCGAGGCGACGCAGATCGCGCGGCTGCGGCGGCTGGCCGAGGATGCCGACCTCGATCCCGAGTTCGCCGAGAAGTTCATCACCTTCGTGATCGCCGAGGTGATCCACCACCACGAGCGGATCGCCGGCGAGGCCTGAGCTCAGGCGTCTGCAGCGGGCGCGGCCCGCCGGTCACCGACCGAGGATCGGCTCGCAGAGCGGTCGGTCGGTCACCGAAAGCGGATCGATTCGCGTTCGGCCATGAGACGCGGATGCATCGTCCGCGTCTCGTGGGATCTCCGCGTTTCGCGACGTGCTCGGCAGGGCGCCGCGGATGCCGCGCTCCAGTCGCGCAGGCTACGCGCGTTCCGCGACGGCGCTCAGAGCGCCGCGGCAGCCGCGGCGATGTCGTCGAGGTCCTGCTGCATGATCCTGCGGGTCACGCGCATGCCGATGCCCGAGGTGAGCTTCGCCACCACCCGCTGCACCCAGGAGAGGGTCTGGTAGGTGCCGCTGAAGCGCATGCGCAGCAGCGTGCCCGCGCGGCCCTCGGCGGCGGGCTGCGGCTCGAGCGTGAACTCGGTGCGGTAGCGCATGCCGTTCGCCTCCGCGGCGATGGTGGTCGATCGGCCCGGATCGATGCCGACGACCTCCATCTCCTCGGTCGCCTCGCGGCCCATCATCGTGCGCGTCTCGCGCCAGCGGGTGCCGATCGCGTAGCCGACTCCTGCGAGCCGCTCGATGCGGGTCGCGCCCGACAGCACCGTCTGCGAGCCCTCGAGATCCGTGAGCACGTGCCACACTGCATCCGGCGAAGCATCGATCGACCGCTCCAGGGTCAGCGAGATGTCGCTCATGCGGCCGGCGGCCAGACGCCGATGATGAGCGCCATCACCGTGATGATCAGGAACTCGTTGAGGGCCGTGTGGCCGGTGACGCGGAACCCGCGCGGGTCGAACGCGTCGTGCACGACCACGCGCGAGATGGTGAAGCCGACGAAGAGGATCCAGCCGGTGACGAGCGCGTTCAGCAGGAAGCTGCCGCCGTAGAACTCGAACGCGATCCAGGTGGCGCCGGCGAGCACCCAGGCGGTGACGAACGCGCACAGGATGATCAGCGGATACACCCACGGCTTCGGCCCCTTGCCGACCGAGTCGGGAGTGTGGCCGATGGCCTTCATCCACGACGTGCCGAGCACCTTCGGGTGGTAGTAGACGAAGCCGACGACCATCGCGGCGACGGTCGCGAGCAGCACGGCGAAGATGTTGACTGCGGGCACGGTGAGGTCCATGGCTGAAGCATAGGCTCGCGGAGCGCCGCCGTGGCGGTCAGCCGCGCCCGCCGGAACGGCTGACCGTCGGGCGCCTACGCGAAGCGGCCGCGGATCGTCTCGCGGTTCGAGGCGCGCAGCTCGTCGAGCGACAGCGTCGCGACGTCCTGGATCTCGATCGTGCCGCTGGTGGCGTCGGTGACGCCGATGCGCAGCACGGGCACGCCGCGCGCCTCGCACATGCCGGTGAACTTCACCTCGTCCTCGCGGGCGACGGCGGCGATCGCGCGCGCGCCCGACTCGGAGAAGAGCGCCGCGGTCTCGTCGATGCCGTCGCGCTCGGTCAGGCCGGAGAGCCAGATGCGCGCGCCGATGCCGAAGCGCAGGGCGCTCTCGACGACGGCGACGCCGAGGCCGCCCTCCGAGAGGTCGTGCGCCGAGGTCGCGAGGCCCTCGAAGGCGATGCCCTGCATGAGGCCGGCGAGCTGCTTCTCGGCGGGCAGGTCGACCTTGGGCGGCAGCCCGCCGAGGTGGTCGTGGATGGCGCCGGCCCAAGCCGAGCCGTCGAGCTCGTCGCGGGTGGTGCCGAGCAGGAACAGCGCCTGGCCGTCGTCCTGCCAGCCGGAGGGCAGGCGACGGTCGACGTCGTCGATGATGCCGAGCACGCCGACGACGGGCGTCGGGTGGATCTGCGTCTCGCCGGTCTGGTTGTAGAACGACACGTTGCCGCCGGTGACCGGGATGCCGAGCTCGACGCAGGCGTCGGCGAGGCCGTCGACGGCCTCGGCGAACTGCCACATGACCGCGGGGATCTCGGGGTTGCCGAAGTTCAGGCAGTCGCTCACGCCCACCGGCATCGCGCCCGAGACGGCCACGTTGCGGTAGGCCTCGGCGAGCGCCGCCTTGGCGCCCTCGCGCGGGTCGAGTTGGCAGTAGCGGCCGTTCGCGTCGACCGCGACGGCGAAGCCGAGCCCCGACTCCTCGTCGATGCGCACCATGCCGGCGTCGTCGGGCATCGACAGCGCCGTGTTGCCGAGCACGTAGTCGTCGTACTGGTCGGTGATCCAGGATGCGTCGGCCAGGTTGGGCGAGCCGACCAGGGTGCGCAGCTGGTCGCCGAGCGCCGCGCCCGAGACGCGCGCCAGGACGGAGGCGCTGTCTGCCTGCAGGGCGTCCTGCCAGTCGGGCCGCGCCATCGGCCGGTCGTAGACGGGGGAGTCGATCGCGACCGTCTTCGGGTCGACGTCGACGATCGTCTCGCCGGTGTGGGTGATGACGAGGCGTCCGTCGCCGGTGACCTCGCCGAGCACGCTGGTCTCGACATCCCACTTGCTGGTGATCGCCAGGAACTCGTCGAGCTTCGCAGGGCTCACGATCGCCATCATGCGCTCCTGCGACTCCGACATGAGGATCTCCTCGGCCGTGAGCGTGGGGTCGCGCAGCAGCACGTGATCGAGCTCGACCTTCATGCCCGAGTCGCCGTTGGCGGCGAGCTCGCTGGTGGCGCACGAGATGCCGGCGGCGCCGAGATCCTGGATGCCCTCGACCACGCCGGCCGCGTAGAGCTCGAGGCAGCACTCGATGAGCACCTTCTCGGCGAACGGGTCGCCCACCTGCACGGCGGGCCGCTTGGCGGGGCCTTCGTCGTCGAACGACTCGGAGGCGAGGATCGATGCGCCGCCGATGCCGTCGCCGCCGGTGCGGGCACCGAAGAGCACGACCTTGTTGCCGACGCCGGTGGCGTTGGCGAGGTGCAGGTCCTCGTGCCGCAGCACGCCCACGGCGAGCGCGTTGACGAGCGGGTTGCCCTGGTAGACGGCGTCGAAGACCGTCTCGCCGCCGATGTTCGGCAGGCCGAGGCAGTTGCCGTAGAACGAGATGCCGCCGACGACCCCGTGGACGACCCGAGCGGTGTCGGGGTGGTCGATCGCACCGAACCGGAGCGCATCCATCACCGCGACCGGGCGGGCGCCCATCGAGATGATGTCGCGCACGATGCCGCCGACGCCGGTCGCGGCGCCCTGGAACGGCTCGACGAACGAGGGGTGGTTGTGCGACTCGATCTTGAAGGTGACGGCCCAGCCCTCGCCGACGTCGATGACGCCCGCGTTCTGGCCCATGCCGACCATCAGGCGCTCCTGCATCTCGGGCGTCACCTTCTGCCCGAAGGTGCGCAGGTGCGTCTTCGACGACTTGTAGGAGCAGTGCTCGCTCCACATCACCGAGTACATGGCGAGCTCGGCGCTCGTCGGGCGGCGGCCGAGGATCGTGCGGATCTGCTCGTACTCGTCGGGCTTCAGGCCCAGGGCGGCGAACGGCTGCTCGCGCTCGGGGGTCGATGCGGCCACCTCGACGGTGTCACGGGGAATGGTGCGGGGTGCTGCGCTCACGGCTCTCCTCGGCGTCGAGCCCTTCGGGGGCTCTGCTCGGCGGTCTCTCGATCCTATCGAGCGGGCGGATGCGTCGGGTCGCCCGCCGTCGTCGTCAGGAGAACCACTCGCTGGGCGGGCCGGCGTTCAGCAGCACCACGAAGACGACGGCGACGAGGGCGACCACGATGAGCGCCGAGCGCAGCGGGTGGGTGATGCCCCACCGGTATGCCCGGTCGATCCAGCGGGCGTCGCGCGGGTCGTCGCTCGCCTCGGTGCGCCAGGCCCCGTCGAGCAGGCCCCGGCGGGCGATGCGGCGCTCCCACGGGATCGTCGCGTAGGGCACGACCGCCGTGACGATGCCGAGCAGCAGCGTGCCGATTGACCAGCGCTGGTTGTGGCCGACGACGAGCTGCATCGCCGCGTAGGCGATGAAGACGAAGCCGTGGATCGGGCCGGCGATGGGCACGAGCGCCTCGACCCCGAAGCCGTACTTGGCGATCATCGCGACGATCAGCAGCGTCCAGGTGATCGCCTCGGCGATCGCGAGCAAGCGGTAGAGCCGCTTCGGGCTGAGTCCGGTGGTGGATGCGGTGGCGGCGGTCATGTAGACAGCCTACATCCACGCGCCGGTGCACAACGCAAGCCCGCGCGGTCGATCCAGCCGCAGCCCGGGAGCTGTGGGCGAGATCGGTGCCGAACGCCGCGCCTCGGCTTGCGTTGTGCAGCGCTCCGTCGGGCGACGATGGTCGGGTCGCGCGGCCGTGCGGAGTCGGGTCAGGCGGCGATGCGCTCCAGCGCCGACTTGAAGATCTCGAGGCCGTCGAGACCCGCCTTCATGCGCGTCGTGGTCGGGCCGAATCCGAGCTCGACCGCGTGCTCGGGGTGCGGCATGAGGCCGACGACGTTGCCGGCGGCGTTCGTCAGCCCGGCGATGTCGTCGATCGACCCGTTCGGGTTCTCGCCCACGTAGCGGAAGGCGACGAGCCCCTCGCCCTCGATGCGCGCGACCTCATCGGGCGTCGCGACGAACCGGCCCTCGCCGTTCTTCAGCGGGATGACGATCTCCTGGCCCTGCTCGAAGCGGTTCGTCCAGGCGGTCGATGCGTTCTCGACCCGCAGGCGCTGGTCGCGGCGCACGAACAGGCCGGTCTCGTTGCGCACCAGGCCGCCCGGCAGCAGTCGCGCCTCGGCGAGCATCTGGAAGCCGTTGCAGATGCCGAGCACCGGCATGCCGCGCTCGGCGGCTTCGACGACCTCGGTCATGATCGGCGACAGCGCGGCGATCGCGCCGCAGCGCAGGTAGTCGCCGTACGAGAAGCCGCCCGGCAGCACCAGCGCGTCGACGCCCTTGAGGTCGTGCTCGCCGTGCCAGAGGGCGACCGGCTCGTGACCGGCCACCTTCACGGCCCGCTGCGCGTCCCGGTCGTCGAGCGTGCCGGGGAAGGTGATGACGCCGACCTTCACTGCGCGGATCCCTGCGCCGACGCGGCCTCCACGACCTGCACGCCCACGACGTCCTCGATGACGGTGTTCGCGAGCACCTCTTCGGCGACCGTGCGCACCTGCGCGAGCAGCGCATCCGTCACCTCGCCGTCGACGGTGAGCTCGAAGCGCTTGCCGACGCGCACGTCGCCCACCGCCTCGTGGCCGAGGCGGGCGAGCGCGCGGGTGACCGCCTTGCCCTGCGGGTCGAGGATCTCGGCCTTCGGCATGACGTCGACGACGATGAGGGCCATGGGTCTCCCTAAACGGTGAGGTGGTCGGGGTGCAGCCTCCAGTCTACGGATGCGTCGGGTGCCGCCGAGAGCGCGGGTGCGGCTTCCGGGTCTTCAGGAGGAGCGCGGGGCTATTGTTTCGCCATGACCTTCAGGGGCGATGCGAACTTCGACACCACGAGCGTGAGCCGCGGCGGTGGCGGCGGGCGCGGCGGCGGCGCGATCGCGATCGGCGGCGGCGGCATCCTGACCGTCATCCTGGTGCTCGTGTCGATGTTCTTCGGCGTCGACCTCACCGGCCTCGCTCCTGGCCAGCCGATCGATCCGCAGTCGCAGACGCAGTCGGGCGAGGAGATCACCGGCTGCACCGGCGAGCAGGCCAACGACCCGGCCAACATCGACTGCCGCATGGAAGGCGGCGCCGACTCGATGTCGCAGTTCTGGGAGACGACGTTCGCCGCGAACAACCTCGAGTACCGCGACCCGACGGTGCAGCTGTTCGACCGGCAGGTCGAGACCGGCTGCGGCGGTGCGACGAGCGCCGTCGGGCCGTTCTACTGCCCGCCCGACGAGCGCATCTACCTCGACACCACCTTCTTCCAGCAGATGCGCGACCAGTTCGGCGCCTCGGGCGGCAACCTGGCGCAGCTGTACGTGCTGGGGCACGAGTGGGGCCACCACATCCAGAACGTCACCGGCGACCTGCAGCGGGTGCAGCAGGGCGACACCGGGCCGCAGTCGACTGCGGTGCGCTCCGAGCTGCAGGCCGACTGCTACGCCGGCGCGTGGATCGCGGCGGCCTCGCAGACCGCGGATGATGACGGCGGGGCGCCGCTGCTCATCGCGCCCACGCAGACCGAGATGAACGACGCGCTCAACGCGGCGCAGACGATCGGCGACGACCGGCTGCAGCAGATGGGCGGCGGCGGCGTGAACCCCGAGGGCTGGACGCACGGCTCGAGCGAGCAGCGCGCGAACTGGCTCGCCACGGGCTACAACGACGGCGTCGGTGCCTGCAACACCTGGAGCGCGCCGCAGGTCTGAGCAGCGCTGCCCCGCTGGTCGGGCCGGCCGGCGGCCGCGGCTCGCCACCTGTCTCCGCAGATGTAGGGCTTGTGGTCGCTGACGCGCGTCAGAAGCGACCCATGGCCCTACATCTGCCGGGCTGTCCGTGGCGCGCGCCGGCGCGCGGGTCGGCGGGGCGGGTCAGCGGGCGGGGGTCGCGTCCGCTGGCGAACCCGTCAGCTTGGCCAGCAGCTCGCCGTAGCGGGCCGCCGTGCGCTCGACGATGTCGTCGGGCAGCGCGGGTGCCGCGCCCTCGCCGTCCCAGTTCGCCGCCAGCCAGTCGCGCACGATCTGCTTGTCGAACGACTCGACGCGGCCGGCCTCGAGGGCCTCGGCGTCCCAGTACCGCGACGAGTCCGAGGTGAGCACCTCATCCGCCAGGATCAGCTCGCCCGTGACGCGGTCGCGCCCGAACTCGAACTTGGTGTCGGCGAGCACCAGCCCTGCCTCGGCCGCGATCGCCGCGCCCTGCGCGTAGACGGCCAGCGCCAGGTCGCGGATCGCGGCGGCATCGGCCTCGCCGACCAGCTCGACGGTGCGCTCGTAGGAGACGTTCTCGTCGTGCTCGCCCTGCGGCGCCTTCCAGGCGGGCGTGTAGATCGGCTCGGGCAGCGCGTCGCCGTCGTCGAGCCCGGCGGGCAGCACGACGCCAGAGATCGAGCCGACCTGGCGGTACTCCTTGAGCCCCGAACCGGTCACCCGGCCGCGCACCACGCACTCGACGGGCAGCATGTCGAGGGTGCGCACCAGCATCGCGCGGCCGCGCACCGCCTCGGGCGTGCGGGCGTCGGCGTCGGGCGCGAGCTGCGAGGGCAGCCCCAGCCGGTCGATCCACCAGCGCGTCAGGGTCGTCAGCAGCTCGCCCTTGCCGGGGATCGCGGGCTCGAGCACCTGGTCGAACGCCGAGACCCGGTCGGAGGCGACCATCAGCATCTCGGCGGCCGTCGCGAGCGACTCGCCCTCGGCGACATAGAGGTCGCGCACCTTGCCGCTGTAGGCCAGCGACCAGCCGGGCAGCTCGGCCGACGCCGCGAGAGCCGTCACGCCTTCGCCGCGATGTCCGAGCGCGACTGGCCGCCCAGCAGCGAGATCCTGCCGAGCCCCGCGTAGGCGCGCTCGCGCGCCTCGGCGAGCGTGGCACCCGTGCCGACGACGTTCAGCACCCGGCCGCCGGTGGCGGTCAGGCCCTGCTCGCCGCGGCCGGTCGCGGCGTGCAGCACCTGCACGCCCTCCAGCGCCTCGGCATCGTCGACGCCCTCGACCGGGCGGCCCGTCATCGGGTCGCCGGGGTAGCCCTCGCTCGCGAGCACCACCGCGACCGCCGCCGAGTCGCGCCACACCAGTGGCGCGACGGAGCCGAGGGTGCCGTTCGCGGCCGCCAGGAGCGCATCCGCCAGCCCCGACTCGATGCGCGGCAGCACCACCTGCGTCTCCGGGTCGCCGAAGCGCGCGTTGAACTCGATCACCTTCACGCCCGCGTCGGTGACGATCAGGCCGCAGTAGAGCAGGCCCGTGAAGGGCGTGCCGTGCGCCGCCATCGCGCGGATCGTGGGCAGCGCGACCGTCTCGACGACCTCATCGACGAAGGCCTGCTCGCTGCCGTACCGCTCGGCGAGCCACGGCAGCGGCGAGTACGCGCCCATGCCGCCGGTGTTGGGGCCCGCGTCGCCGTCGCCGAGCCGCTTGAAGTCCTGCGCGGGGGCGAGGGGCACGACGTGCTCGCCGTCGGTCAGCACGAACAGGCTCACCTCGGGGCCGGCGAGGAACTCCTCGATGAGGATCGGGCCGTCGGGCAGGAACGCCTCGGCGTGCGCCTCGGCCGCCGCGCGGTCGTCGGTGACGATGACGCCCTTGCCGGCGGCGAGGCCGTCGGCCTTCAGCACATAGGGCGGCGTCGCGCTGTCGAGCGCCGCCTGCACCTCTGCCATCGTCGTGGCGGTGACGTCGGCGCCGGTGGGCACGCCGGCCTGCGCCATGATCTGCTTCGCGAACGACTTCGAGCCCTCGATCGCGGCGGCCGCCTTCGTCGGGCCGAACGCGGGCACGCCGGCCTTCCGCAGCGCGTCGGCCACCCCGGCCACGAGCGGCGCCTCCGGGCCGATCACGACGAGGTCGAAGCCGCCGTCGACCGCGAACTCGGTGACGAGGTCGGGCTGCTTGATGTCGATGCGCACCGTCTCGACGTCGGTGGCGATGCCGGCGTTGCCGGGCGCGGCTGTGACATCGTGGCCGCCCTCCGCGAGGAGTGCCGCGATGATGGCGTGCTCGCGCGCGCCGCTGCCGAGTACCAGGATCCGCACCCGCCCATTCTACGAACCCTTGAGGCCCCTCGGCGTGCCGACCCGGATGCATCGCCTGTGAAAGCGTCTGCGTCTGCGGCCGCGACTAGCCTTGCGGGGTGGCCAAGCGCATCCCCGATCTCGACGGTGTCGACGCCGTGCGGGCCGCCCTGCTGCCCGACGCCGCCCGCCCCGATCGGGCGCTCGCGGTGCGCTACACGCTGCAGTGCCTCGCCGAGCGAGCGCCCGGCAAGAGCGTCGAGGTGCGGGTGCCGCCCTTCGGCGCGGTGCAGGCCGTCGAGGGGCCAGGCCACACGCGGGGCACGCCGCCGAACGTGATCGAGACCGACGTCGCGACCTGGCTGGCGCTCGCCAGCGGCACGGAGACATGGGCGGATGCGGTGGGTCGCGGAGCCGTGCGGGCGTCGGGGGTGCGCGCCGACGTGTCGGCCTGGCTGCCGCTGGTTCGCCTCTCCGCCTAGGACCCTTCGGTCTGCGCCGCGGATCGATCGCACCGCGCAGAGCCCCTGGCGCTCCCCGCCCCGAGGGCCATACTGAGGCCATGGCCCAAGTCGTCCGCCCGCAGGGGTTCATCGCACCGCTGGTGATCCTGATCGTCGGCATCGTGCTGCTCTTCAACGGCGTGCCCGCGCTGGTCCAGTGGGTGAGCTGGATCGCCCAGTCGGCGCTGGTGATCGGCGTCGAGGATGCGCTGAGCGAGGCGGCCGTGCCGCTGCTGCTCGCGGGTCTGTCGACGTTCGTGGGGTTCCTCATGCTGCGCGGCGGCTGGAGCGCGCTCATGAAGCTCGCCCGCAGCGCCAGCAGCCGTGCGCAGGAGCAGGTGCGCACGGGCGCGCAGCAGGTGCGCCGCGAGGTCGACCAGCGCGTCTCGCAGGTGAGCTCGCAGGCCGAGCACCTGCAGAACAAGGTGCCGCAGTCGTGGCGCGACCGGATCGAGGCGGTGGCGCAGGAGGCCGAGCAGGAGCGGGCCCGTCGCTCAGGGCAGCAGCCGCAGGTGCACGCGCAGCAGCCGCAGCGGGTGCAGCAGTACGTGCAGGCGCAGCGGCCCTCGGAGCAGCCGATGCAGCGGCCAGTGCAGCAGCCAGTGCAGCAGCGGCCAGTGCAGCAGCAGGCCGCGCAGGCTCAGCCGCAGCGGCAGCCGCAGGCGCCGGGAGCCGACCGGCTGCAGCGCATCGAGGAGCTGCGGCGCAGCACCGGCGAGCGCGCCGAGCAGCTGCTGAGCGGCCAGGCGGATCCCCGCCGGGCGGCGCAGGACGTGCGTCGCGCATCGCAGCAGGCGGCCAAGCTGGCGCAGCAGGCGGCGAGCACCGCGCTGCCGATGCGGCTCGACGAGGCGACGCAGGCGCTGGTCGGGCGGCTCGACTCCGCCGACGCCGAGCGCATCAAGCAGCACGGCTCGGCGCTCACGCGGTCGTCGCTGCGGTCGAGCTCGCTGTCGAAGACGTCGCTGTCGCTGAACTCCCTGCTGCAGCACCACCGCTGACGGGCGCCGGCGCGCTCGCGCTGCCGACGCACGACAGCCGCGGCGGCCGGAGGGCCGCCGCGGCTGCGCGGAACAGAGCGAGCTACCTGCTCGCTACAGCGACCAGATCAGCAGGATCGACGCGAACACCAGGCCCGAGGCGATGAGCGTCACTGTCGTGTAGCCGAGGATGTCGCGCATCTTGAGCCCGGCGATGGCGAGCAGCGGCAGCGCCCAGAAGGGCTGGATCATGTTCGTCCACTGGTCGCCGTAGGCGACCGCCATGATCGGGATCGCCGGGTCGACGCCCAGCCGCTCGGCGGCGTCGAGCAGGATCGGCGCCTGCACCGCGAACTGCCCGCCGCCGGAGGGCACGAAGAAGTTCACGAGGCCCGCCGACAGCAGCGCGAGCACGCCGAAGGTCGTGGGCGTCGAGACCGACACGAACCAGTCGGAGAACACCTGGATCAGGCCGGAGCCGGTCATGATGCCGAGGATGCCGGCGTAGAGCGGGAACTGCAGAAGGATCTCGCCGACGTTCGAGGCCGCCTCCTTCGTGAGCCGGATGATCTCGAACGGGTTGCGCACCAGCAGGAAGATGAGCGCCAGGAACGACCAGTTGACGATGTCGAGCGTGAGGGTGCCGCCGCGCACGAAGTGCACCACCAGGTAGAAGACCAGCGCGGCGCCGACGATGAGCGTGATGATGCGGCTCGCGTCGATGCGATCGGCGGGGGTGACGACCTCCTCCTCGCCCTCGGCGAGCTGCTCGCGCAGGTCGACCTGCAGCTCGACGATCCTGTCGCTGCCGCGCGGTGCGACGAGCGACAGGGCCACGGCGACGACGACGATCGTGGCGACGGCGCCGATCAGGTTCGGCAGCGCGAAGGTGGTGTCGGTGATCGGCACGACGCCGCCGCCGAGGCTCTGCGAGATGAACGAGTCGGGGGTGGCGGCGGTCAGCGGGCCGGAGCCCGAGTAGCCCATGTGCCACACGACGAAGCCCGAGAAGCCTGCGGCGACGAGCATCGGGAAGTGCAGCTTCAGGCCGCGCTCCTTGCCCGAGGCGGCCACCTCGCGCGCCAGCAGGCCGCCGACGACGAGGCCGAGGCCCCAGGTGATGAGCGACGCGACCGCGGCGATCACGAACACGAAGAGGTAGGCCTGCACCGGCGTCTGCGGCAGCGCAGACAGCTTGGTCAGCAGCTTCCGCACGGGGCGGGTGTTCGCGAGCATGTGGCCGAGCAGCAGGATCAGCGCCATCTGGGTCATGAAGGCGAGCAGGCCCGAGAGCCCGTCGCCCCAGTGGTCGACGAGGTCGACGGGGTTGGTCTGGGTCACCGTCAGCGCGAGCACGGCGACCACCAGGGTCAGCACGATCGCGAAGACCAGCGCCGAGGGGATCCACCGCTCGACGAGGGTGTTCAGGGGCCGCATCGCGCGTGCGAGCGGCGCGCCGGTGGGCTTCTCAGCCGTGGCGTTCGACATGGATTCACTCCGTTGTGGTGCAGGGGTCGTCATGGGCGAAACCGCCCATGACCGACACTAGCGATTCGCTATGAGGCTCGGCGCCCACGTCCCGGGCGCCTGCGCGCGACGTGGGATCATGGCGGCATGAACGCCCCCGCCGACTCCGCTCAGCCCGACGCCGCGAACTCGCACGAGACGCGCGACGACGAGCAGATGCAGGTGCGGCGGACGCCGAGGTACGGGGCCTTCATGGCGATCGGCGCCGTCATCGGCGCGGTGGCCGCCTGGCTCATCTCATCGGCGATGCCGCCCTCGACCGACGCCAACGGCACGCCGGTCGACACCAGCCCCGTGCTGGGGCTGGCGATCGTCGTCGGCTTCGTGCTCGGTGTCGCGGTGGGAGGGCTGGTCGCCTGGATCATCGACCGCTCGCTCGCGAAGCGCGCTCGCACCGTGACGGTCGAGCGCACCGAGGTGCGCGAGATCGAGACGGATGCGCTCGCCGACGAGGGCGTCGAGGCCGGCTCCGCGCAGCCCGAGTCGCCCACCGCCGATGCACGGCCTGCGGAGGACGACCGACCTGCGGAGGACGACCGCCCCCGAGGGGCCTGAGCGTGCCGACCGCGCGCCTGCGGCTGGCGGTCGCGCACGCGCTCGTGTGGATCGCCAACGGCTTCGGCGCGACGACGCTGGTGACGGATGCGGTGCGTCACGACGGCGGATCGCTCGCGCTCGCGCTCGGCTCGGCCGCCGCGCTCGCCGCGGCCGGCCTCGGGCTGCTCGCCCCGCGCCGAGCCCGACCGCGCACGCTCGCGCTGGCCGCGTCAGCGCTCGCCCTGGTGACGCTCGCCGCGGTGGGCTCCCTGGTGATGCTCGGGATGGCGCCTGGGATGGCCGCGGCGATGGCGCAACCGGTGACGCAGGGGATCGCACCGGCGGCGCTGCTGGGCCTCGCGGCGGGGCTGCAGGTGCGCGCGATGCGCACAGCCGCGGCGAGCGACCCGCCGCTCGCGCCGCGGGTGCGGCCAGCGCCGACCCTGCTCGCGGCCGCGCTCGGCACCGCGATCGCCGCAGCGATCGCCTCCGCATCGGGTGCCGCGCTCGGTGCCGGTGCCGGTGTCGGCGGCGACGGCGAGTCCACCATCGTCGCAGCGCCCGTGCCGTCGTTCGACGTCGCGGTGCTGCTGCTGGTCGCCGCCGGGCTCCACCTCGTCGTGCTGGCGCTGCTCGCTGCCGCGCCGACGACGGCGAGCAGCGGCCCCCCGGGGGACGCCGACGAGTCGGGCCCGCCGCGGGCGCTGCCGCGCCGCGCGCTCGGCCTGCTCGCGCTCGCGGCGGCCGGGGCAGCGGGTGTCGCCTCGCTCCGCCCAGCGCTCTCGGCGATCGGCGCCGACGTGCCGCAGCCGGGCTGGCCACTCGCGCTGACACTTGCGATCGGCGCGCTGCTCGGCCCGCCGCTCGCCCGGCTCGCCGCGCGGCTGCTGCCCGAGCCCGCC